>JBFRWG010000037.1:0-19843 GCA_051439445.1 Crocosphaera sp.
CCCTCTACCCAAACAGACGACAGCCAAACCAGAGAATTGGCTGCTGATAATCAGGGAAAAAAGAAGGTATTAACTACTTTTACGGTTTTAGCAGACATCGCTCAAAACGTAGCAGGGGATGAGTTAGACGTACAGTCTATCACCCGTATTGGTGCAGAAATTCATGGTTATGAGCCAACCCCTAGCGATATTACCAAAGCCCAAGACGCCGACCTCATCTTATATAATGGCATGAATCTGGAGCGTTGGTTTGAGCAGTTTTTAGGCAACGTTAAAGATGTCCCCTCCCTGTTGTTGACAGAAGGGATCGAACCCATTCCCATCGCCGAAGGGCCCTACACCGATAAACCCAACCCCCACGCGTGGATGTCTCCGAGAAATGCGTTGATCTACGTTGAGAATATTCGTCAAGGGTTTGTAGAACTCGATCCCGACAACGCCGAGACATACAACGCCAATGCTGCAGCCTACAGTGAGAAGCTTAAAGCCATTGATGAAGAATTACAAAGGGATCTCGAACAAGTACCCGCAAGTCAGCGATATTTAGTCAGTTGCGAAGGGGCATTTTCCTATTTAGCCCGCGACTACAATTTAAAAGAAATTTATATCTGGCCCATCAATGCCGAACAACAGTTCACCCCCAAACAGGTGAAAACCGTTATTGATAAGGTGAAAACCAACAACGTTCCCACTGTTTTTTGTGAAAGTACCGTCAGTGATGAAGGACAAAAACAAGTGGCTAAAACCGCCGGTGCGAGGTTTGGGGGCAATCTTTATGTAGACTCCCTTTCCACCGAAGAAGGCCCCGTTCCCACCTTCTTAGACTTACTGGAATACGACGCGCGGGTTATCTCCAACGGGTTACTCGCAGGTAGCAAAGCGGAATAGTTTCTCCTTGTCTCTTTTGTCAAACATTTTAGGATTGATTGTTGTCAACCACTGCCTAATCTCTGAATATTACGGTCGATAATCTTAGTGTTACCTACAATAACGCTAAACTGGCCTTGTATAACGCCA
This sequence comes from Crocosphaera sp., assembly GCA_051439445.1. GTDB lineage: Bacteria > Cyanobacteriota > Cyanobacteriia > Cyanobacteriales > Microcystaceae > Crocosphaera. The sequence continues at coordinate 1,018 of JBFRWG010000037.1, forward strand.
GTTGCACCGTAGAAGCCGGTTCTATCACTGCTTTAGTGGGTCCCAATGGTTGCGGTAAGTCCACCCTGTTTAAATCGATTATGGGGTTTTTGTCCCCCAGTCAAGGACGGGTTTTGGTGGGGGGAACCTCCGTCAAAAAAGCCCAAAAACGGCAATGGATGGCGTACGTTCCCCAAGCAGACGAAGTGGACTGGAACTTTCCCGTGAGTGTGTTTGATGTGGTGATGATGGGACGTTATGGTTATATGAACTTGTTACGCATTCCCAGTGCCAAAGATAAAAGATTGGTGATGGAAAGTTTAGAGAGAGTTGGCATGAGTGAGTTTCGTCATCGTCAGATCGGGGAACTGTCAGGAGGACAGAAAAAACGGGCATTTTTAGCAAGGGCTTTGGCGCAAGAAGGTAAAGTCATTTTACTGGATGAACCCTTTACCGGGGTGGATGTGAAGACAGAAAAACGCATTATTGATCTGATGATCCAACTGCGAGAAGAAGGTCATACTATTTTAGTATCGACCCATGATTTGATGTCTATTTCGACCTTCTGCGATCGCACTATTCTCCTTAACCGCACCATTTTAGCTTCTGGGACTACAGAAGAAACTTTTACAGAAGAAAACTTAGAGATGACGTTTGGGGAATGTAGAATTTAGAATGCAGAATTTAGAATTTAGAAAATATTAAACAGGAATGAATATTTTGAACTGGGTTACTGAACCGTTGCAATATGGTTTTTTGGTGCAAGCGATCTGGGTGAGTGCCTTTGTGGGTTTAGTTTGTGCGGTACTTTCTTGTTATATTACCCTCAAAGGTTGGTCACTCATGGGAGATGCAATTTCCCATGCAGTGGTACCTGGGGTAGTGATAGCTTATGCTATGAATATACCCTTTGCGATCGGGGCGTTTATCTTTGGTTTTGGTGCAACGGTGGCCATTGGTTATATTAAGTCTAATACCCGACTGAAAGAAGATGCAGTCATTGGTATTGTCTTTACGGGGTTTTTTGCCTTTGGTTTAGTTCTTGTCACGAAAATTCCCAGTAATATTGATTTATTCCACATTCTTTTTGGTAATGTTTTGGGTATTTCTGGACAGGACATTATTCAAACTTTAATCGCAGGAATCATGACCTTAGTTGTTATTCTATTACGGCGTAAAGATTTACTGCTGTTTTGTTTTGATCCTAACCACGCCAAAGCAATTGGCTTGAATACTCAAATGATGTACTATACCTTGCTGTGTGTATTAGCTCTTACGATTGTGGCTGCGTTGCAAACGGCTGGCATTATTCTGGTTATTTCCATGTTAGTCACTCCTGGCTCAATCGCCTATTTATTGAGCGATCGCTTTGATTGTATGTTAGTGATTTCTGCGATCAGTAGTGTCTTTTCCTGTGTTTTAGGAACCTATCTGAGCTATCATTTGGACGTTTCCACTGGTGGAAGTATCGTGGTATTGTTGACGTTTTTATTCGTTCTTGCTCTGATTTGCGCTCCTAAATACGGTATTCTGGCCCAACATTTAAGGAATTACTGGCCAGAAATCCCCGATTGAGCCAGGAAAATGGGGATATTTTTGGCCCTGAATAGATTTTTTGATAAATAACCCTCTAAAACCTTAGAGAGTTAAACCTAGTTAAGGTTATGGGAAAATTCACAGGGACAAGTGGGCAATTAAACTATTAATATCGAAGTTTTTAACCATTAATTCCTGAATACAGCTAACTTTAATTTTTTCTTGTAGTCGAACGTTACCAAAGGCTTGATCTACAATTTCAACGGTGGTCAAGGTATCAAAATCAACAGAGATAATAGGAACTTCCACATCTTCAGCCCGATTAATGATTAAGGGTTGGGGTTTCATGTGTCCTGTGAGAATTAAACAACTGGTGGAGGTTTCTAAGGCTGCTAATTGGAGATCGGTGCGATCGCCCCCTGTCACTACTGCTTTGTTCTGGCCTTGACGAAAATATTCTAAAGCTGAGTTTACATTCATCGCCCCAATCGTAAGACTTTCCACCATTAAATCGAGGCGATCATCTCGACACAACACTTGAGCGTTGAGTTGATGGGCAATTTCTCTGACACTGACACTTTGTAATAAACGACTTGCGGGTAATAAGCCCAAGACTTGAATTCCTTGATTTTCTAGATAGGGTCTAATTAGAGTCTGTGTGGTTTCAAATTCTTTATGGGGGATATTATTGATGACGATCCCGGCCAAGCGATCGCCTAATCCTAATTTCACTGTCAGCAGACTATCTACTACCAAAGGAGAATGGTAACGAACCACTAATAAAACCGAAGCATCTAGGGTTGTGGCCATATCAACGATCGATAATCCAAACAGACTGCCTTCCCAAAGGGTTCCGGCTCCTTCGAGGACAACCACATCAGCGTCTATGTCTTTGAGGCTATCTTTTAATAATTGTCCGTAGTTTTTCGTATCTTCTTGTTTGAGACGTTTTTCTACACTGGCTCTTTGTAAAGATACTAGAGGGGATCGTATTTGACTTTCTTTTAACCCTAATACTTCGGTAATGAATTCTACATCCGCTTCTTTTGTTAGGGGTTGCTCCTCTTCTAAACAAGTCCCGATGGGTTTGCCATAGGCAATGGATAAACCTTTGTCTTGAAATTGATGAGCCAGTCCTAAAATACTCCCTGACTTCCCTGTATAGGGTTCAATTGAAGCTACGATTACATATTTAGTTGATGGGGCCACCCTGTTACTCCTTGATTTGCTATGGGTTTAGGAGGCAGATTCTTCGCAGTGTAGCAACTTGCGATAGAATCCTTGAGGAAAATCTACTATTTTTCCTTCTTGATAAATTTTAAGGACTCCAATCAGATAGTCAATAAATTCAGCATTAAGAATTGTCATTTGATAACTTAATTCTGCTTGGTTATCAAACTGTATTTGACATCGGGTTAATTCTGAGGGCAGATTTGATACATACCAGGAAGCAACGAAAGGAACGCCTTTCGAGCCTTCGATCCGTCTTTCCCCTTCGAGATGTCCCTGGGAATATAGCGAAATAGCATAGGGAAGGACTTTATGCTTATCTTTATGGTAATAGGGCTGATAAATCATTACTTCCGCTTTGGCTGCCGGTTCAATTTGTTCGATTGTACTCATAAAGTCAATAAATCTTAACAGTTTGATGGATAATCCTTAAATACACTCCTATCTATCCAACGAGAGTTAATGATCAGTGAAATCAAGTATTAACTGTTTGAATATTTGTGGAGTCAACGTCTTACTTTTTAATATTATAGGCAATGATTGGCCCATTTTGACGAGATATTTTTTTGCTCAGGAAGTCAAGGAATTCTTGAACTTTGAAAAACGGGACTTAAATTAATAAAAATTAGTCAAGATATTCAATTTAATTTTATCAAGCAATTATCAGATAACCAACTATTTAGACTGTTTTTGGCTAAATCTAAGAAACTGACTAATTTTTAATTAAGAAAAGAATAATTTTTAATTAACTTAATCATTTTTTTACTGAAGATTAATCCAATTTTTGTGTTCATTCGAGATAATAATCGGGGTTCAATAGTCAAAAAAGACAAATTACAGCAATTAGGGAACATACAACGATGAACTTTAAAATAAATGCTTGGCTTTTTGCTGGTGCGTTTGCATTGGGTTTAGCCTTAGTTAACCTGACTAACATCCCAGTCAACTCTCAGGGACGTACTCCTATCAAAATAGACGGTTCTAGTACGGTTTATCCCATTACAGAAGCAGTTGCTGAGGAGTTTCAAAAGAAAGAAAGGGGTTCAGTACGGGTTACCGTTGGTATTTCTGGAACAGGAGGGGGTTTTAAGAAATTCTGTTCTAAAAATGCTGCGGTAAAAACCGATATTTCCAATGCGTCTCGGCCCATTAAAGATAAAGAGAAGAAAATGTGTGCAGAGGCAGGAGTTAAATATATGGAGATTCCTGTTGCTTACGATGCGATTACTGTGGTTGTTAATAAAGGTAACCCTTTAACGAATATTACAACAGCAGAATTAAAGAAAATGTGGGGACCGGCAGCTACCAGAAAAATTACCAAATGGAATCAAGTGAATTCTAGTTGGCCCAATGCTCCGTTAAAACTCTATGGTCCTGGTGCAGACTCAGGAACCTTTGATTATTTTACTGATGCAATTGTTGGTGATTCAGGAGAAAGTCGTACTGATTATACTCCTAGTGAAGATGATAATGTTTTAGTTCAAGGGGTAGCTAATGATGATAAAGCATTAGCTTACTTTGGCTATACTTACTATGAAGAAAATAAAAATAAGCTCAAAGCTTTAAAAATTAATGGGGTTGCTCCTTCTTCTCAAACCGTGAGTAATGGAACCTATACCCCTTTGGCACGCCCCATCTTTATTTATGTCAATATTGACTCTGTAAAAAACAAATCTGCTGTCAAGAAATTTGTGAACTACTATCTAGATAATGCACCAAGATTAGTCAAAGAGGTTCGTTCTATTCCTCGTAGTGATTATCAAGCACATAAGCAAAAATTAGCCCAAGCGGCTCGCTAAATTATGACACAACTTTTGTCTAAAGATAATAGTAATGGGCAAATTAATAATAAGCTTTTTCGCAATATTCGAGAAAGAATTATAGAATTTGCTCTTTTTCTAGCTGCCTTATCTTCTGTCGCAACTACCTTTGGTATTTTGGATATTTTAGTGACAGAATCTTGGTCTTTTTTTCAACAAGTTTCTATCCTTGACTTTTTGACTGATACTCAGTGGACTCCTCTGTTTAATGATAAACACTACGGAATTTTACCCCTTCTTTCAGGAACTTTTGTAACATCGACTGTTGCTTTATTGGTAGCAATCCCTTCAGGAACGATTGTGGCAATTTATTTGAGTGAGTTTGCCCCGAAAAATTTGCGAGAATGGGTAAAACCTATTTTAGAATTATTAGCAGCTATTCCCACGGTTGTTTATGGCTATTTTGCTCTTTTAGTGGTTACTCCTTTACTGCAAAAAGTTTTTTCTGAACTACCAACTTTTAATATGTTAAGTGGTGGTTTAGTGATGGGATTAATGATTTTACCCTTGATTAGTTCCATCTGTGAAGACGCTATGAGAGCAGTTCCTGTCGTTTTAAAAGAGGGGTCTTATGCGATGGGCGCAACTCGTTTACAAACAGCTTTAAACGTCGTATTTCCTGCTGCTATTTCGGGGATTGGGGCTGCTTATATTTTGGGAGCATCGCGCGCAGTGGGTGAGACTATGATTGTGGCGATCGCTTCTGGTTTATTACCTCAATTAACACTAAACCCTCTGCAACAAGGGGCAACGATTACTGCTTACATTGCGCAAGTTAGTTTAGGAGATTTACCCCACGGAACTGTTGAATATCAAACCATTTTTGCTGTGGGTTTGACGTTAGTCGTCATGACCTTAACCTTAAATGTGATTGGTTACTTTCTAGCTAAACGTTATCGAGAAATTTATTAAGTATTGAGTCCATGTCACAGGAAAATAGAGCCAAAGATATTTCTAGACGAAAACTGATTGATAGTTGCTTTGCTATGGTAGGGTTACTGATTATTTTTGTAGCCATTTTTATTTTATTGGGATTAACCTTACAAATTTTAATTGAAGGGTTACCCCGTCTCACCCCACAGTTTTTTATATCATTTCCCAGTCGAAAACCTGAACAAGCAGGGATTCTTTCTGCTTGGGTAGGAACCAGTTTAGTTATGTTAGTAACGGCCGCTGCTGCCATTCCGATTGGAGTTGCTTCAGGTATTTATTTAGAAGAGTATGCTCGCAAAAATTGGTTATCAGCTATTATCGAAATTAATGTGACTAATTTAGCTGGCGTTCCTTCTATTGTTTATGGTTTATTAGCATTAGGATTATTTGTCTATCAATTTCAGCTAGGACAAAGTGTTTTAACGGCAGGATTAACCTTAGCTTTGTTAATTTTGCCGGTAGTTATTGTTACCACCCGCGAAGCAATTAAAGCAATTCCTATTAGTTTACGAGAAGCGTCTTTTGCCGTTGGGGCAAGTAAATGGCAAACAATCTGGGATCATATTTTACCCTATTCTTTTGGCAGTATTTTAACAGGAATTATCATCGGTTTAGCCCGTGCAATCGGTCAAACTGCGCCTTTAATTAGCATTGGAGCATTAACTTTTATTGCTTTTTTACCTGAGTCACCTTTGAACAGTAATTTTCCATATTTACCTTTGGAAATGACCTTTCCTTTCTTTAATTTTCAGAGATTCTTTGCTTGGTTAAATGCACCTTTTACGGTGTTGCCGATTCAAATGTTTACATGGGTATCTCGTCCTGAACAAGCATTTCAAGTTAATGCGGCTGCTGCTGGAACTGTTTTATTATTGATGACTTTAGGCATTAATGGTATTGCAATTTATTTACGTTATCGTTTACGTCAAGGAATCAAATGGTAGATAATTTTTTAGATAATTCTCTTAATTCAGAAACCATTAACCCTAAAGTAGAAGTCAAAAATTTTAACTTCTACTATGGAGATTTTCATGCGCTCAAAAACATCAATTTTATCATTCCTCAACAAAAAGTAACCGCTTTGATTGGTCCGTCTGGTTGTGGAAAAACAACTTTATTACGGTGTTTTAATCGCTTACATGATCTCTATCCTAATAATCATTATGATGGAGAAATACGCATCGATTCCTTAAACATTTTAAGTCCTCAAGTTGATCCCATTGAGGTACGAATGCGGGTTAGTATGGTGTTTCAAAAACCTAATCCTTTTCCTAAATCAATTTATGAAAATGTTGTTTATGGGTTAAGAGTTAGAGGAGAAAAAAATAGAAATATTCTGGATGAAAAGGTAGAAAAAGCATTACAAGATGCTGCATTATGGGATGAGGTAAAAGATCGTTTACATAAGTCAGCTTATGATTTATCAGGGGGTCAACAACAACGTTTATGTATTGCGAGAGCATTAGTTACAGAACCAGAAGTTATTTTATTAGATGAACCTACATCTGCACTTGACCCTATTGCAACTAATAGTATTGAAGAATTAATTAGTCAATTACAAAAAAAAGTGACCATGATTATTGTTACCCATAGTATGCAGCAAGCAGCTAGAATTTCTGATTATATTGCTTTTATGTATTTGGGAGAAATGATAGAGTTTGGTGAAACAAAAACAATTTTTTCTAATCCATCTGAGCAGAAAACTCAAGATTATATTAGTGGTAGAATTGGATAGATGAGAATTGAGAATTGAGAATTGAGAATGACCGACCTCTGAGGTTGAAGATTTGAAATAAGGAAGATTTTTCTGGTTATCCCCTTTTTTCAGTAAAATATGAATAGGTGAGGTACATTAAGAAAATGTTATTAAATTATTTAACTTTTCTCACAATGTTTATGGATTAACTGCTTTGACCTTTAAACTATATAAGAAGGGCAATATACCTTACTAATTCTTAGTTTACACATACTTTTTTGCAAATGTCAAGTCCTACCTCCAAAAATTTAGAGAAATTTATTGATTATTGTCAGCAATATATCACAGGAAAAGAGCGAAAAGAGGCGCAAGTTTTCTTAGATAGATTCTTTCAAGCGTTTGGTCATCAAGGGGTATTAGAAGCAGGAGGAAGGTATGAGGAAGCAATTAAGAAAGGAAGTAAAAAAGGGAAGACTGGGTTTGCTGATTTAGTCTGGAAACCCCGTGTTTTAATTGAGATGAAAAAGCGGGGGGAGTCTTTGGATAAATATTATCCTCAAGCTTTTCAATATTGGACAAGATTGGTACCGGATCGCCCTCGTTATGTCATCTGATGTAACTTTGATGAATTATGGATTTATGACTTTAATTCACAAATAGATGAACCGATGGATATTGTCGCACTTTCTGAGTTAAAAAATCGTGCCGGTGCGTTTAATTTTATGGAGTTGGGAAACCGTACTCCTATTTTTAAAAATAATCAGGTGGAGGTAACAGACAAAGCAGCGAGACGCATGGGAGAATTATTTAAACTTTTACAGAAACGGAGTAAAAAGAATAGTTTTAATGAGTTACAAGCACAGCGTTTTATTTTGCAATGTGTGTTAGCAATGTTTGCTCAAGATCGGGGTTTATTACCACAAGATTTATTTGTAAGTTGTGTTCAGGATTGTTTAAATGGAGCGAGTTCTTATGATGTTTTAGGGGGTTTATTTCGGGAGATGAATCAACCTGGAAAAACACCAGCAGGACAATATAAAGGAGTTGATTATTTTAATGGTGGTTTATTTTCTCAGATACAACCGATAGAGTTAAATAGACAAGAATTGGAATTTTTAGAAGCAGCAGCATGTCAAGATTGGAATAAGATTCGTCCTGCTATTTTTGGTAACATTTTTGAGGGGACAGCGAATGAAGATGAACGTCATACTTATGGGATTCATTACACTTCGGAAGCAGATATTATGAAAATTGTTCGACCTACCATTAGTCGGTATTGGGAGGAGAAAATAGAAGCAGCTAAAACCATCGGAGAATTGAATCAATTACAGTTAGAACTGCAACAATATAAGGTGTTAGATCCCGCTTGTGGTTCGGGCAATTTTTTGTATGTAGCTTATCAAGAGTTAAAGCGTATTGAACAGTTGTTATTAAGTAAAATTTCTCAGCGTCGTCAGTCTAAAAAAGAACAGATGCAGATCAGTTTTGTAACTCCTAAACAGTTTTATGGGATGGATATTAATCCCTTTGCTGTTGAGTTGGCACGGGTGACATTAATGATTGCTAGAAAGGTAGCTATTGATAAGTTTAATTTGACAGAAAATTCTTTACCTTTAGATAGTTTGGATGACAATATTGTTTGTAAAGATGCTTTATTTACTGACTGGGTTAAAGCTGATGCTATTATCGGTAATCCTCCTTTTTTGGGTGGTAAACATCTAAGAATGAATTTAGGAGATGATTATATTGACAAAGTGTTTAAACAGTATTCAACCGTTAAAGATTCTGTTGATTTTTGTGCCTATTGGTTTCGTTTAGCACATGACAATATAGATAAAAAAGGAAGAGCCGGTTTAGTAGCAACTAATTCTATTAGTCAGGGAAAAAGTCGAGTTGCTGCATTAGATTATATTACTCACAATGGGGGTTTTATTCATGAAGCTATTTCTACTCAATCTTGGTCTGGTGAAGCAAATGTTCATGTTAGTTTAGTTAATTGGTGTAAGCAACAACCTGAGCAATATTATTTAGATGATCATCAAGTGAGTCAGATTAATTCTTCCCTACAATCTCATATAGATGTTTCCATTGCTAAGACATTAAAAGCAAACAAAAATAAAAGTTTTCAAGGTATTTCTCCCGTCGGAATGGGATTTATTGTAACGGAAGAAAAGGTTAATGCTTGGATTGAAAAAGATGCTAAAAATAAAGAAGTTTTAAAATTGTTTTCTATGGGAGCAAATTTAGCTAAAAATACTCATGCAAAACCTGATCGATGGATTATTGATTTTAATGATATGTCCTTAGAAGATGCTAGTGATTATAGTTTACCTTTTGAACATATTAAAACAACTGTTAAACCAGAAAGAGATAATAATAGAATGGAAAAAAGAAGACTAATATGGTGGCAGTTTGGTGTTAATGGTCGTACTATGCGTAAACAACTTAGTAACCTAAACTTTTGTTTTGCATTACCTAGAGTATCTAAATGGGCTATATTTATACCTTTTCTTTCAACTTGGATACCAGGTGACTTAAATATAGTTATTTCTTCTGATGATTATTATATCTTAGGTATTTTGACATCAAAGGTTCATAGACTCTGGATAAAAGTACAAAGTTCAACTTTAAAAGGAGACACTCGTTATACCCCTAAAACTTGTTTTGAAACTTTTCCTTTTCCCCAAAACCCTACATCTGAAACTGTTGATAATATTCGTAAAATAATGAGACAACTCCATGACTATCGAACCCAACAAATGGAAAAGAAAAAATGGGGAATAACCAAACTGTATAATGTTTTTTTTAATGAACCCAGTAGTCAACTTTATCAACTCCATCAACAACTGGATAATGTTGTTATGGAAGCGTATCAATTTAACTCTGAGGACGATATCTTAGAGAAACTATTACAATTAAATCTAGAATTAGCAGAAAAAGAAAACAACGGAGACTCAATTATTGGTCCTTGGTGTCCCAATGGGGAAAAAATGTAGAATTTAGAATGTAGAATTTAGAACTTAGGGTGAGACTGTTACAGTTAACTGCATCTGAAACAGTATCTTATGGACTGGTAGTGAACATTTGTATTAATCAAAAGACTGTTACAATTAGCTACTTCTGAAACAATATTTATTGGAGATTTTATAACCTGTTATAACCTGTTATATTTAAGTGAAGGGGTTAATAATATTAAGCCCCTACAAAATAATATAATCAAGATAACTTTATTAAAAAGGAAAAACATGACAATGACAGAAATTATTTTTTTAGTTGAAAGGGATCTTGAGGGGGGTTATGTTGCGCAAGCATTAGGAGAATCAATTATCACTCAAGCTGATGATTTAGATACTTTAAAAAAAGAAGTTAAAGATGCTGTTCACTGTCATTTTCCTGATGAAAACTTACGTCCTAAAATTATCCGCCTCCATATTGTTCAAGAGGAGGTTTTTGCTTCATGAAATTACCAAGAGATATATCAGATCAAGACTTAGTAAAAGTCTTAAAGTATTCGGTTATCAAGTCAGTCATCAAACAGGTAGTCATATTAGGTTAACTATCAAAAAAAAGGAGAAGATCACATTACAATTCCTGCTCATAAACCCCTCAAAGTAGCTACATTAATGCTATATTACGGAATATTGCTAATCACTTCCAGTTAAATCGAGATGAGTTACTTAATCAATTATTTGGAAAATAAACTATAGTATTCTTTAGACTCATGGTTTGCATCTAGTGCATTCCTCCGACTTTCTCTTAATGACAACATTTATTTTCGTCCAGGTACATATATGAACTATCAATACACAGCCAAATATACTAAAATACCTTCTGGATATATGGGACAAATTATTGAATGGGAAGAAGTTATTACAGAAGGAAAAGACTTAGAAGAATGTCGTTTAATGTTAAAAGATGCTCTCAAAGAAATGATTCTCGCTTATCAACAACAAAATAAATCCATTCCTTTAAATCAAAATATTATTCAATATCTGAAACCATATTGATTAGAAATTTTATAACCTGTTATAACCTGTTATATAAATCCAAGATAAAAAAATCGCCCCTAAACGAAAGAGGCGATCGCTTAAAATGTACCCAACAAAGACTTATTTCACGAAATGCTCACCGCGATTATAAAGTTCACGAGCATAGTCAGTCCAAGCACCCTGTCCCCAATAGCGGAAACAGCTAGTTTCCACTAACATGGTGTACAAGAGAGCCTCTTGATACTCAGGAGTCCGAGTTACGTTGGCATCTTGTTGTACAAGAGAATCGAATTTCCGATGAAAACCAGCACTGAGTTCATTCATGGGTTCTAAGACGTTTTCATAACCCTTCACCCAACTGAGATCATTGGTCCAAGAAGCACCATCCATGTGGAAGCGATCATCTGTCGCTTTTAACTCTTCGATGGCCTTGGCAACTGCTTCTGGAGTAACCTTATCAGTGCCTATTTTATTCCAGATTTTGTGTTGTCCCACTGCTTGACAAACGGGATAATCATCTTCAGTTACACCTGCTTGTTGCAGGAGTTCAATGTATTCAGTCCCATTGAAACCAACCACCCCTTCATGATTATCCTTGATGCTATAGAAAGCATTACGGAAACCATCAGGAAACTCATTCATCATCACGCCACCGTTTTCTCCGTCAGCGATCTGAGACACACAGCTAGGCACTTCTACATTACCTAATTTCTGCTTTCCTCGGGCCTTAGCTTCATGATAAGGCTGCATTTGAGCCACTAACTTAGTATCAGATCCTTGGGTTTTAATTAACGCCGTAATACTAATGGTTTCCCCCTTAGAGTTGCGCGCCACTAAACGATTAGGAACATACTTATCATCACGGTTTTTGTGTAAGTCATCCCCATTCAACCGTTCTACAGAGTCTTCTTGAACCAATAACCAACGATAACCACACTCTTTCAACGCCTTAATATATTCATAAAGAGTATCAGGATGGTTAGGAAGGTGCATTTCTGGGGGAGAAAACCCTTTCACCCGTCTGAGAGCATCATAACCAAATAAAGCAGCAAACTGATGTTGCCAAGCTTGTATCTGTAATTTTAGGTCAGGAATGGGGGTAGAAGGAGCAACCGCATGACTCCACATAGTTCCCAACCACTCGACATAAGGATGATATTGAATATCATTGGTAATCCTTTTGAGGGGTTCGAGGATATCATGTCGGGGTGTTTGTTGAAAATCCCATAATAAATTACCAGAATAGTCCAACATAATGCGAGGATTGCAACCATTATTAACTAAATCAGGAATAAACTCCCCAATCCGTTTATAACACCAGGCAAATGTAGGAGCATTATGATTATCCCCAATATGTTTATTGTCGAACATATGTTGCAGATTACTAATTAATGCACCATTATGACCGGCGGGGATGGTGGGTTGGTGCATATGAAGGGCGCAAGCAAACCCTGATTTTATGTTAGCGAGGTCCAGATTGGAATGGGGGGCAAAAATAGGGTCATCGTGTTGTACAATTGAGGCGATTTCGGCTTCCCAACCACTAATGGGGGGCATTCCTGGTTTAGTCCCATGAATGTGGTATCCGTTGGAAGATGGGGCTGCTGCAATCATATTTTATTTATTTCCCTTAAAGTCTTGGACGAGATAATGATTACGACTCTTCACACTTAATCCAGAAGTTATCTCTTAACCTGAATCTTACTATACATTTATCTGCTCTAAACCTTAAGTTTTTCTGAAGTTTTTTAAATTGAAGGATAATTATAAACGTTTCATAACCTGTAAAAAAGCGGTGTAGCGTGATATTTGTTTTTGCATCTATCATAGAGCAGAATGCCTAATTTTAGGGATTTCATCGAAATTAACAGAGGAGGAGACTAACATGAACGCATCAGAAAAAGCCAAAGGTGTTGAAATAGCCACAAAAATCGCATCCATTGTCCATTCATTTAAAACCCATTTTCCTGATGCTAAAGCGGATCTTAAACCGTGGCGCAATGATCCTGATACCCTGGAATTAGTCGACCCTAACTCCATTGATATTGGCTTTCATTTACCTGGGTGGAGTCCCCGTTTTCAAAGTCGCAGTATGTTAGTGCAAATTAGATTTCATAAAGATCCTGTGGACAAAACCCAAAGGTTGATTGGGGTAGAAACAACGGGATTTAATCATCAGGGACAAGCTTGGCGGTTGTCAACCATAGAAAACTGGCAATTAGAAGGGGATTACCAACCAGCGACAGATGTAGCGGAGAAATTAAAGTCTTTTTGCCGTCAAGTGTTTGAAGTTTTCCACTATAATAATAATCGTTTTTCAGCTTAGGGTTGACTGGAGGGACGATTATCAAGATTTTGACGATTGATCTGTTAAAGTCATCAGGAAAAGCCAGGAAAAATCCCAGCTTTCTCCAACTTTTAGGTGTGTTTGGGTCGGAGTCTACCAACGACGGTAACATTTAGCAATCATCTTTATCATCCCCTGGACAACGTTGGCCACCATTATTGACGACGGTACTCTCGGCAAAGGGATTAGAAGAATCAGAAGATGCTACAGCCATTGTTTCCACACCGAAAACCAGGAGAAGGGAAATGGCGATTACCGTTGCTAGTTTAGATTTGAGGGTTAGCTTAGTGTTCATGGTTAGTTATCTCCTATGTTCACACCTGCATTGGGACGGGTTGATTAAGAGGGTAATTACCCTCCACTCTTATAGTAAAGATGATGTCCGAGAATGTCAGTCCCATTTTGACAAAATCTTTGGACAGCGTTGTCGGACTGAACATGGAAGTAAGTAGAAAATAGTAGAATTCTTTTGTCCAACCGGTCCGAGAAAGGGCAAAAACAAAGGATTAACCTTCTTAAGTTACAATAAAAGCAAATTTTTACCTAGATATCATGATCGCTGTTCCCCACTACATCAGTCCCCAAGACTATCTCGATATCGAACGTCAGAGTCAGATTCGCCATGAATATCGACGCGGCTTAGTTTATGCAATGGCTGGTGGTACTGATAACCACGATCGCATTGCCCTTAACCTACTGACTCTAATCAACTTCCATTTAGGTGACTCTAGAGACTCTCGGTTTCACTCTGGCAATGTGAAAGTTAACCATCAAGATGAATATTATTAGCTAAATCCGACCAGTAAATTAAGGCGAAGCAATGATTTTAATTCTAGCAAATCTAGGTAAACTGTATTAGGATAAATATATCCAAGGTCGAGGATTAATGAATGCTAGTTGTAGAAGCGAAATTAAAAAACGGAACAGCCGAACAATATCGAAGACTAGATCAAGCCATTAGGACATCTCAGTTTGTGCGTAATTCCTGTGTTCGTTATTGGATGGATAATAAGAGAATAACTCGTAATGACCTCCAAAAGCTTTGCTCCACATTAGCTAAAAATCAAGACACACCTTGGGTAATCAAGTTAAACTCTCAAGCCCGTCAATCTTCTGCTGATAGAGCTTGGCAATCAATTAATAGATTTTATCAAAATTGTCGCGCCAAGATACAAGGAAAGAAGGGGTTTCCTCGGTTTAAAAAATATAGTCGTTCTGTTGAATACAAACTAACAGGATACAAGTTATCAGATGATAGACGAAAAATTAAATTCACTGATGCTTTTAAAGCAGGAGAATTTGATTTATGGTGTAGCCAAAGAACGTTGGTTTATTATTCAGAACAACAAATTAGACGGGTTAGAGTTGTTAGACGTTGTGATGGTTATTATTGCCAATTTCTCATTGATGTAGAAAGGCAGGAATACCATGAACCAACGGTACAAGTAACAGGAATTGACTTGGGTTTAAAGGATTTTTATACTGATTCACAAGGCAATACTGTTGATAATCCACGCTATTTAAGAAAGTCAGAAAAACGACTTAAAAAAGCACAACGTCGGTTATCAAAACATTTCCGTAAAGGATCGAGACAGTCTAACAAGTATCACAAGCAACGGGTAAAAGTTGCCAAGCTTCACCTTAAAGTATCAAGACAGCGTAAAGACAAAGCAATTAAAGATGCTTTGGCGTTAGTCCAGTCTGTGGAAAGAATCCCCCGTTACAACGTAGTTTAACGGGGGAGTATGTCAAGAAGATGGTGATTGCGTTATCCTGCAAAGTATTAACCTTGAGTTGGCGATCGCTGATCTCTATCGTGGGATCGATTAGGGTAAAAATGATTAAAGTTGACGAAAATCTACTGCTATGAAACCAAAAAGTTGGGATCAATTCCTCAAAGAAGTTGCTAATGATCAAAGTTTAAAAGGAAGATTAAGAGAAATTTTTTTAGTTCGGTTTGCTTATGAAAATTGGCGCAAACCCGATACGGAAGTGTGGGAACTAGCAGAAGCTGCCAGTCATGAAACCTATAAAAAACAAATGACAGAGTTATATCGTTCTTTTTCCAGTGAAAAAGCTAATGGTTGTCCTGAATTAGATCCCAGTAGCAAGGGACCAGGTAAGTTTCAAATCCTACGAGAATGGTTAAAAGATATTAAATATCCTGAGTGGAAAGAAACCACAACAATACCTACTTTTAATATCGTTCCTGTGGTGGATACTCGAACTCCTATTAAAGTGGATTCCCCTATTTATATCCCTCGTCCGCCCATTGAAATAGATTGTTGTCAAACTATTTTAAAGCCTGGAGCTTTAATTCGGATTAAAGCCCCTGAAAAAATGGGCAAAACCTCTCTTTTAAAGACCATTTTAGCCCATACAGAAGGCAATGATTGTCGGAAAGTTTATCTTAATCTTCGTTCAGCAGAAGGGGCAATGTTTAGCAGTTTAGATAAATTTTTACGTTGGTTTTGCGCCAATATTAGTCGAGAATTAGGCTTAAAACCAGAACTGGATGATTATTGGGATGAGGAATTATTTGGGAGTTTAGTGAGTTGTAAAACCTATTTTCAAAGTTATTTATTAGCCCAAATTGATCGGCCTTTGGTATTAGGATTAGATAACTTAGATCGAGTCTTTGAATATGTAGATATTGCTAAAGATTTTTTACCTATGTTACGCTATTGGCATGAAGAAGCAAATAATTTAGATATTTGGCAAAATCTCCGTTTAGTAATTGCCAATTCTACAGAAGTTTATATTAAATTAGATGCCAATCAATCTCCTTTTAATGTAGGAAGACAAATTAAATTACCAGGGTTCAATTTAGAACAAGTCATAACTTTAGCAAAGTATTATGGATTTAATTGGTCAAAAGATTCAGAAAAAGAACAGGTTGCTAACAATTTAATTGAGATGGTTGGGGGACATCCTTATCTTATTCGTTTAGCTTTAGATGCTTTAGCTTATAAGAATATTTCCCAGGATAAACTGTTAGAAGAAGCTCCTACCCAAGGGGGAATTTATAGCAATCATTTACGCCGTCATTGGAATAATTTACAATCCTCTCCTGAATTAGCAGAAGCAATGAAAGAAGTCGTTACAAGTGAGACTGGGGCGCAATTAGAACCTACTATTGCTTATAAATTAGAGAGTATGGGATTAATTACTTTAGTAGGAGATGAAGCTCAACCTAATTGTCAATTATATCATCGTTATTTTGCTGATAATCTTTAGAAAAAACAATGATTTTAGGAGAAGTCTCAAACCAAACTAGGAGAATCGTCCTCAGTAAAAATATAGCGTTTCTCACACTTGTGAGGTACACCTCACAAGTGTGAGAAACACTATATAAAGGTGAAAAAGTTAACCTTGTTTTCTCCCTTTAGAAGCTACTAAACCCACACCCATAGCGACTAAACCCAAGATAGAAGTGGTTTCAGGAACATCAACGGTAGAAGTGGTTTCAGGAACATCAACGGTAGGAATAAATTCTGGTATAGGTGTATACTGATAGCTTAATCTCACAGTTCCAAATGGGTTAGGTAAGAAACGATTGATAAAGCGATTAGTCGCTAAATCCCCAGTAGCAAAGAAATCGACAAATATATTGCCCACTGTGGGTACATCTACAAATGAACTTGGATTGAAACTACGCGAACCTATTAAAAATAAATTAACGATCACTCCATTATCTACCTCAAAATTAGTTACATAGTCAAAATCTCGATTAAAGAGACTGCTGAAAACTCCACTACCATCAATATCTAAAACAAAAAAACCCTCACAATCTCTGTAAAACCAACAGACCCTAGACGGATCAACCGCACTCCCGATGGCGGATAAATTATAATCAAGCCTAACACCAGTTAAAGTCCCTAAAGAAGAATTAAAACCATTGAATCTAAGAGGTTGTGAGAAGTTTGTTCTAGTTTGTCGTAAGGTTAGTGCAGAAACTGGATTAGACAAAACAAGTCCAGTACAACTGAGCATTAATAATGATGCGAGTAATGTTTTTTTCATTGCGTCAATGCCTTATTTAACCGAAAAAAATATTTATATCAGTCTGATCGAAGAAATTAAATGTGATTCGTTCCCAGCAGGATTTTTATTGTCAAATGTGTTATGAGCGAATGATGTGCCATAGTGGGTTGTTCCTATTTCAGCTTACAGTTATTGACAAAAAAACAATTATGTGCATCAAAAAAAATAAAAATCAAGTTAGTCAAATAGTGAAATCTATCTTAAGATTAACGAATAAGAGAATTCATTTTCTTAACAACTTGCTCACAAAATATAAAAAATAGACTAGGAGGACATCTATGGCGCTCGTACCTATGCGACTGCTCTTAGACCACGCAGCAGAAAACGGTTATGGTATCCCTGCATTTAACGTTAACAACTTGGAGCAAATCCTGGCCATTATGCAGGCAGCAGACGAAACAGATAGTCCCGTCATCTTACAAGCTTCTCGTGGTGCGCGTAAATATGCTGGAGAAAACTTCCTGCGTCATTTAATTTTAGGTGCAGTAGAAAGCTATCCTCATAGTCCCATTGCTATGCACCAAGATCACGGTAACAGTCCTGCAACTTGTTACAGTGCTATCCGCAATGGTTTTACCAGTGTCATGATGGATGGTTCGTTAGAAGAGGATGCTAAAACCCCTGCCAGCTTTGAGTATAACGTTAATGTAACGGCTGAAGTTGTTAAAGTGGCTCATGCTGTGGGTGCTAGTGTAGAAGGTGAATTAGGTTGTTTAGGTTCTTTAGAAACCGGAAAAGGAGATAAAGAAGACGGCCACGGGTTTGAAGGAACCCTCAGCAAAGATCAATTGCTCACCGATCCTGATGAAGCAGTAGAATTTGTAGAACGTACCCAAGTAGACGCTTTAGCGATCGCTATTGGAACCAGTCATGGTGCTTATAAGTTTACCCGCAAACCCACTGGTGAAATTCTCGCTATTAGTCGTATTGAAGAAATTCATAGTCGTCTTCCCAATACTCACTTAGTGATGCACGGTTCTTCTTCCGTACCCCAAGAATGGTTAGACATCATCAATCAATATGGTGGTCAAATTCCTGAAACCTATGGTGTACCTGTTGAAGAAATTCAAAAAGGGATCAAGAGTGGGGTTCGTAAGGTTAATATCGATACTGATAACCGCTTAGCCATCACTGCTGCTATTCGTGAAGCTGCGGTTAAAGATCCTGCTAACTTTGACCCTCGTCACTTCATGAAACCTTCTATGAAGTACATGAAACAAGTTTGTTCTGATCGTTATCAGCAATTCTGGAC
>JBFRWG010000038.1:0-24664 GCA_051439445.1 Crocosphaera sp.
ATGTCTGTGGACTGGAAGCGACGGGGAGTATTGGTCACAATACTCTAGTTGGCACAGGAAGAAGCAGAAAACTAGCATCGTGAGGTGTTAGAATCCCTCGACTCCGTCGACGGGAGTATGTCAAAAATCCTGTGGTATTGATACTGATGGCTAAAAATAAGGAGGGAGTTATAAAGCTATAACTCCCTCCTCATTTAAGATGTTATCAAGTTCAGAACTAATTAACTTCCTTCTTGCTGTAATTTTTGTCCAATTCTGGGTTCCGTTCCGGCGAAAATGCGAATAATATTCGCCCGATGACGAAACGTAACATAGAGTCCCACAATCACCCCAAATAAACAATAGGGTAAAGGTTGATGTAACCCAAACATCAGTACATTAACCGCAACCACTCCAGTAATAGAACTTAAAGAGACGATACGAGACAGACTTAACATCCCTAAAAAGCTGCCTAACGCACCTAAAGCAACAATGGGGTTAAGCACCAATAACACCCCTAAACTAGAAGCAACAGATTTTCCTCCCGTAAAATTGAGGAAAATGGATTTACTGTGGCCAAAAACAGCAGAGATCGCCCCTAAAATCACTAACCAGGGTTTCCATTCTGGAGAAATCATCTCAGAAGCGTCTAGGATAAACCAGAGTTTAACGAGAATAACCGCTAACATAGCCTTAGCTAAATCAACTGCTAGGACAAAAATGGCGGCCCCTTTGCCAACGGTGCGTAAAATGTTGGTGGCACCAGTGGAACCGGAACCATGTTCACGGATATCAATCCCCTTGAGGGATAAAGCGGTTAAATAACCTGTGGGAATCGATCCCAGTAGATAGCAGACAAAAATCAGTAATGCGCTAATGAAAAAAGCCATAAGTCATCAGTAAAATGGAAGGTGGTCTAAATTTTTATTGTTTAATAGAGATAACTGCTCATCTGCTGTGGATCAGGGGCAAAAGCTAACCACAAGGGAAATTGCAGTAAAGAGAGGCTGATCTGTTCTTCTGCTTCATCGATGACGACCAGAGGTAAAAAATCATCCTCTACTAACCGTTCTGCTTTTTGAACTAAAGCTTCTGGGGACTCGAATAGGACGACACCCCGTTCTGGTCCAAAATCACCGCGAGAAATACCTAAAGCGTCTTGCAGTCCCCGTCGCCATTCTCCTAACCGTTCTGGTGTATTGGCCAGAATCAGGAAACGAGTGCGATCGCCGTGCAGTTCATTCAAGACAGAAATAATGGCTGAAGCCACTAAAATGTTTTGTAGGCGACTGCCCATAGAGCGAATTGTTCCCCTTCCTCCTTGGGAAAAGAACCATTTCTGTACTCTTTCAGCGTGGACGGGTTCAAAGGTTCGGCGTAACTGCCAGGGAGGTCCATAATAGTCAGGATTTCTGCGGTACTGCTCCAAAATTTCTTGAATTTTCCGAGTTTGATCGGCAAATTCTTGGGGGGCAAACTGGACGCTTGACCCACTGACCGAAGGGGTTGCCATCGGTTCTGGGGGTGGTTCCCAACTTTCTTGGGTGGGTAAGTCCAATTGTTCAGCGGCCGCAGCGAGATCCTGTAAACTTCCCACTAAATAGTCTTTAAATCCTTGTACCCGAATGGCTAAATCTTGGGATATGCCGGCAAAGGTGGTTTTCATTTCCTCGCGAATTCTATCCCGACGACGTTCTAATTGTTCAACAGAGAGTTCTAGGGTTTGTTTTTTTTGCTGAAGTTCTTTTAACCCTTCACTGACCATTGTTTGCAAAGCTTGTTCTACTGTTTGGGTTTTTTCCGAGAGTATTTTCGCTTTTTTGGCTTCTAGGGTTTCTATTTCAGCGAGCAATCCCTGTTTCTCTTGTTTGAGGGCTTCAACCTCTTGATTAAGTTCTTTGATAATGTTTTCTAAATTCACCGATTGAGAAAACTCATCAATAGCGGATACGTTTTTATCTGATGAGTCAATTATTGGCTTGTTTTCCCCCTCAGTCGCAGGAAGGGTTAAGGGTTCTAGCCCTATTATTTCCTCAACAGCGTTGTTCTCTTGAGAGGGATCAGGGGTCAGATCGGGGTTAGAAAATTGGGGAACGTCTGAGGTCATGGATTTAGATTACAGGGACAGGGTTCAAGATTGAGATTTTGATTGAGTTAACAAGAGGCTGAGGGGACAATAGTCTACAGATTGGGATTATCTGTAGGTTAGAGGCGATGACAATTGAATAAATTAAGTTACTTTTTTTATCCTTGTGACTCACCTAATTTTTGTCTGTTAGCTGTTGCCTATTTTTTCGACCCAAGGGAGTTAACTTATAAAAAGTTTATCGTTCAATCGGTGTTGATTTCAACCCATCTTTTTCTACTTTATCAAAATCACAAAATTGTTCCAAACAGGCTTTAAGGGTTTGGGGATCAAAGATAATCGGTAGAAAGTGAATACTATTAACTTCCTTAAAATAAAATAAAATCGGTACGGGTGGCCAAAAAATTTCCCAGTTTTCCCATTCACTGTAGGGGAAACTACGAATACGCTGCTCGGAACGATAAACATCCAATGCTGTTGCGGTAAACTGTAAACGAATGGTCACAGTTTGCACCAGTAGAAATAAGGCCAATAAGGCTAGGGGAAGACTGAGCCAAGGTTGGATGAACAGTGTGGCGATCGCTATCAAGACCAAGATAACGGGGATTTTATAGCTTGGTGAGAGTTGGGTGGTTTGCTGGTTAACACTAGGAGGGGTTACAGAAGTCATAGGAAGGGCCAGAAGCTGTCTTGAGCAGATAAAAGTATGGGACAATCTTAAAAGGGATGGATTGAGACAAATTAGCTCCCAAGATAACATCTATCTCTGGGTTTATGTAACCCTTATCGTCAAGTTTTTTTGAGAGTCTAATGCTTAAGTTGTTATTTTTGTCAACCCCAGTGGGACCTTTAGGATCGGGGATTGGTGGAGGGGTTGAGTTAACCCTGCTGAATCTAGTGCAAGAAATGAGTCAACGGGGACATGAGGTTACAGTGGTGGCCCCTAAAGGTTCGGTGGTTTCCGATGTTTCCTGTCAAGAAATTTCAGGAACTTGGCAGGAAATGATTCAAAATAACCATCGAGATACGCCTATTATTTTACCTGAAAATTCGGTTCTGGGAAATATGTGGGACTATGCCAGAAGGGTAGAAAGGGATTACGATTTAATAGTTAATTTTGCCTTTGATTGGCTCCCGTTTTATCTGACTCCTTTTTTTGCTACTCCTATTGCTCATCTTATCAGTATGGGGTCGATTACGGATGCTTTTGATGAGATTATGAACCGAGTGGCTCAACAATATCCAAATACCATTGGGGTTCATACTCATGCTCAGGCACAAACCTTCTCTTTTCATCATATTTGTCGTGTGTTGGGAAATGGGTTAAATTTATCTTTATATAATTATTGTGACACCCCTGAGAATAGTTTAGCTTGGGTGGGAAGAATTTCCCCTGAAAAAGCTTTAGAGGATGCTATAGAAGCGGCAGCTATTGTTAATATTCCTTTAAAAATTTTTGGCAAGGTTACGGATGAGAAATATTGGCAAACCATTCGTGAAAATTATTCTTCTGCTTCTTATAAATATGAAGGTTTTTTTAATACTAGAGAGTTGCAGGAAAAGTTAGGTAAATGTAAGGCTTTATTAATGACTCCTAAATGGGTAGAAGCGTTTGGTAATACAACGATTGAAGCGTTAGCTTGTGGGGTTCCTGTTATTGTTTATCAACGGGGAGGACCGGCTGAGATTGTACAACATGAAAAGACTGGTTTTTTAGTGGAACCTGATAGTATTTCTGGGTTAGTTGAGGCTATTAATAAGATTGATGATATTGATAGAAAGCGATGTCGTCAACAAGCAGAAAGGGACTATTCCCTGAAAGCGTTAGGCGATCGCTTTGAACCTTGGTTTTATGAATTAGTCAATTAGAATTTAGAATTTAGAATGAAGTAGGTAAGGATAATTAAATAGATTAAATTTGTAGGGTGGGCATTGCCCACCTTACGTTTATTTATAACTTTTTTTAAAGTAATTTAAACTTAACGTGAGTTCAACAGAACATAAAATCGATGGTTTATAGTCATTTCAAATAAGTTGGAGGCAGGTTAGTGTGAGCATCTTGCTTACTATACTAATAACAAGGGAGATAGGTTTTGTCTCATTTTTATTTGAATTAACTATAACTATAAGAGTCACATCGTTAACTCGAAACCCTGATTCTCTGGTTTAAAATATTCCAACTCTGAACTCTGAACCCCGAACTCATGTTAAACTTAAAATCCTAAGTCTGCTCTGGCCATTTTTGCTGCTGCGAGGAGTTCTTCATCGGGTATTTCTGACCAATCTATTGCTCCGATTTCTGCATAAAATTGTTGGTCATAAGGACGAGTTCTAATAACAACAGGCATGGGGACAGCATGACCTAAAATTAAGGCTTGTTGTTTAGAGTCTAATTTAGCTAATACTGACCTTAAATTTTGCCCTCCAGAAACCCCTGTAAAAATGGCATCAATGTCTTTTTCATCATTCAATAAACAGGTAATTCTTGTACCAACTTGAGACATAACTTCGTTATCAATTCCTGATGGTCTTTGGTCAACAATTAAGAGAGTAACAAAATATTTTCTCATCTCTCTAGCAATGGTTCCAAAGATAGTTTGCTGAACAATTTTAGAGTCTAAAAATCGGTGTGCTTCTTCAATCGTAATTACTAATTGTCTAGGGCGATCTGTGGGACTTTTTGTTTGTAAAAAACGTTCAGCTTTTTTAACATAACTGCCATGAATCCGTCGGGTAATCATATTTGTGGCTAACATATACGAAAGCATATTAGATTGGGAACCAAATTCAATGACAACGTGCTTCCCTGCATCCAAAGATTCTAAAACTTGATTAATATAATTATGAGGACAAGCGGTGCGTAAATATTTTAAATTATCTAGGCGCATCAACTTTCTTTGTAAGGACATAATTGACCCTGCATGACCTTGTTTTTCTTGGCAAAATAGTTTAATATCTTCATTAGTCATGTTTAATAACTGCATAATCCAAGACTTTCCATATTCTGCTTCTAAGATGTTGGCATTATCTAAACTGGCCTCAGAAATTCCTAATTCTTGTCCTACTAAACGAATATCCTCAATATCAATTTGATCGTAGCTTAAATATAGTTCTTGAGCATCGCTGACCCCTCTCCGTTTAGTAGACTCAGGATCTAATGTATAAATTTCTACCTGTCCAGGAAACAATTGGCGTAACCCTTTAACCGTCGACACTTCTTTCCCTTCTTTCATAGCTTCCCAGCCATATTCTGAGTGCATATCAAACATTAAATTAACGGCTGCTTGCTTGCGAATAATCCCAGAAATTAACAATCTGGTTAAAAAAGATTTTCCTGTTCCTGACTTACCAAAAACCCCATTGCTTCGCTCAACAAAACGATCTAAATCAATACAAATCGGCACATCCATATCTAAGGGTTTGCCAATGGCAAAGTTACGCCTAGTTGGGTCATCATCCCAACCAAAAACCGCCCTAAAATCTCGTTCTGAAGCTTCATAAACTTGACTAAAATGAGTGGGTATCGTTTTAACTGGAAGTAATTCTAAGTTAGCACTTGTTTGCGCTTGAAACGAACCTAAAGAGGTGTCTTCTGTTGGAGAATGATTATTTTCTTCTTCTGTCGGAGTAAACATCAACATCGGTGCCAGTTCCACATTCCCATAAGTGGCACTTCCTGCTAATACATCCCGCATAAAGGTGTCTTGGAAACTGGGAGGGTTCGCCAAAATACGAGGGTTAGCGGTTCCCAAAGAGACATCCGTTAACAGACAGAAAAACCGAGACTTTATCCCTTGAACCACCAAAAACTTACCGACGCGCATCTGTTCTACAGAGACATCAGAATGCAAGCGAACTTCTAACCCTTGCGAGAGAGAACCTTGAACAACGGCACCTAGGGGATGATCTGTCATCTTTAATTTAAACTCAGACACTACATATAGGGTTCATACCTACAGTAATAACCCTATGGGTATTGTATCTTACAGAAATGTGGGGAGTGTGGGGGGAATTTTTTTGTTCATTAGTCTTACCATTAAGTAACAATATAGCGTAGTATATAGGGGTAAATAGTAACGAAACGGACACTGTGTATCTAACCCCTAAGCAAGTAAAAGAAATAGAAAAAGTAGATAAACCGCAGTAAAATAGACAAGAAGGCAGCCCCCACAGTGTCATGAAAAGAAAAGTCATCAATAAAGCTTCGGAATATGCTGTTACCAGAATAGGTTACTGTATCGGTGGTGATGTAGAAAAGGCAAGAGAAATGGCTATTCGTGCTGGACATTTACGTTCAGATATTTGGAATAAATATGGTTCTCTTAAATGTTGGGGAGTTTCTCACGCCTCGCTCTATAAAGAGTTTCAAAAAACCAACCCACCATCAAAGTATAAACTCCCTCAAAAGCAATGGCAAAAAACTTTTGAGAGAGTGATTAATGATATTCATGCCTGTATTGAAGCAGGGAACACTATTCTTATTAGAAAAATTTATCGTTATTTTAAACCTGAAAAAGATAGTCGAGGAAAAGAGATAAAATCTACTTCTTTCCGAGATGAATTGATTAAAAGTCTCAAAACTTTAGAATGGATGAAATATCCTTTACTTCATCGTTGGATGAGACAAGCTTATCATCGAGGTCATAGTTGCATTAATAATCAAATTTGTGTCGGCATTAGTAATGGGGCAGTAGTTAAAAGAATTAGTCGAAATGTAGTAAGTGTGACCATTGGCGGGGATTTAATTGGCAATCGGAAATATGAAAAGCTGACTCTCTTTTTTAAAGTAGGAAGAATAACTCTCAAGGGAATTTTTCAGATAAGATTTGATAAGGTCACTCATGAAATTAGATTACATTTCCCTAAAATTGTTAAAAGAAGCCCCTCTGTAGGGATTGGTCAATGTGGTTTAGATAAAGGATATACAGAAGCTTTCACCGATTCTCATAATGAAATTTATGGTCAAGGAATTGGTAAGGTAATGTCCCAATCGGTCAAGAAAAGACAGACCAGGGGTCAAGGAAGAAACAAGTTATATCAAATAGCAACGAAGAAAAATAAGCCACAAATTTTTCGATGTAACTTGACTAAAAAACGTCACCAAACCTTAGAGAAAAAGAAAAAACAAACTCTAATAACAATGGTCAGGACTGGTGTTAATCAGTTCTTTGATAAGTATCAGTATGCTATTACGGAAGACTTAAGTTTTGTTGTTAAAAACAAAAAGATTTCTCGGCAAATTAATCGTAATTTGGCCGAATGGTGCAAAGGAACCCTACAGAAAGCACTCTTAGAGATTTCCTACCGTCGTTCGTCATCAGTGACGGTAGTAAATGCAGCCTATACCTCGCAGGTTGATTCGCGTTTTGGAGTCCTTTTAGGAACTCGTTGTGGGGATCAATTCTTCACCTTTGATGGGGAGGTATTGTCGGCTGATGGTAATGCTGCACGCAACATTGAAACGAGATTAGATGACCCTAATATTACCAGATTTATGAATTCGACTGATGTTAGGAAAGTTTTGATTAAGCGTACAGTATCCTTTTTGTTGCAAAGGGATTTGACACTCGATGATGCCATTAATCAGGGTTGGTTTAACCCCAGGCATTACTTGGGGAATCAACTTGAAGGCAATGGGTTGAGAGTGAACCCCTAGTGGCTTAGATAGATTTCAAGGAGAGTGGCCATCATTCGTTTTTACTTGAACTCACTCAAGCCGAAAAGTAAATTACCACACTGGTAATTAATAGACAAAGGAAATATTACGATTCAATCCGTTTTATTACGTTTTGCTGCTCACTCTAATAACACTGTTAGATCCATGAATATGATAAAAACCCTAGTGCTAGATATATATGTACTAAAAGAGACGGGTTATAGCATTAAATCTCAACTTATATAACCTGTTATAACAGGTTATATAACAGGGTAAAAATGTCCCCTCCCTTAATGGGTAGTGCTATAAATAAAGAGGAAAGGCGATCGCCATATTATGTCCTAGGGGTTTAATGGCGGTTTTTAATTGGATGTATCAAGATTTTAGTTAAGTGGAGTGTGGAAGGTGTGGACAGGGAAAAAGCAAATGAAAATAAGACCCCACCGTTAACGGCGGGGTTTAATTTGATCAATGTTATGGTGTTAACTTATAATTAAATGTCAAGCTCAATAAAATTTTATTTTTTAACGATTTATTGTTATGCACGCTACTGATTATACGCCGCCTTGGGGACTAAAAAATGGCTTATCAATGAGTTTTTATGCTGGTTTATTAGCCGGGAAAAATTGGGAAAAAAATATACAATTTCCTGAACCCACTTATCAAGAAAAAATCTTTATTGGGGCGCAAGGTGTGCCTATTTTTGGACTGGTTGCGATTCCTAAAAATCCCCGTGGTACTATTGTAGGAACCTATGGTATTGTTGGGGATCTCGATAATCAATGGTATTTACGTTTGTTGGGAAGAAAAGCGTTTGCTGCAGGGTATGCAGTAGTTATTTTTGATTGGCGCGCCCACGGAAAAACGGCACAATTATCTCCTACTTTAACCTCTGATGGACTCTATGAGGGAGAAGATTTTATTCGTATTGCTGCTGAAGCGAAAAATATGGGTTGTCCGTCTCCTTTTTGGTTAACGGGTTTTTCTTTGGGGGGACAGTTAGCACTATGGGGTATTAAAGCAGGACAAACGATTTCTAGTTGGGGTCAGGATCTTTCTTTAGAACCATCAGATATTGCTGGAGGTGCAGTTATTTGTCCTAACTTAGATGCTAATCGTTCTTTATCTTATCTGGTTAAACATCAATGGGGTAAATATATTGAAAAAAGAATCGCTAAACAGTTAAAAAAATTAGCTTTACAGATTCATAAGTATCATCCGGAATCAATGGATATCGATGCAATTGGTCGGGCTAAAAGTATTTGGGGATTTGATAACGAATTAGTGATCGAAAAGTTAGGATTTTCTTCCGTTGAAGACTATTATAATGCTAGTAGTCCTTTACCTTTATTACCTCATTTAACGAAACCAACTTTGATTTTATATGCAGCCGATGATCCTCTTTTTGATCCTAGTATTATTCCTGATTTAAAAGGAAGTTGTGCTCAGAATTCTTATATTGATTTGAGAATCACGAATTACGGAGGTCATGTGGGTTATATTAGTAATAAAACTTGTGAACGTCAACATCAAGACGGCGATCGCTGGTGGGCTTGGAATCGCATTTTAGAATGGTTTGATAAGTGAATTCAAATCTCTCTATGATCTTGACAATGAGCAATGGTTAAATATGACTAGCAAACTCTTAAAAGAAAAACGCTTAGACGAGTTAGACTTAACGCATTTAATTGAGGAATTAGAGGAATTGGGTCGTCGAAATAAATTAACGGTTGAGAGTTTTTTAGAACAAATTATGAGATATTTATTACTGCTACAATATTGGACAGAACAACAAAATTATAATGCTAATCATTGGCAAGCAGAAATTATGAGCTTTAGAACACAACTCCAAGAATACTTAACAACTAATCTCCGAAAGCACTTAGATAAAAATCAAGCGAAAGTTTATCAAAAAGCCCTAAGATAGGTTAGACCAAAAACAGGACATTCTATCACTTTTCCTGAACAATGTCCTTATACTATTGAACAATTAATTAATGAAGAATGGCTTCCTTAAACCTGTTAATTAGCTAAAATAATTATCACACTAGATCATCAGCTAATTTAATTGTTATGCTATAAGATAGATCCAAATGATATTAATCCATCCTATCACATGAACCAAGTTGATTATCTTCGTATTAGTCTGATTGATCGCTGTAACTTTCGGTGTCAATATTGCATGCCAGAAGAAGCAGAATTAAACTATATTTTACGTCAAGATTTATTAACCCATGCAGAAATTATAACCCTATTAAAAACTGTATTTATTCCTCTAGGTTTTCGTAAATTTCGTTTAACAGGAGGAGAACCTTTATTACGGCCTGGAGTGGTAGAATTAGTCAAAGATATTGCAACTTTACCAGCAACAGAAGACTTATCTATGACAACAAATGGCTATTTATTAGCTTCCCTAGCAGAAGATTTATATAAGGCAGGATTAAAGCGTATTAATATTAGTTTAGACTCCCTAAATCCAGAGACATTTAATCGTATTATTGGTCGTCAGAAAAGCGATTTGTGGAAAAAAACTTGGTTAGGGATTCAAACCGCTTACGAAGTGGGTTTTGACCCCTTAAAATTGAATGTTGTTGTTATTCCAGGGGTAAATGAAAAGGAGATTGAAGCCTTAGCAGAATTAAGTATTAATCGTAATTGGCACATTCGTTTTATTGAATTTATGCCCATCGGAAACAAAGATTTATTTCATGATTGTGCTTGGATTCCTTCTGAAGAAATTAGAAACAAAATACGTCAGAAATGGGGATTAATAGAGAGTAGTATTAAGGGGAATGGTCCAGCAGATATCTTTCAAATTCCTGGAGCAAAAGGAACCCTTGGTTTTATTAGTCAAATGTCAGAATGTTTCTGCGATCGCTGTAATCGTATGCGTCTGTCTGCGGATGGTTGGCTAAGGCCTTGTTTACTCAATGAAACGGGGCAAATTGATTTAAAAACCCTCTTAAGAACAGGGATAAAAACAACAGAAATCAGAGACAAGGTTGCTCAATTATTAATGATTAAACCAGAGATTAATTACAAACAAAGAGACTCAGGAAACAATGCAGGAATTTATCAACGTACTATGTCACAAATTGGAGGATGATTGAAGAGGTAATTAACAGTAGTTTTCCATTTAGTGTATCGAAGTTAGAAACACTTTCATGAATTAATTGCTTAAGCGTCCCCAAACAAGGATAATGAAGAATGATGTTTTCCTTTCTACCTATCAACCATTATGTCTTTACCAACCAATCTTGTGACACTTGAAGGGATGCCTCTCCCTGCAAGCGAATTAGAAAATAAAGTAATTCTTTTTGTTAATGTTGCCAGTAAGTGTGGTTTAACGCCTCAATATTCCGGTTTAGTTGAACTCGATAAAAAATATGGTGAACGTGGTTTTAAGGTCGTCGCTGTTCCCTGTAATCAGTTTGGCGCACAAGAACCAGGAAGTCCTGCTGAGATTAAAGAGTTTACCAGTAGCAACTACAATGTGGAATTTACCTTACTGGAAAAGCAAGATGTTAATGGGGCAAACCGTAGTCCGCTCTACCAGTTCTTAGTCGGAGATGGTGAAGATATTAGCTGGAACTTTGGCAAGTTTGTAGTGGGTCGTGATGGTGAAGTGGTAGCACGTTTTGAACCGGCTACTACCCCTGATGATGCTGCGCTTCAAGCAGCCATTGAGAAAGCCTTGGGTTAAGGACACAATTTAGAATTTAGGATGAAGAATTTAGAATTAATTAATAGTTTCTAGATTCTTCGTTCTAAATTACCCGACTACGAAAGTTTACGATTTTGTAGGCCAAAAAGGAATTAACATGGGAACCTCACGGCGATAAGCTTGGTATTTTTCTCCATGAATATCAACTAAGTCTTTTTCTTCGAGTTGAATGGCAATTAAAATATAAATTGTCGTCATTAAAGCCAAGAAAAAATGAGCAACTGTTATAGTAGGAGTCATCCAAACGACTAATAACCAACCTACATACAAAGGATGACGAACATAGTTATATAAGACGGGGGTTTTAAAAGGTAAATGTGTGTATTCTTTCCCCTGGAAATAAAGATAAACCTGTCGTATTCCAAATAAGTCAAAATGATTGATTAAAAAGGTAGAAAATGAAACAATAATCCACCCCAATGCAAATAGTGAATAAAGAACAATTTTTGCCACTAAATTATCAATGATCCAGAGGGGAATACCAATAGGTTGCCATTGCCAAAAGAGAAGGATTAATGCTAGACTAGATAGGAGGACATAAGTGCTTCTTTCTAGAGGCTGAGGAATCAATTTTGTCCACCAAGCTTTGAATGATTGCCTAGCCATTACACTATGTTGTAAAGCAAAAACTCCCAGCAAAGTTCCATCAACTAATAATGCTGTTAATAACGTTCCTTGGGTTGGAGAATCAAGAGAGTTACTAACACCCATATTACTTAAAAACCCAACAGCATAAACTAGAGTAGCCGAAGAAATGAGGTAACAGATAATCCCATAAGTGAGAACTGAAATTTTGCTTAAAAAATTAGAGTTGACCGTCTGTTCTTGCTGCATAATAAATTAAGAAAAGAATCCCACGCAGTGCTATCCGTGGGAACTTAAATCCGTTAATGATATTAGTTAGAATCACCACTATAGGGTTGTACCCCGATAGAAGGGGGTGTGTTGTCGTGATCGGGACTAAATACTTCAGCGATCGCTTCTGCTAACTTGCCAAAAAATCCAGGTTTTTGCTTTAATTCATCTAAGGCCTCATCGATGTGTTCGGTAGAAAAGTCAAACCCTTCTTCTTGAGCTAGTTTCGTTAACTCATCTTGGTTTTTTACGGTTTGTAGTTTATCTTTAAGGTCTTGATTTTTGGCTGCTTCACCTAAAAATTGAATTACCTTTTCTTTAGCCATAATGATGTTTTGAATAGTTGATACATCTAGGAATAACCTCACCCGTTTTTCCTCTCGTCACCATTATAACTTTAAATGTATTTAAACTCTTGTCTAAATTGCAAAACTTTAAGATTTGATCAACGAAGATTGTTGGTTAAGATCAGGTAATCAAACTGAGAAAATAGTTCATACTTTTTAATATAAGACCCTGCCGTTAACGGCAGGGTTTCAACAAGAGATTAAGAGAGAAAAAATAGTCAAAAACCCCAGATTAACTGAGGTTTCAGCGAAGAAATTTACAAAGTTAAGCAAGAGAGAAATTCTTAGCTAATCATAGCAGAAAGAATAACTAAGCTAGTAACGAATACTATAGCGATCGCCCCTTTAAGTAGGTAACGACGTATTTGATAAGGGGCTGGAGATCCGGCATAATAAACTTGAGGTTCTACTGCGTAGTTGTTGAGAATACCGTTGTCAAGTTGGGTGGTTGTAAACATACCTTATTGCCTCCTTTGGCTCTCTATATCCATTTTACCTTAGATTGTGGTTAAACCCTGCCGTTAACGGCGGGGTCTTATCAACATTAACCATCAATCTTAACTATTTCTTGCTTCTAAGTTTGCTAAACGACTTTGTAATTCTTGATTTTCTTGTTTGAGTTTTTCTAGTTCATCTCTTAAGGATTGAATTCCTTTATCTGATCCTAGTTTTTTCTGAACTTTCTTGATAGCTTCTTCTGTCCTTCTTTTAACTCTTCCATCAGGAGTTCTATCAGCCAAACCTTGTAAAATATTAATGGCTTTTGGGGTTTCCATTTGTCCTAATGCAGTAGTAACAGCCACTTGAGTTAAGAAGAAACTTTCTTGAGAAATAGCTTCTAAAATATCAAGAATTTCTTCTAATTTATTGGGTGTTTGTCCTGTGGAAATAGTCCCTAATGAGCGAATCGCTGCTAACCGTAAGGCTTGGGGAGTTCCTCGTTTTGTATAATTAACAATAACATCCACTGCATCCCCATTGGTTTTCAGTTTACTTAACCCTGAAATTGCTCCTGCTCTAACCACTTCATTCCAACCTGAACGAGTTTCTAAGACTTGTTTTAATAATTCAATCACTTCTGGGGTTTTCTCTTTTAAAGTCCCTGATAAAATTGACCCTAAACTACTGGCGATCGCTGCTTCACAATAGTAGCTTTTCTCTTCAGTTTTCAGAGAATTTTTTAGGGTTTCGTAGCAGTAATCATTTTTTATTTTTCCTAAGCTCTCAATGACAGCACGACGGACTTTTTGATCTTCATCCTCTAACCCTTTAATTAAAGCTTCACCTGCTTGATCTAAGGCAATTTTTCCTAACTGTTTAGCTGCTTCTAATCTTACACCCCAAAAATGCTCTTTTGTCAAGGCTTCTTCTAAACTCTTAATGGCTTCTAAATTGCCTTTTTTGCCAATGGCAATAGCAGCATAAATACGGGATATGGGATCAGGATCATGTTTTAACTGAGTGTTTAATTCAGCAATGGGATAGTCTAATTCTACGGTTTTTAAGAAATAGTTATTAACATCAAAGCTGATATAGTCTGGTTTGGTTTCTAAAGGGAAGTAAAAGATTTGTTGTTTCTCATGAATACGCATCGTAAAGATTTTCATGGGGGACTTTTCATAACCAAAACCAATGGCTATTTTTAGGTCAAAACTATCTTTACTTTTGCCATTTTCTTCTTTTACTTGAGTTTGAGTAACGGTTAATTTAGCTAGATTATTATCATTATCCCAACTGTAACTTATCTTATAATCTGGATGGCCTCCACGGAAGACGTATTGATCAAACAGGAATAATAAGTTATATCCTGTGGCGGTTTCTATCGATCTTAATAAGTCGATTGTTTCTACTGTTTTATGAGCATTATCATTGACAAAAGTTTCAATGGCTTTATCAAATAATTCTTCTCCTAAAATCCCTCGAATCATGTGATAAACACAAGCCCCTTTTTCATACAAATGGCGATCGTATAATTCAATCGCTTCTCGATAAACATTGGTAACAATAGGGCGACGATAACGGGAAGAATCTTCATCTAAATAACTTCTTGCTTCATTTAATAAGTAATAAGCAGCGTCATCTTTTCCGTATTCATGTTCTGTCCATAAAACCTCAGAATAAGAGGCCATTCCTTCCTTAATCCAAGCGTGAGACCAATGTTTAATCACGACGAGATCACCAAACCATTGATGAGCTAATTCATGAGCGACTAAACTTTCTGTAAAGGGTTTATCTTTAACTGCTTTTTCATCGAGTAAACAGCGATCCATTAGTAAAGTGGTTGAGGTATTTTCCATTCCCCCAAAGATGAAATCAGCAACACAAACTTGAGCGTATTTAGGGTAAGGATAGTTATAGCCAAATTTTGAGGAGAAATAATCAATCATTTGGGGTGTTTTTCCCATACTAATTTTTGCTTGTTCTTCTTTCCCTTTTTCTACATAATAAGTAACAGGAATTCCCCTCCATTCATCTTTTATTTCACTAAATTCTCCTACTGCTAAGGTCATTAAATAAGTGGGATGAATCTGTTTTTGTAACCAATGGTAAATGATATCTTCACCAACGGTTTTTTGACTAATTAATTCCCCATTAGAAATAGCAATAAAATTATTAGGAACTTTGACTTTAATTTCTGAGGTTGCTAACTGTCCAGGATAGTCAAAACAGGGGAACCAAAAGCGGGAGTCCTCATCTTCTCCTTGAGTCCAAACTTGGGTCGGTTTATCTGGATAATGTTCATCTGGAGCGATAAAATAAAGTCCCCTTTTAGGGTTTTCAACTCCATAGTTAATGGTGAGTTTAATGGGATCTTCTTGAGTGGGTTGTAGAAGATTAATGATTAATTTTTCTTGGTCATAATCAAAGGGTTGACTAACTTCATTAATCAAAACAGAATTGATGTTTAAATCAACAGCATCGAGAATTAATTGAGTGATTCCAGAACGGACAGGGGTTAAGGTAATACTGCAATTTCCCGTAAAGCTTTGATGAGGAATATCTAAAGTTAAATCGAGGAAAATATGATCAACTTGTCCGTAGCGATCGGGGTTATAATGGGGTTTGGCTCCAGGTAATTCAAATTTACGGTTATTGTCTTCACTATCAAAGTTTTTTAGAGTCATAAGATTTGTAACAATAGGGTATTCAGGGATGCTGTTAATTTATATCTCTTAGATATTATATAACAATAATAGCTGTCCCCACACTTCCCACTCCAGACACACTTCCTACACTCACTCAACTGAAATATTGATACACCCAATTGAAGACGGCTATTAGCTGCTTTTCAGGCTAATATAATTCTAAGGATAGATTCTTTTGCTACTTACTGTATAAAAGCTAATGCTATGGAAAAACATACCTATTTCATCTCAAAATCCAATAAAATTAGAGGAACATTAACCCTACCTGAGGGAATTAATCAACCTCCTGTCTGTTTATTTATTGGAGGATCTTTTCCTCAAACCCGTGACGGTAATTTAGATAACTCAAAAAAACACTGGTTTCCTGTTGCTTTACCTGAAAGAAATTTGTTTAAAGATGAAGCAAAATTGTTTCAAGAATTGGGTTATGCAAGCTTTAGATATGATAAAAGGGGTTGTGGTGAAAGCGAAGGGGATTTTGATACAGTTGATTTATTTGGGTTAGTTGATGATGCTAGAGAAGCCATAAAATGGTTAAAAACTTTACCGAATGTTGATCATAGTAAAATTGGCATTTTAGGACAAAGTGAAGGGGCTATTATTGCTTTAATGTTAGCAGCAGAAAACTTAGATTTATCTTTTTATATTTGGCAAGGAGGAATTTATCATAATCTAGAAATTATTTTTAAGTGGCAACGGGATAATTTTTGGAAATTAGAACAAGAAGCGATTGATAACTTTAAAAATACCTTTCCTTTGATGTATTGGGTTTATGTCAAAACTGATCAATTATGTGACACCATTAAACAAGGAGCAACTTACTTTCAATTAGGTGATGAAACTTGGTCAAAAGAGTTGTATCTTCCCCTTTATAAGCAACATTTTGATCATCCACCTTGCGAGTTTATTTCTAAGATAAAATGTCCTGTTTTATTATTACATGGAGAATTAGATCACAATACACCCCCTCAAGAAGCATTATTA
Organism: Crocosphaera sp.; assembly: GCA_051439445.1. GTDB lineage: Bacteria > Cyanobacteriota > Cyanobacteriia > Cyanobacteriales > Microcystaceae > Crocosphaera. The sequence continues at coordinate 16,778 of JBFRWG010000038.1, forward strand.
GCAGCAGATGCTTTAAAGAAAGCAGGAAATACTCAGGTAACAACTCAGATTTTTCCAGGGTTAGATCATAGTTTTAGACGATTGGGAAAACCTGATGAAGATTTTGTTACATCGATGAAACGTCCTCTTGATTCTGAGATAATTAATAGGATAAAACAATGGATAAAGTTGAATTTATAATTTATAATTTATAATCAAGTATAGTTTATAGTCCCTATTACTTTTCTAGAGTTTATCAATGTTAGAAACTGTAACATAAGTATCCTACTTGTAACAGTCTATAAAGCTATGTTACGCTTTATAGATGCTATCTTAATACTCTAGAATCTATGAAATATCTTGATACAATTATCCAGGGAGACTGTGTAGAAAATTTAAAAGCGTTACCTGATAAAAGTGTTGATTTAATTATCCTTGATCCTCCCTATTGGAAGGTGACACAACAAAAATGGGATTATCAATGGCGTACAGAAGAAGATTATAAAAAATGGTGTTTACAATGGCTTCCTGAAATTGCTAGAGTGATTAAATTATCAGGTAGTTTATATTTATTTGGATATTTAAGAAACTTATTTTCTTTATACGAACCTATCATCAATTTAGGGTTCAATTTTCGACAGCAAATTATTATCGATAAAGGGATAAAAGCTATTGGAGGAAGAGCAACTAAAAATTATAAAATGTTTCCAAATGTAACTGAAAGTTTGCTATTTTTTATTTATGATAGTCGTCCTTTTATTAAAAAAATTCTCAAACAACGACAAAAAAAACTAGGTTTAACTGCACTGGAAATTAATAAAAGATTAGGGGTAAAATCCAATGGTGGTGGAATGTGGTCTCTGTATACCGGTAATAATATATTAGGACAAGTTCCTACTCAAGAAATGTGGGAAAAATTACAAGAAATTCTTGATTTTAATTATGCTTATGAAGATATTTCGCCAACGTTTAATATAGAAATGGGGGTAACTAATGTGTGGAATGACTTAGATTTTTATCAAGAAAAAAGACTTCATCCTACCCAAAAACCTGTTAAATTAATGGAAAGAATTATTAAAGCAAGTAGTCAGGAAAAGATGATAGTTTTAGATCCTTTTATGGGATCAGGTGCAACTGCGATCGCTTGTTTAAATCTCAATCGTCATTATATTGGTATTGAAAAAAATAATAAATATATTGATAAAATTAATACAAGAATAGAGGGATATAAATCAACTTTGAGAATAATATAGACAAACATATAAAAGCTAATCATAACAATGTTAATCACTATAATTAGCTTTCATGGGAAAGACATTAAAACTTTCGGACAATTACTGTTTGAAGACAATCCTTAAACTTTGCTAAATATGAACTGACCATTACATATTTCTACCAGTTTAATACCTTTTCTTTTTCTGAACTCATCTACCGCTTGTTTGACACCATCTTTCCACCAACCACCACTACCATAGTCGTCCCCTGTTATCAAACCTCCCGATTTAGTTTTCTTGAAGGATAATTCTAAGTCTTTCAAGACATACTCATATAAATGGTTTCCATCAATATATATCCAGTCAAAGTATTCATCTCGAAACTGCTCAAGAATATCTGTCGAATAACCACGGTGAACCTTTACCTGTCCAGTTTGTATTTCCTGGGAAAACCTATCACAAACTCCTGAGTAACGTTCATCCATAGTTTTTTGACCTTCTTTAGCCTGACCACCATACCATGCTTCTGCATATGTGTCTGAAGTCTGATACTCCCAAGGATCAATTAAATGTAGTTCTTTGGGTGCAATGGAGTTGATAATTTCTTGAGAAAAATTACCTTTATGGACTCCTATCTCAGCACCAATGGATTGTTTAGGAAGCATTTCTAACAGAAAACTGCGTCCACCTGGGATAGATTTCGTAACTCTAGTCAATCCTAATGCTTGAGCTAACTTTTTACTTCCAGGGATTTCCTTGATCAAATCCTTCAAATTCATAATTTATTCCATCCAAAGTTAAGTTTTACAGTAATGAATGATAGTTTTTTATTAGAATAAATATTCTATCACACAATTAGGAAATTGCTCCATTAAAATAGGAAAGATAGGACAAGGGGTTTTGGCTTGTAAATTAACGTTTGCATCTGCTTTAAAAATGCTCCAACGAAACGGACCTTGTTTGGCCGCAGACATCCATAAAAGACGTTTTGCGCGAGTCATTGCTACATATAATAAACGATATTCTTCCGCTTTTTTTAGTTTTTGCGCTTCTTCCCAAGCAGCTTCTGGGTTAGGAATTGTTAAAGGGTTTTGTGCGTTAATATATTGATGATGAACTGCAGCACGAATTTGAGCGCGAGACACTTCTGCTAAAGTAAACTTACCCAAAAATTGTGCAGAAGTGGGAACCCAAGGTTTACCGGGTAAAACATCTTCATGAAGGAAGGGAAGAAACACATAATCCCAGTCTAAACCCTTTGATTTGTGCATGGTAATAATTGTAACTTGATTCTTTTTTGTATAGCGTTCTTCGTTGTCTTCTTCTACCGCTTCAAACTGTTCAGAATTAATGATTTCTCTGAGAACATTCAAGACATTTTTCAAAGAAAATTTACCGATTAATTCTTGACGAATTCTATCAGAAAGTTTCTGTACTGTTGCTAATTCTGCCCCCGTATATTTCAGGGTCATTCCTAAGAAGGGAATCAGTTGATAGTCAGGTAATTCTAATTTAGCTTGTAAAAGATTACAACAATAACGACGAGCTTCTAAAACTTGTTTTTTGGGTTCAGGAATCAGGGGACTAGGATAAAGAAAGTCTTCAGGATAAGTTGATAACGCATTAAGGTCTTGCGCTGGAATTAAACCTCGCTTTTCTAATATTTCTAAGGCACTTTTTAAATAGTCTGGAGAATGGGGGCGATCCATGAATTGTAGTAAGTTTAAAATTTGACTCGGTATTTGTGAAAATCTTTCTGATTCTCCCACTTCATAGAGCCTAATTTTATATTTTTTGGGCAACTCTTTTAAATTTTCAGCTAAGAAACGTCCTTGACGATTTTCCCTTACTAAAATAGCCGCATTACGATCAGAATTTTTCGTTAATAATTCAATAACTTTATCTCGAATTAAGTCAACGGTATGATAAATATCATCAGGGATATAGAGTTCTAATCCTTCACCCACTGGAGCAGGATTTGCATTGGGTTGGGGGTCATTTTTGCTAACGGTTTCTATCTTTTGTAAGCGAAAAGGAATAACATTTTTTTCTGTTGATTGAACATCGGATTGTTTATGTTTATTTTCCAAATTCCACCGCTCATTAACCCATTTGAGAACGAAATTAGCCGCATCAATAATAATCTTACTACTCCGTCCCGCTTGAGTCATTTCAGCTAATTTATCTTCTTTCTTACAAGTCTCACAAAACCAATTAAAATAAACAGGATCAGCAGGGGTAAACGTTGAATTAATCGCTTGATTGGGATCACCTACTCGGATTAAATTACAGTCATTTTCATTAGTGGCTAAAGCAGAAATTAGTCTTTCTTGTAAGGGACTCGAATCTTGTGCTTCGTCCTCAAATACAGCAAAAATTTGTTGTTGCCAAATGTCTCTAATTGTGTTATTAGTTAAAACATTTAAAGCTCCTAAAATCATGTCATCATAATCAATAAAATCAAGCGATCGCATAACAATTTGATATTGTTCGTATAACCCCGCAGCAATCCCTAAAATTTCGTAAGGATCATGGGCATAATGACTTAATTCCCAGACTTGCTCAGGGGTCAATCCAGAACTTTTTGCTTCTCGTATAATGGTATGAGCTAATTGAGGTAAAACCTCAGTTCTTAACACAGATTGTCGTCGCAGTCTTTCTGTTTCTTCTCCATCAAACTCTGCCCCTTCTAATAATATTTGATAACGACGAGGATGATTATTAATCCACTTTTCCACACAACTTCTAATCACCCGATGACTAGGAGTAGGAATAATCACAGTTGATGTTTCTAAATTCAGTTGGGATAAGTCAGTATAACGACTGGCAATATTCAAAGCTAAACCGTGTAAAGTTTGTACCATAAATCCCGTTTGAGGTATCTTTAATGCTTTGAGACGTTCCTTAATTTTTGCCTTAATTCCAGCAGCAGCAGAACGGGTATAAGTAACAATAATTAACTGTTTTTTAGGGTTTAATTGATCACGGGCGATCATGATGGCAGCGGCCACCGCTAAACTATGAGATTTACCCGCACCAGGAACCGCAGAAATCGCCATTTTTCCCCTTTGCCAACTTCCTAACTGTTGTTGTCCAGGGCGTAAACTATTTCGCAGTTCATCTAATTGATTTTCTAAACTTTCAGGAGACAAAATGACTGGATAATTAAAATTATTTTAAAAATACTAACACAGTCTTCTCGACTCCTGCAAACAAAATTATTATGCTACAATTTAACTTTACTTACATAAAAAAGCATATTTAATTTATGGCTAACAAAAAAGAAACACAAATTTTAATCTTATCTTTATTAATAACAGCAGGAATTCTAGGAGGAGGCTATTGGTACTTTACGAAACAGCCACAAGATAATACAATTACCGATGGAAAGCGAACTCAACCGAATAAAGGTAATAATAAAGTAATTATCAGTACAGGAGATGAGTTACTCATTACTGCCGATAGTACCCCACAAAAAAAAGCAGGAATTTCTGCCTTTAAACAAGGAAATTATTCAGAAGCGATCGCTCAGTTTAAAACCTCGTTACAACTGCAACGTAATGATCCTGAAACTTTGATTTATTTAAACAATGCTAAAGCAGCAACTAACAATCCTTTAAAAATTGCTGTTGTTGTTCCCATTGGGGCTAATTTAAACATTGCTAAAGAAATTTTAAGAGGGATTGCCCAAGTACAAGAAAAGGTCAATCAACAAGGCGGAATGAAAGGAAACTTTCTGCAAGTTGCCATTATTAACGATAATAATAATCCAGAAATGGCTGCTAAAGTAGCTGATAAATTGGTTAATGATAATAGTATTTTAGCTGTGGTGGGTCATAATTCTAGTAATGCTACCTTAGCAGCAGGAAAAGTCTATCAAAACGGTCAGTTAGTAATGATTTCTCCTACCAGTGATGCCAAAGAAATATCCACATTAGGAAACTATATTTTCAGGACTGTTCCTAGCATTCGTTTTCAAGCGGATCAACTCTCAAAATATTTGATTAACACGGCTAAAAAATCTCAAGTTGCTATCTGTTTTGATTCTAATGCTAAATATAGTTTATCCTTGAAAGAAGAGTTCACTTCAGCGATTTTTGCTGATGGGGGTCAAGTAATAGAAATTAACTGTGATTTAGCTAATAACAGTTTAAATGCTTTAGATAAAATTTCTCAAGCCATTGAACAAAACGCCGATAGTTTATTAGTCATACCAGATGTCAATAATATTGATGCTGCCATTGCGGTTGTCCAAGCCAATCAAAATCGTTTATTCTTGCTAGGGAGTTCTGCCCTTTACACCTTTGAAACCCTCAAACAAGGACAAAAGACCGTAGAAGGGATGGTTTTAGCAGTACCTTGGCATCCTCAAGCGGTAGGAGGGAATGGGTTTATTGCCCAAGCTAGAGCATTATGGGGAGGAGACGTGAACTGGCGGACTGCAGCCGCTTATGATGCAACTATGGCGATTGTTACTGCTTTCCAACAAGGAAATAGCGATCGCCAAAGCGTTCAACAAGCCTTATCTAATAACAACTTTTCCGTTCAAGGGGCTGCTGAAGAAGTGAAATTTTTACCCTCAGGCGATCGCAACGGAGGCTCGATTCTTATTACCATTTTACCCGGACAAAAAAGCCGTACTGGATTTGACTTTGTCCCTTTGAGATAAACTCCCCAGGTAGGATTCGAACCTACGACCAATCGGTTAACAGCCGACCGCTCTACCACTGAGCTACTGAGGATTGCTCACACGATTACTAATCATAACAACAACTTTTGTGTTTTGGCAAGCCCATCCGTAACATTTCTTAAAATTAATCATTCCCAAGGACGTTGTTAAAATTTCCCTTTGGGCTTTATCGTATAGATATGTTCTTTACGACAGAACTCCTCATGCTTATCAATCACCACCGTCCTGTGACACTTTCCTGGCTTTCTACAGACTTGCCCTTTGAGTCTACCCTTGAAACCTCTGGGACTTTGTATCAAAAGGATCGTTTTCGGTTTGATTTACTCTTGAGTCAACCAGATATCTTAGATTCAACGGATAAAGAGGAAAGCAACTCAACCGTAGAAACAGCAAGACATACGTTATGGGTGGAAATTTCCCCTGCAAGGGTTATCTTATCTCTACAGGGTAATGGTAAGTTTTGTTATCGTCATTTTTGGGAACCAGGGATTTACGGATTAAGTCGTTACTGGTTGAATGATGAGGGTGGAGACATTGCTAATGCTTTTCGCTTGCGTAATTACACTCGTCGCTTACAAGTGGAAGGAGAAACCTTACCAGAATATCTTAGAATCGAATATGAGTTATGGTCAGATAAAGTTCAGTTGGGTAACTATGTACTAAATTTACAAATCTATCATTAATCAAGGCGTTTATAAAAATGTAGTTGTCTTTTTTTTGACACTGTGTTATATTAGTAACTTGTGCGGACGTATAGCTCAGTTGGTTAGAGTACATCGTTGACATCGATGGGGTCACTGGTTCGAGTCCAGTTACGTCCATATTTTATGAGAGAGTATATAATGCGAATTTTGTGATTTTACTCATAACTTTGCCGTGTTGGTAAGCTTATGGTTCAAAACGAAGGTGGCAAACTTATGATTCAAGACCCAAATCCCGTTTAGCTTGCTTGAACACTTCTCGAACTTGAGGATAACGAAGAAAGCTAGGATGAGTTAAAAATTTAGCAACACGATGTTCAGAAGGATATTTACCTTCAGCATACAATGAATAAGTGATACTACGAACTTCGTCGCAACACTTATAAATCGTCTGATGTTGAATAATTTTTAATCTTTGACGATATTTAGCAGAAATCCTTTGGCATAATGCAGGAAAATGTCGGGATAAAGTTCGACGATGATAGCCTAATGTTTCTGAAACTTTCTTAAGAGAAGGACTTTCTATATCTGGTAAATTTAAAACTTCTAATAATTGCTGCTCTAAAATATCCAAGTTTAAATGATGGGGAGATGAACGACCAGAAGAATGTTTTTTGGGGAGTTAACGTGCTGAAATAGCATATAACTGGTTTGGGGTTATTTTTTCTATTAACAAGGTAAGCAATGGTAAATTGATACATTGGCTAATTTTCAATAAAGAAACGAGGGGCGGTAGAGATTTACGATGATACCATCCCCAAACTGTATTTTTAGGCAAATTTAGTCGTTGAGCAAAGGCACTAATATTTCCTTGAGTTACTTCATTGATCATCACTCAAATATTGTCAGATAATCTATCTTGGGTAGGATGAGAAGTTAACAGGAGAAATTAGGCGAGAAATAAACACGGATAAGGATAAACAATGTAGTTCAGATAAGCGAATCAAATAACTGCTTAAACTTTCGCAATAAGGTGTACCAATTCCTATCGGTTTTAAAGAAAATAAACGACTCCGAAGAGGAATTTCAGTTTTCTTGAGATCCCACCGTTCATAAACTGTTAAATCATCAACTGACATCAGGTTCTTGCACTCCAATTTTGTCTCGTTTTGGTTTTCGTTTTCCGACTTTTGTTTTTCTCTTAGAAGACTGAACTTTTTCTGGCTGTTCAGTCATATCTTCACCTAAACCGAATAAAGCTCGTAAATTTTGGGCATCTGCTTCCGTTTCTGATAGTTGTCTTTCTCCTTCAAGAATTTCTGCAAACATTCGCTGACATTGAGCCACTGATAAAGTTCTACGT
>JBFRWG010000039.1:0-32339 GCA_051439445.1 Crocosphaera sp.
GACGGGGGTGACTAGCAAGCCGATTAGCACTTTTTCTTCAGGGTGAGATTCCCTGACCTTAGCAGACAACGCTGTTCGGTCTGCGATTATTCAGATGATCAAGTTTGAGTAAGTTTCCAGGAGCGGTTTAAGACTTCGGAGAAAGGGGAGCTTGTCTCCGAAATGCCTAAATTGTTATATTATCCTGGAGATTAAAACAACAATTTGGGAATTTTCATGGCTAGAAAGTATCACGTTTACGGTGTTGGTAATGCTTTAGTTGATATGGAGTTTCAGGTTACCCCTGAGTTACTACAACAATTAAGCATCGATAAAGGGGTGATGACTTTAGTAGATGAATCTCGTCAAGGGGAGATTATTGCTAAATTTAATGGTAACCTTTGTAAGCAAAGTGGTGGCGGTTCTGCTGCTAATACAATGGTTGCTTTAAGTCAGTTTGGGGCTAAGGGTTTTTATTCTTGTAAAGTGGCTAAAGATGAGGCTGGTTTTTTCTATTTAGAAGACTTACAAAACTGTGGTTTAGATACCAATGTTCATGATGAAAAAGAGGTAGAAGGCACCACAGGAAAATGTTTAGTTATGGTTACTCCTGATGCTGATCGTACCATGAATACGTTTCTTGGTATTAGTGGCGGTTTATCTGAGGCTGAGTTGGTTCCTGATGCGATCGCTGATTCTGAATATCTCTATATGGAGGGCTATTTAGTGACTTCTCCTACTGCTAAAACAGCAGCCATTAAAGCTAGAGAAATCGCTGAAAAATCAGGGGTCAAAACTACTTTTTCTCTCTCTGATCCTAATATGGTTCAATTTTTTAAAGAGGGATTATTAGAGATTATTGGCCCTAATATTGATTTTCTTTTTGCTAATGAATCAGAAGCTTTAAAAATGGCTGACACTGAAAATTTTTCTGATGCGATCGCCCACTTCAAAAGTTTATCTAAAGGGTTCGCTATTACCAGAGGAGCGCAGGGTTCCGTTATCTATGATGGTCAAGAATTGATTGATATTACTCCTTATCCTGTAGAAGCTATTGATACTGTGGGCGCAGGAGATATGTTCGCTGGAGCATTTTTATATGGGATCACTCATGGCATGAGTTATGCTCAAGCTGGAGACTTAGCTTCCCGTGCTTCTTCTCGTATTGTTACCTCTTATGGACCTCGTTTAGAAACGGAAACTTTACAAGAATTACTTAATGCTTAAGGTCTAATATAGGGGCTTAATAATATTAAGCCCCGACAGACTTCTGATTTGGTTAAGTTGTGGGGTAAATCTAGAATTGAGACAATAATAATCATAAGTTTTGTTGCCAGAATAGTACAAGATAACTTATAATAAAAAATAATCAAGAATAGGTAGTGATTATGTTAACCCAATTCCGAAAATATTATCCACAAGGCAGTTTAATTAGTGAGTTAGTCACCATTGATCATGGGAAGTATATTGTCAGGGTTTTACTAGAGAATAATGGGATAACATTAGGGACAGGATTGGCGGCTGATGATAAAATTGAAATAGCAGAAGATCGTGCCATAGAAAGGGCATTAACCCATCTTAAACTAGACAGTCATCCCCTTGAATCTTCTCCTAAAATTGTTGCTCAATCATCTCCTGTTAGTAAAGAGGTTACTAAACCTGTAGAAACGACAAAAATAACGGCTCCTCCTCCTGCTAAAAATCTTGAACCCGTTCCTCAAAAAGAAACAATAAAAGAACCAGAAATAAACCCCTTGCCTGTTACTGAAATACCTTCTGAAACCCCCAAGAAATCATCGAAAAAGCGAGTTAAAACCTCAACCAATAGCAAAAAAATGAAGTCTATAGCATCAGAAATAGAAGAAAAACCCCTTCCGATTGCTGAAACTCCTCAAGAACCAGAAATAAAAGAGAAACCACTTCCTATTGCTGAAACTCCAGAAATAGAAGAAAAACCACTTCCTATTACTGAAACTCCTCAAGAACCAGAAATAGAAGAGAAACCACTTCCTATTACTGAAACTTCCAAAGAACCAGAAATAGAAGAAGAAGAAGTGCTTGACTTTTCTGAAATTATTGCACGTTCTAATGCTGAACTAAAACGATTAAAATGGACAACGGAACAAGGTCGACAATACTTAGTCAAAACCTATGGAAAGCGATCCCGTCAAGTGCTTTCTGATGGGGAACTATTAGAATTTCTCCGTTATTTAGAAAGTCTTCCGACCCCTTCTTAAAAGAAGTCAGAAGTTCTATTTATAACCCTTACTATTTCCCAGCACAAGGATCATCTTTCCCAGCACAAGGGTTACTTTTTCCCGCACAAGGATCACCATTAACCGCTTCACTTTTTCCTGCACAAGGATCAGTTTGGCCTGCACAAGGATTCACACAACCTACCACTAACCCTAGACTGAGGATGGAAGTGGTGGCCAAGATCGTTAAATATTTTAGTTTCATTTTCAATCATCCCTCACTGTAATCTTGACAAATCTTCGGTCATAATTATAAAAGACCTTCTCAAAAATAGTCTGAAAATTCCCTGAGAATTATGAATTGTCAAGATTGGTTAGTAAAAAACGATGGTGTTTGTCAACCCTGTCCCTTATCTGATGACTGGGAATGGACAGATAAAACCTACCGTCTGTATCGATTTTTAACAGATTTAGAGGACATCTTAGCCCAAACCCAAGATGACGAGCAAATTCTCTTAAAAGTTCGTCCTTTAGTCCGTCGTTTATTAACAAGTTCTTATTGGATACAAGGAGAATATACATGGCCTGATCCTCAACAAGGATGGTCAGTGTTAAATTTATATGATGAGATGAATTTTCCCTTAACGATTCAAATGGTTGTTTGGTTACCTGGACAGGTTTCTAAAATTCATAATCATGGAACTTGGGGTATTGTTGCGGTGATTAATGGGGAAGAAAAAAATACTTTTTGGCAAAGAGATCCGACAAATTTAACTCCCGATCGCCTTAAAAAGGTAGGAGAAAAAACGATTTCTTCTGGGGATATAATTAGTTTTGTTGATGCAGCGATTCATTCCATTGAAGTCATAGGAGAAGAACCTGTTATTAGTTTTAATATTTATGGTGAAACGAATTATAAACAACGATGGGAATTTGATCCCATTAACCATACAGCTACAAATTTTTAAGCCCACTATATCTTAAAACAGTAGGGTGGGTAAATCAAACACTTATCGGGACTTCTCATCATCTACAAAAATTTGCCCACCTGACACAATTACTGTTGACCAAATACTCTCTTAAAGTTGATAAAATTCTGTGATTTGTTGTTCCCAATTACCAGAAGTATCAAGCATTTTAACATAAGGCAGTTCTTCCTCATTAAAATTTTCATTATTCTCTTGTTGTTGTTGCAGTAAACTGGCCGTTGCATCGGAAATATCTCCTTGTCTTTGAGAAAGGCGATCGCTTAAAATGTCCACAGGAGCATAACAAGATAAAATGGTTAGGGGAATGTTATTCTTTTGAGCTATTTTTATCAAAGGTTCCCGCAAAATATGACGATCAAATTTAGCATCTAAAATCACAGAAAATCCTTGTATTGCTAACATTTCTCCCAATTTAATTAAATTAGAATAGGTTTTTTTATTCATTTCTGGAGTATAAATATCATCGCTTCCTGTTTTGTTTAAAGGAATATTTGCCAAGTGTTTACGCAGAGCATCAGAACGAATTAAAATAGCATTAATGCGTTGAGCAAGATATTTTGCAACGGTAGTTTTTCCTGATCCTGATAACCCTGACATTATAATAATTTGACCTTGATGTTTTTGAGTATATTGCAAAGCTAAATGATAATAATTTTTAGCATCTTGGAGGGCGTTATTATGGTCTTCTTCTGTAATATTGGGGTCATCTAGTAACATAGAAGTAACTTTAGCACGAACATAAGTTTGACGGGAAAGATAGAGAGGTAATACTTGTAATCCTTGCCAATCTCCCGTATGTTCTAGATAAGTATTAAGGAAAATATTGCTTAAATCTTGTCGTTTTCTTGCATCTAAGTCCATGACAGTAAAAGCGACATCAAACATAACATCAACGTAGCGAAATTCTTCGTTAAATTCAATGCGATCAAAGAGTTGAATTTTGTTGTTCCAGAGACATATATTTTTTAAGTGTAAGTCACCATGACACTCTCTAATTTTATCTTCTTTTTGTCGTTGTTTAAATTGTTCTTGTTTCAGTTGAAAATAGTTATCTGTAAATTCTTTGGTCTCATTATATTGCTGTTGAGTTTGAGCAATATTAATATATTTTTCGGTTCTTTCATAATTTTCATCAATGGATTTTTTTATAACTTCTATGTCACCAAAACTCCGAATATAATCATCAGTTCGAGTATTTTTATGAAATTCAGATACAATTTTCCCTAATGCTTCTAAATCATGTTTTTCTAGTTTTCCTGCTTGAAATAAATTAATAAATAAACAGTCTTGGGGAAATTGATGCATTTTCAGAACATAGTCAATTATGTTTCCTTCTTCTCCTATTTTTACTTGATTATTCTTGATGGTTATTGGTAAAACTTCTAGATAAATATCTGGTGCGATCGCTTGATTCATCGTCAACTCTTGATTTAAAAAATATTGACGTTTTTCAAGAGTTGAATAGTCTAAAAATCCAAAATCAACCGGTTTTTTGATTTTATAAGCATAGTCTCCTGTGAGAAAAATAACAGAGATATGAGTTTGAATAACTTTGATAGGAGTTGCTACAGCGTGAGGATAACTGTTAGGATTTTGTAGTGCTTTAATAAGGTTTGAAATATCCATAATTAAGAGGTTTAATGTTTATGAAACTCGAAGAAAATCAGCAAACTTAAATTCTTGAAGTTGTTTTAATTGGTGATAAACTTCTCCAAAAATTATCAATAATTGTTTTAAGGTTCGATTAACAATTTCTAAAGCGATCGCATCTCCATAATGGCCACCAATACAGATTTGATTATCAACAATATTACTAATAAGAAGCGTGCTACCAAGATTAGGATGAACTAGATCACAAAATAATTCGTATAAGTTTTGAATTGACTCATCTTCTTCAATCCATTTTTTTAAACAAGTAATAACATTAACTTGAGAAGTTTTAAGAATATTTCCTGCTTTAAGATTATCTAAGTCATCAAAATAATCTGCTAAAAAATCACCCCAATCAAATCGATTTCCCATGAGATGTTTTTCTAACCAAGGAATTATAGTTTCTATTTCTTCTGGGGTTACTTTTCCATCTTCTAAAGCGATTTCTACTAGAGGAAACATTTTGCTAGTAACATAATATCTTAAAATTGCTGTATGTTCAATTAAGGAACGACCAATTAAACCGTATAATAAATAATTTTCTTCATTTAATACTTGAATTAAAGACTGACACAACAAATAATACTTGTTAAAATAAACAGTAAGAATAGCATCTAAATAGTGATCGTATAAATCATAACTATTTTTTTCTACAGGATGCCACATCAAAGTATTTTGGCTTTTTTGCTGGAGAAATTCTGTAATTTCTTCAAACTTTTCCAAGTCATTAATTAAATTAGAATTGATTTTTTGACGAATTGTTGTCGTAAATTTCATCATATTTTTTTGATTGACATCAACCAAGATAAGAGGACATAGTTTAGATTATAAATGCTTAAGAAGAATGCGATCGCAAACAAATAAAGTACCACTTCCTACACAAAAAGGAATGGTAATTAAATTAATAAAAGGAATACTGATCAACAATAAACAGATTAACGCAAAACCTGCACTTGCTGGAAATGTTTTCATCACCATAGTAACTTTTTTTCTAAATTGAAGTCTTCTTCTTTCTAAAGGGGAATCAAAAAAATCCAAACAAATAATAGTCCCTGTAATTATTAACCCTCCAAGGGGAGAAATGAGCGCACCAATCACAGGAATAAAACTCAATAAAAAGATGAAAAAACCACAGCTTATCATTAAAACAATTTTTTTGATTTCAAATAAAATTGCTCGCCAAATATCTTGAATCAAACCCACTTCAATTATTTCGACTTTTTCCGTTTTAATTTTTTCAATTCTTTCCGAAAGATTACCGTACCAAGGGGCGGCTAAAATTACCCCAAATTGAACTAAGATAAAACCAGTTAGGAGCAAAAACAAGAGACTTAAAGTTAATCGAAGTAACCAGCCAAGAAAAATCACTAAATAATCTAAACTATTTAACCAACTGGGAAGATCAGCCAAGAAAAGATCAAGACGAGTAATCATGATCTCTGTTAAGTCTTGAGCGACTTCTCCTCCTAAAAAAAATAAACCGATATAAAGAAAAATCCCCAGAAAAATATTAATGAGAATCGGAACAATAATATAGGATAAAAGACCGGGATTTGATGTAAAGACTGCTAATAATCGGAAAGGATAACTCATTCCAGAAAGAAATCCAAAGCCGGTGAGAATGTTTAGCATGATAATTGTTGATTTCAGAGAATCTCTCTGATCATATCACGCTGAAAATACTCATTCCCCATCAACCATTCTTAATTTTTTCGTTATATTAAGTAGAATTAATAGTGATTTACATAAAGATAAGATATGAAAGTTAAGTTACTAGCAACCATTGCCACCCTTGCAACCAGCGTATTCCTTAGTCCCTTTGCTCTTAGCCCAACAACACAAGCTAAAAACATTGGGACAAACTTTGTCTGTGAAAACTGGCAAGGAGTCCCCACAACCTTTGCTAAAACTGCGGATCAAGCAATGATTCCCGTTTTGCTCTGGCAGTCAGACTATTTTAGTTATTCTGGATACGATGCTAACACCCGTTGTCAGTTAGTTTCTAACCGTTTCCAATACTTCTATAACACTGGACAATTAAACTACATTACCACTGGACGTATGAACCGAATGCCAGTAGTTTGTGTCAGTTCTCAAAATGGTGGGGGATGTAACGGTTTATTATTTACCCTAAAACCAGGAGTCAACCCAGGCCAAACCCTGCAAAAACTAATGGCCGTAAGAGTAAGATCCACCGGTCCATTAAACGAAACCACGAAACGAGTCTACATCGATTTTGAAGACTATCTCAATCAAGTTAAAACGTCGAATCGTGATAAACTGGTGGGCGATCGCTAATTCGGCCCCCTATGAATTATCTAATCAGTCGATATGTTATGCCGATAGTGGGGACAATGGTGATACTACACACTGTCCCCACTTCCCCTATTATGGCTTCATCAGCGACTCAAATTAGTCGTATGGCGAAAAAGATAACTGTCTTGGTTGAAGGGCCAGGAAGCAATGGAACAGGGGTTATTATCAATAAAAGCGGTAAAACGTATCGTCTTTTAACCGCAGGTCATGTGGTAGGAGATATTAACCCTGGAGAAGAAGCTTATGTCTTAACTTCTGACCAACAACGACATTTAATCAATACTAATAAGATTAAACTCATCTCAGGAGTTGATATGGCCGTTGTTGAGTTTGAAAGCGATCGCTCCTATTCCACTGCTAAACTAGGAAATGCTAAAAACTTAGTGGAAGGGATGACGGTTTATGTTGCAGGTTTCCCCCTACCCACCACTGCTATTAATGCTTCCCTCTATACCTTTGTGCCTGGAAAAATCACCGCCACTGCTTCGCAAGGGTTACGAGATGGTTATGGCTTAGTTTATACCAATGATACCCTGCCTGGCATGAGTGGAGGACCGGTATTCAACGAAAAAGGGGAAGTGATTGGTATTCATGGTCGCGCTGACACTGCCCAAACCCAAAGCACAGGATACGATAACATCTATATTAAAACCGGGTTAAATCTGGGAGTCCCTTTAACCCCAAACTTATTAGCCAAAGTTAGAACCGCACCACCTAACACCACAACTGCTGTACAGTCTCCTCCACCGATTATTATTGATCCCATAGACACTCCCACAAATCCTCTTGAAGGTTCCCTGGTATCTCAAACCACAGGGGTTGACTATACTGCCTTAAAAACCCTCTTAAAAGGAAAACAATGGGAAAAAGCTGACCAAATGACCTACGATTTAATGGTGATGGCAGGAGATAAGGATAAGTCTGGATTCATTACTAGCACAGAATTAGAGTATATTGCTTGTGAAGACTTGCAAACTATTGATCGTCTCTGGATAGAATATTCCCAAGGAAAATTTGGCTTAAGTATACAACAAGGAATTTATGAAAGTTTAGGCAATCCTCAAGATGTTGATGTTGATAAGTATCGTCAATTTTCTCAACAAGTTGGCTGGGTAAAAGGTGGAACTTTGGATGATCTAGACTATTACTTATATGATGATCTCAACTTCTCTTTGAATGCACCCATCGGTCATTTACCCCGTTGGAGTTGGGGTTTAAATATTGCTGTTGTTTATAGTCGAATGTCTTATTTAGCTCCTAGACTCTCTGAATGCAAACTGAGTAGATCACTGAATAATTAATAATTATTAATTGCTGAACAAGTTAATGCAATCTGCTCTATCATAGTTCATTCTGAATTAGGAGAAACGGTTGACTCAGGCTCAGTATTTGAGTCAGTTGGATTAAAAATAATTGGCCCTAAGAATAAAAAGATAAGTCCTCCCAATAAAAAGCTGATTAACACTAATATAATTGATGAAAATTGGGGAAAAACAGAGTTAGTTCTTCTTTCTCGTCTTAACCTATTTCTAGTTGTTGTTTCAGTAATAGGCTTAATTTTTTCTTCTTTGATAATAGGTTTGATTTTTTCTTCTTGAATAATAGGCTTAATTTTTTCTTCTTGAATAATAGGTTTGATTTTTTCTTGTTGAACTTGTAAACTAGATAATTTTTGTTCGATTTCTTTTCGTTGATTATGTGTTATTTGTTGGTCAATCAGTCGACGTAATAATTCGTATTGATGAATTATTTTTTCTGATCCATTTTTTTGAATAACACTGGTATCAATAAGATTCTTAACAGCCTCTCTTAATAAACGACTTTCTTGAGAAGAAACATCTTTTGGAACTAACTGCTCATAAGATAAAGGTTTATTAATGACTGCTAATAACTCAACAATATATTGTTCTTTGCGATCTAATCGATTTTCATAGATAGTTAATAATAAAGCTTTATCTTGGTTATTGTTTAAATAAGCATCAGTAGCTGTTTCAACTAACTCTGGTGTTACGTCTCCTTGTTGGTGATATGTTTGAATATAACTGCCTAAAATTCGGGTAAATAAAGGATGTCCTCCTGTAATTTCAAAGATTTTGTGTAACGCTTTATCACTAAAATTCAGACCATGTTTAGCTCCTAATGCTCTTACCATTTCTTCAACTTCTTGAAAAGTAAATGGCTTTAATAATTTCTCTTGTAAAATACCAATAAAAGGGTTTTCTCCTTCTGGCCAACTGCCAACTCGACTTAAAGCAGTTGTTCGTCCACAAGGTAATAAACTAAACCAGTTTCCTTCTTGACATAATGTTTTGAACATTCCTAATACGTCAAGATAGTCTTGAATGCCTCCTCTCCCTTCTCTATCTGGTATTAAAAATCCGTATTCGTCTAAAATCAATAAAACGCGATGTCCTATATATTTTTGTTGTTGACGTAATTGAAATTGCCTCAATATATTTTCAAAATAATTAGCAGAAATAGAATTTTCATCTTTGGGTAAATCAATTTCATAAGGTAATTTTTTGAGGATGCGGTAATATAATTGAGATGGGTTTTTAATTCTAGAGTCCATTTCTACCCAAACGGTAGTAATATGTCGTAAGTAAGCTTTTATATTTTGTTCTAATTTTCGTAAAAGACTTGATTTACCGATTTTATGAATTCCGTATAAGCCAAATGGTTGATTGTTTTCAATTAAGGAAATGTATTCTCGAATTTCTTGGTTACGGCCAAAGAAATCCATCCTATTGCTGACAATTCTACTATATCTAAAACTATCTTCTCCTGTGCTAGTGCGACGAATAATTGCTTGCAACGTTTGATAACCTTTTCCAGTTAAAATAGCTTCTTCTGCATCTAGAGATGTAACTAAACTAATATTTTTTTGAGATTGTTGATAAGCAAATAATTGTGTACGAGCATCTGATTCTAATATCTCAGCAGGGGTAAAAATAATAATCGTTGAATTTGACTTACTTTCATCAGTTATAGATTCCATCACATCTCGAATTAATGTTCCAGTTAATGTGGGAACATCGAGAACATAAGCGATGATTTGAGAAGGGAATTCTTGTTTATTAGTGGTACAATGTAACCAAGATGAATCATAATACTGACAATCAAATCCGATAATTTCAAAAAATTCTTTGGCCAAATCAAATAGATTAACATCCCTTTGTCCTTCTAGTTTTTCTTTAACGGAACGTCGTTTTTCTACCGCATCAAATTTGAGGCGCATTTCGGCAATTTTTTGTTTCCATTGTTTCACTAAATAGGAAGTGGGATTGAGTTCAATTAGCTGTTTTAAGGAACGAATAACCCCAATAAAATCAGCATTAATCTCTTGCACTTCAGCTAATTTTTTCGTATATGGTGTAATATTTTGAGGGGCAGCTAAACGGACAGCTTGTTCAAGGAGTGGTAAAGCTTCTTCTGGTTGTTCTGACGTAAAAACACAACCTAATTTATAATAGGCTTGTGGATAATTGGGTTGATTTTCAATGGCTGTTTGTAACTGCTCAATGGCTTCTTCCTGCTGACCCATATTTAGGAGTAATAGGGCTAAGTTAGTTCGGTTGTTAGAGCCTTTTGGATCAAGTCCAAGGGCTTTTCTGTGATCTGCTAATGCTTCTTCTTTTTTGCCTAAAGCTTTGTAGGCTAGGGCCCTATTACCATAAGCGGGTGAAGAGTCAGGATGAGCTTGTAGATATTTTGTATATAATTTTATTACATGATTGTAATCACCTTTCTCGTAGGCTAATAATGCTGCACGAAAAAGCAAATCATCAGGAATCTCTTCAACTTCATTTATCCCTAAATCATCAAAGATTGCTTGTTGTGATGAAGTATCCCCTAGTTCTTGATAGTAGCTAAGTAGATTATCATAAAAACTTGTTTCATTAGAGGGTTGTATAATCTCCCTTGCTAGTTCTTCATCTGTTTTACCTAAACGTGCGGCTAAAGCTTTAAATTTTAAAGCAATTGCTCGTTTTTCACCTGTCCAACTTCCACCCCGAACAATCTGATTCCAAATTTTATTACCAACTTGGTGTATTAATTGTTCATCAACTTCATTGCTGGCTTCTCTAATCAAATCATAAGCTAACTGGTCATCAGATTTCAATGCCCTTTCTACTAGCTTATTAGGATTATCTATAATACCCGATAAAAACACCACAACCTCCCGTTTATGTCCTTGGACTCCCCCTTGAGGAATTAAACTATCTATGGGTTGATTGCTCATCCCTAATGCTTCAAAATATTCCTGAAACGTATGATGACGAAACGTAAGAACACTCCCTCTTCGCTTTAAAACTCCTTGTCGAATGAGATTATCAATGAGGAATTTAGGGGCATTCTCACCTAATGTATAATTATCCGACAAAGCTTCAACAATTGATGATTGAAGTTCTCTCCAAGGGATAGCCGTTGTTATCATCTCTTGGGCCATTTTCATCAGGACAGTCCTAGCTAAGTTACAATAGCTCTCATGAGTCAAATTGCTATTGAAAGCCTTAGATAGACTTCTCAGACTGTCTTGAGTGTTGTCCCTGTCCTTGCCCCAATCTAATAATAAGTTAACAAACTGGTGATAAAGTGCGCCTCGTCCTTTCGGTATTTTGTCAGTTTCAGAACACACCGTTAACACCATATTCAGCAACAAAGGATTACCACAAATTTCTCGAATGGTTGCCCCTAAATTATGATAAACCTCTTTTCCTTTTTCTTCTCCTAACCCTTTACTCAAAAAATCGTAGATTAAATCTGCCGTTAAAGGTTGCAATTCCCAAATATGATTTTCCAGGTATTGTAAACTGTGTTGACGAGCCATACTATAGTCATATTTTCTCCCTGAAATTATCCATTGAGAACGAGTCGCTGAATTTTCTGGATTAGTATATTGATTGATTTCTGCAACCAGTTTAGTTTGTAATTCCGGTTCATAAACTTCGTTAAGACCATCAAGCATCACTGTTAAACTACCAGACGCTAACAAACTTAAGGTATTTTCTTCCGATAGGGGGTTGGTTTCTTCCTGAAGCACTTTCCCTAAGTCCGCTAATAAATTGCCACTATACTGATTTAAAAACATCAGAACGGGTGTTGTGGCTCCTTTGTTGGCAAGTTCTTCGGCTAACGCTTGAATACTGGTGGTTTTTCCTGAACCTGGATCTCCGAGTAAGAGAAAACAATGGGTTTTAAACCTAGCACGAATAATATCAGCTTCATCCATAATTGAATCACTTTTCCCTGGTTTGACACGGGTGGGAAGTGCGGTTAAAGATTGAAACTGAGTTCGCCATGTGGCATCTTCTGCTTGTTGTTTCATCCGTTGACGAAGTTGACGAAAAGAAAAACAAGGATTTTTGATCCTTCCCAATGTTTGCGGACTATAATCATTGACTAAATCAGCACTAAAAATGCCTGAGATAATAACACTGTTTAGTTTGGCTCGTTTGGCAGTATTATGATATTCGGCAATAATATCAGAAGATATTTCTGCAAAAAATATCGTTAGTAAATTGTCTACTTTGGCCTTTTGTGCTTCTTTTAAAGCTAAAGTTACATAAGTTTGAATCCTATTGTTTTCAGAAGCAGAATTTTGATAACGTCCCAAAACTATTAACCAAGTTTCTTCTGTACGGAACATTTCATCGCTTGATTTTCTAATTAATTTATCCGTAAAGCTCATTTCGAGTCCTTGTGCTAAATATTCTTGAGCTTGAGAAAACCCTAAACCACTGATAATATCTAAACAGACATGGCTAAAATTTGGTTGCGATAAATTATTCAGTTTTTCAATAATCTCTGATTCAGTTAAAGAATGATTAATCTCAACTATTGATGTTACTTCCTTTAATTTGCTTAGTTCTTTGAGTAGCCAATTCTGATTAAAAACTCTTTTATAAATAGGGTTAAAAACTTTTAATTTACCCCCTTGTTTAAACACTAAACCTGACAATAATAACTGGATATGAGAATCTGCATCTTTTTCATAAACGATTTCATCTTTCTCCAGAATTTTTTGATAAACTTCTAAAATTTCAGAGGAGTGATTGTTGTTTGTGACTAAGCGACTATAAATTGTGTTGAAATGATCTTGATAATCTTTTTCAATCCAATTCTCTGTTATTTTTTCATTAATTAAATTATAGACAAAAAGAGATTCAGAGTTATGGACAATTGGTGAATCATAAGCAGTAACAAATTGACAAACTAATTGGGTTAAAAAAGGTTGTCCATTAGTCCACTTTAAAACCTCTTCCAATATTTTATGAGAATTAGAATTGCTTACCGTTTTTGATAACTGATCTTGTAAAGGTTTAGTTTCGCCTAATTGAAACCCAGAAAGCTCGATACCGATACTTTCTTGATTAAAGGGTGTTCTTTTATTATCTGCTATCAAATCTGATGGGGTTGCAACTCCTAGCAAAGCAAAAGTCAGATTATTATATTTTGGATTACTTGCACGCTGATTATAACACCATCGGATAAAAGCAAAAAAATCATCTCTAAATTCTAGGTCTAGAATTCTATCAATTTCATCAATAAAAATTATTATTTCCTTCGTCGTTTTGTCTAAAATTTCATCTTCTATATATTTTTGAAAACGCTGATAAGGAGAAATATGATCATAGTTTTTCCACCATATCCCTAAACTAGATTCTGAGCTATTTCTGTTGCTTAATTGACTTATTAAATTTTTTACTAATATCTCCAGAAAACCTCCATAAAATTCTTTTGGAGATACATTAAGACCACAAAGAGGAGTAATATCTATATCAATACAAACTATCTGCTCGTTCCTAAGTCTCTCTATTGTACGAACTCGTAAACTAGACTTTCCCATTTGCCGAGAATTTAAAACATAACAAAATTTTCCATTTTTTAGATTTTCATAAAACTCTTCATCTGCTTTTCTTGTAACGTAAAGAATAGATGAAGGTGGAATTGCTCCCCCAACTTGAAATCCATTAGATGAATTCATAAGATTAAACTCCAAAATATTGTTTAAAATACTCTTGATAGAGTTGAAAACGAGGTTTTATTTTTTTATTTTGTAACTTGATTAATCCTAAATTTTCTAATTGCTTAATCTGCTCTATAGATAAGTCAAAATCATATTTTTCTGAATGATTACAGAGGATAATTTCTTGGAAAGATTGTTGTAAATTTGGATACTGTTTTAAATATTGCAAATATCGTTGAAAATGGTTTTCATAAATTCCTGATTCAATCAGATATTCTGAAGAAATTTCCCATGAGATATTATCTAGTTTTTGAAAATTTTCAAAGGCTTGTTTGACTAGATAAGGATGTCCTCCTACTATTTTAATCAGAGATTTAGTTTTATTAATACTCCATTGAAGTCCATAACTTTGTGCTAAATTGTCTACTTGTTTTTCAGTTAATTCTGGTAATTTTATTTCTATTCCTGCATTAAAAGGAGACTGATTTATTTGCATTTTTGTATAAGTTTCTGTGTAAGCCAATACAACTCTCAGTTTTTGCAAGGTTTGATTAAGTTTGGCTTCTTCATGCCAAGTCCGTAATAGTCCTAAAAAATGTCCTGCAATATGGGAATATGAAAAAATTTTATCAACTTCATCTAGAAGTAAAATTAAAGGCTTATCGGCAGCTAGGAGATACTTCTCAAAATATAAAGAGCATTTTAGTTGACTGGTTCCCATAAACTCATCCCATCTTTCATCCACTTGCTGTTGAATATTTAATCTATCAGTTATCCTAAAACAAAATGACCGTAAAAACTTGTCTAAGTTATCACATCCTTCTCCATCAAAATTACGCAAATTAAGAAAAACTACGTTATTATTTTGCTCTTTAAAGTGATTAAATATCTTGATCAAAAGCTCAGTTTTCCCCATCTGCCAAGGAGCTTTTATCCGCAACAAACTGCCAGGCTTTTCTACTGCTTCAAGACAAAATTTGAGAAGTGATAATTTCTCTTCTCTCAAAGAAAAATCAAGTTGTTCTTTTAGCTCTGGACAAGCATTGATAAGCTGAATGGTAGGAATAATAAAAGCAGCTCCATCATTTGGTCGCCCAGGATCAATGGTAACAGTCATCCCCGCTACCCCATCTAGCTCTTCATCCCATACTGGAGAACCACTAAACCCCTGCTCAATACGATAAGCAGCATTTTTAACTTCTATCTGCACTCGACCATTTCCCTGTTTCTCCCTGATGATGCCATCAGTGTACACACCAACCGGTTGCCCTTTTGGAAAGCCAAAAACTCGAAAAGGATGTTTCCAGAGATTATCCGCCATAATTAGTCGTATCGCTGGTATTCTTTCAGTCGGAAGGCTCTCCAGTTCTAATAAAGCAATATCGGCTCCTGTTTCTGGCAAAATAGAAGAGCTTGGTTGAAAAGGTATCCAGCGAATAACTCGTCCTTTGAGAATCTTTCCTGGTGCGACTAACGGAAAATCTAAACAGACTTCTTGACTTGGTTCATCAGTCGTCTCTAACCTTCTTCCCAATGCTCCATTAACCACATGAGCGCAGGTGAGAATGTGCTGCTCAGACACCAGAAAACCAGCACCAACGACGTTGTGATTGACTTGACAAATTCTGGCGATCGCTTTTGGTGGTTGAAACGTCATGATTAATTACATTTTACTTTTTCCACTTTAAGGTAATTTCATAGTTGCCTTGTACATTAGCAGAGGCAATAATTGCACCCATTTCTGCTGTCATCTTGACTCCAAATTTTACCTCAACTTCATCAGGAGAGTCTTTTAATTCGCGGACTTTCCCGATAATATTAGCAGCGACAGGCTTAATTTTTTCCATTGCCTCTGCAAAGGAGGTTTGAGCTTGAAGAACAACTGGTTGCCCAGGGTTAGGGTTAGCTACCAGTTCTGATGCTGGTAACTCATCAACTTCTACAAGAATAGATTCCTCGCCATCGAGGGGAAATTGAATTAAGGGTTTCACAATGAACCTCTACTTTTTTTTGATTACCTAAATTAACATCTGAGGAGGAAAGCCATGCTCTTTTAAGGCTTGGATGAACTGCTCGCATAAATAATATAACAAATGGTATCGAGAAGGATTTCATATAAAATCCGCTTAATCAGTAAACTTTCACATTGCTCTGCCTCCCCTGCTTCCCCTGCCCACCTTATCTTAAAGTATGGTATTCAATAGGATTTCAGATTATTTTAGGAGTCTTCCCTGATATTCACAGTTAAATCCCTGTTCATACCACTGAGAAAGATTCACCTCTTCTAAGGGAGTAACCTTAAAACAAGGGGGTTGTATGATCTGACTGGCCACGGCCCACATTAAGCTGCGGGTAATATCTAAAAAGGTCTTTAAATCAGATTCATGATTACCAGGAACCCCAGTTTCTTCTGGCGTATCGACTTCCACAGCGATTCCTTTTGCCCCTAGATGAATATAAGATAGCCATTTTGCCCTAGGGAGATGACTTTGAGAGGTAATCACTTTAACTTTGTGGACTCCATGTTTTTGCAGAAGCGGCACACAGAAAAAGAAATTGTCAAAGGTAGAGTAGGCACATTGTTCGACCCAAACCTTATCCATTCGGGCTTGTTCGCGTTGAAAAATCAGTTTAATACAAGGGGGTTTTGACCCTTGGGAAACAATAATGGGTATATCTTGATATTGAGGTGCCAGTTGTGCTGCATAGATTTCCCGACGAATGCTACCCCCCAAAACCAAAATGCCATCCACAGTGTGATTGGAATTAATCGGAAGTCTAATAAAAACATTAAAGGCTAAACTGGCTAAAACCACACCTACTAGGGCTAACAGAATTAGTTTCAAGGTTGTTCGCCGTTTTTTTTGCTTTAAACGCCTCGTTAAGTCAACTTTGGGTTTACTCATTAACAAAACATATCAATTCTTCATACAGTCTATAAAGAATATTTAAGTTTAACAAATAACTTTTGACTTAGTTAACAAAATTGATCCTCAGAGTGAAAAAAAGATTTAGTGACCTTGTCATCAGTAAATATCGTGATTATAATTCAGTCCCAATACCCAAAATAATAAGTGTTTTTACTTGACCTTATGCAACAACTACCATTAACATTAATTCAACGAACCTCTGATTTAAAATTTTTCGTTTATTCAGTGGCATTATTGGCTTTAGGATTAATCAGTTCTCCGAGTCAAGCTGCAAAGATACGTGTTGGAGAATTTTTTGATGATATCGCCGTTACAGGAGACATCGATGATTCCCAGAGAATTAATTCAAGTTATATTGACATTCCTGACATTGGGTTTAAAGAACTCACTTTTTCCATGATGCTTGAATGGGCCGGGTTTAGCAATGTCAATCGTTTTGGTCTTCATGATGCGGCCACTAATACCTTTGTGACGATTTTTGATGGAAGCGCAGAAGTTGGAGATCAAGTCAGCGCACTCATTACCTCCGATAGTCAGTTATTGTTCGATGATAGATCCTATACTTTGGGGGGGCCGGTTAACTTCTATTTAGAAAGAAGGAATAGCCGGTTTTTTGCTGATGATATCAATGGAAGAGGGAACCCTCAAGCCTTAATTTACCAGGGTGAGGGAGAACAACTCTCGTTTTCTGGCATTGATCTAGAATTTGATGAAGATGATCGGATCTTTGCCTTTGAAGACACCAAGAGCGGTGACTGGGACTACAATGATCTGGTGGTTAATGTTGATGTCTTCTGGGAGAAGCCGGTTGCACCTTTGTTCACTCAAAATATCGTTACTTCAGATACGGCAATTCCTGAACCTTCCTTGATATCCGGTTTAGGAGGACTCGCTTTACTCGCAGTTCTTGGTAAACTTAAATCTGTTTAGGTAAAATTCCTCCTATCTAACACCTATTTCCAGATGTACACGGCTAAAAAATTAGCCGTGTCCTGTTTGATATCCTACTGAAAAAATAGGAGTTTTTGCGCTTCTTTGACTTCTCCATGCTTTGAAAAACATGGATGTCTTAGGTGTCACTACACAGATTGAAAATCTGTTTCGTTCCGTTATCAATTGTGTTTGTTTGAGTGGAGGAATGGCGAAGTAATTCTTCATTCAGAATCCCCCGTTATAGCGACGCTAGGAGCGAGAGCGGGGGAGTATGTCAATGGCTAAATTAACTAATTTGGCAACAGTCCCGCCGGGAATGATTGATATTATGTTAAGATTTACCGCCGCTCTCATCCTCTGATTTCACATCAGGAATATAGTCAGGACGGTCAGCATTTTCCCAACCCGCAGGACGCTTAGAATTATACCAAGCAATGGACCCAATGGTTACAGCCGCAATGAAACCAACCACATATACGATCACAAAATAGGTGGGGAATTGTCCGACAGTTGCTAAGAATAAGTGCATTTTTTTGATTTTATTGTTTTTAATTCCTAATATTTTACCAGAGATAACACGGGAGCATGAAAGCCATTGTATTTTAACCCTTACGATTCTAGGATTCTGCTTCTTTTCTTAAGAATGATTGGTGAGAGAGGAAACAATGATTTATGGTAGAGATAGAAAAATTTTTCAATCAATGCGATCGCAATATCAGCAACTATGGCAGAAGAGACAAAACCTAGAGCAAAAAAAGAAAAGCCCCCCGCTATCGAAGATAAACCCTTCACTGAATTTATGGAAGAGCATTTCACCCCAACTCTGAAGGAACGCTTAACCAAAGAAGGACTCAGTGACATTGAACTATCTTTCACGCAAGCTCCTGTCTTCATTCCTGGAGCAAGCTCCGAGGAAACCTGTTGGCAGGTGATTGGGACTTGGAACAAGGGACAACGACAGTTTAAACTGTATTTTCCTGAAGAAAGTATCAAGGGACAAAAAGCCTTTTCCTATGCTGTTAATGGAAAGCCTCCTAGTACCATTGAATCTTTTATGATCGATGAGCGTAAAATTACCTTAGGTTTGATGGTTTTATATACGCTACAACGTCTTAATGGTCAGAAATGGCTGACACGCAATTAATGTTAAGGTGGGCGTTATTGCCCACCCTACTATTAAACGGGAACGGCTAATAATTGATCCACTTGCTTCGCTGTTTCAAAGAAGCAACGCACATTATCTTCAGGGGTTCCCACTAAAACGCCATGACCTAAGTTGAGAATATGTCCACCTCGTCCTGCTTTGCGAACAGTATCTAAAATACGTGCTTTGATGAAGTCTTGGGAACCAAATAACACCCCAGGATCAATGTTCCCCTGTACCTTCATCTCTCTCCCTAACCGTTGTCTTGCTTCAGCCATATCTACGGTCCAGTCCACGCTGACCATATCAACTCCAGACTGTCCCATTCTTTCTAAGACCCCGGCACTACCACTAATATACAGGATTAAAGGGGTATCAGGATGAGTGGCTTTAACCTGACGCACTACCTGTTGTTGATAGGGAAGGGCAAAGGTTTCATAGTCCTGTGGACTCAACTGACCGGCCCAGGAGTCAAATAGTTGCACTACTTGGGCCCCACAGTCAATTTGATAACGCACATAAACGGCGATCGCATCGGCTATTTTACTCAAGAAGTTATGGAGGATCTGAGGTTGAGAAAAGGCCATGCTCTTGATGATGGCATAATTTTTAGAACTTTTCCCTTCAATGGCATAAGCGGCTAAGGTCCAGGGAGAACCCACAAATCCTAAGACGGTGGATTGATTGCCCACTTCTGTTCTCAGTGCCTTTAAGATGGTTTTGATGAAGGGTAAGGACTCTTCTGGGTTCAGAGGACGCAAGTTATCGATTTGTTCCTGGGTACGAATGGGAGGATCGATGACGGGTCCTTTGCTTTCTACAATGTCAAAGGGAATACCCATCCCCGGTAAGGGAGTTAAAATGTCGGAGAACATGATGACTCCATCGGGTTTAAATGCTCGCCAAGGTTGTAGAGAGATTTCAATGGCAAGGTCAGGATTTTCGGATCTTTCACGAAAACTGGGGTATTTATCCCTTAAATCCCGATATACTTTCATATAACGTCCAGCTTGTCTCATCATCCAAACCGGTGGACGGTCTAAGATTTCTCCTTGTGCAACACGAAGAAGATAGGGTTTATCGTTAGCTCCTGTCATATAGCTCCCCAGTAATTAAGCGTGCATTCTTCACCGTATCATTTCGGTTGGCCTGTTCTAGACAATTTGTAATGAATGTTTATTATTAGGGGTTTTTTCCTATCTAGCGATCGCTCCATCCATTTTCACAATACACCCTTGACATTAATCCCTTTTGTCAAGCTTAATTTACAAATATTCATATACAGTATTTATGTATTATTTGAGTTCTCAAGCACCGTTCAAGCATTATTTTGATGGACAAAAAACTAGAAGTCTTTATTGATAAGGGTTTCAGAAATTATCATGCAATTTTTAGGCAGAAGAA
Source organism: Crocosphaera sp. (assembly GCA_051439445.1). Lineage (GTDB taxonomy): Bacteria > Cyanobacteriota > Cyanobacteriia > Cyanobacteriales > Microcystaceae > Crocosphaera. The sequence continues at coordinate 20,511 of JBFRWG010000039.1, forward strand.
GCCTAGCCTCTTCCAAAATAGCACATTTTGAAAATTTACATAACTTCAAGGTTTGGTTTTCAGGCAAATTTTAGCAAAATCGGGAAAAAGTATTTTTTTGTAACGGTATATTAAGGGAGGATTTTTTATTAAAATAAATTATTTTTTATTAAAAGTATGATAATTAAAACCAATCAATTAGAGAGGCGATCGCAGTTTTCTTGTTTTGAGTAAATTGTTATCTTTTAGGAGTTAAAATTGATTTATCACTAGACAAGAATTTCTAAAAATTATGACAAACGTGGAAACAGGAAGAATGTTACTCTCCCATAATTTTGATATCTCTAATGATATCTTTCCTGAGTTAAGTTTGCAGGAGTTTACTCAAGTCTTTATTGAGGGTTTGAGTCAATATGATCGGGTAAAATGTCGTCAATTAAATCATCCTCATTGGATGGTAGAAATTTTGTTTCCTAAAAACAGTTTTTCTCCCCCACAGGTTGGAGAAATGTGTGCAGAGGCTTTAGTTAGTAAGCGTATGAGTCAAAAGAATAAGGATGATAGTTTTCCTGATATTTTGATTTTAGCTGGATTAAAAAAGACACCACCCCTCAGTGATTCTCCTGATACATTACAACCTGGAGAATGGGGAGTTGATGTTGTAGAAACTGCTTCAGCCGAAACGTTTTTAACTGAGTTAGGATGGGAAGAAAAAACTGCAGGTAAAACGATTGATAATGTATTTAAGGTGGAAAGATTGAAAGATTAATAATTCAATCCTGATGCAACCATTCGGCTCTGTTGAGAGATGATGCTCAACGGAGCCGAATCGTTTTTTAGGTTGCGAAGCTTTTCGTGGGAATGTCTGCCCACATACTCTTAAAGTGCGCCGCTATTAGCTAACCCTAAGATGACACCAGCACCTAAAATATGGCCAAGGCTGGTGGTTCCCAACAATGCGCCTAGACCCATACCACCGAACATATTAGATGCAGGTAAACCAGGTCCTTCGCTTTGTTTGGCAATGGTGAGTTTTCCAAAGGCAATGGCTACAATATTGCAAATGATCATGACCATAGCAACTTTAGGACTCCATTCAAGGGTGGGAGGAACCGCAGAAGTAGCTAAAAGAAGGGTTGAATACATCAGAGTTAAGTTCTCCTAGAAATAAGGGCTAGTGAAGTACCCCAACTAAACTCCGTTCTAATTAGGTCTTCCCAATATAACGAAGATTTAGGACGGTCTTATTCGTCGTGCGAGGCTTCCCGTTTCATTGGCTGTCGCCTCCATAAGACAAACTTATTTTGGTCTTACATAGCCTCCACAGGCAGTCACCTTGCTTCCCAAGGCGAGAACATTCTACCGTCGAGACTGCACTTTCGACGTATTGATGTTGCAATACTTAACGAAAAAAAATTTTTGCTGTAAATTCTCGATAAATGTTGCTGGAAAGGGGATTGATCTGCTATGATAATATACTGTGCCTTGGAGAGGTGGCTGAGTGGTTGAAAGCGGCTCCCTGCTAAGGAGTTATGGGGTAACACCCATCGAGGGTTCGAATCCCTCCCTCTCCGTTTTTGAAGTTTGAAGTTTTCTCTGTTATGGGTTTTTGCTCATTTTTCTTTGATCTCTCAAGATTTTTGGGAACTAATTGCTAATTAATGTAAAAAATGCTTGCTTTTGCTTGACTTGACATGATAGTCTATACACAATGGAGAAGGTGTGCGCTTATAACTAGGGGTTGAAGGGAAAAGAAGTTGAGAAAAGAAACAGTCCCAAAAGGAAAAATTTTTAACCCATATTAAAGCAAGGTTTGGAGTTGATTAGTTGTTATATTTGGTAGCGATCGCCTATAGATATCTGATTAACTTCTGTACGGGTGGTTTGATCTAAGTTATTGCTAAGAATCATCGCTTCTGTTGACACCCTAGTCTTGCGGACTCATGAAAGTTTTGTCAGGTGGGCAAAGTTTTCTAGATGATGAGTGGGTCAGATAACTCTCTGATTTGCCCACCCTACGTTATGTTTCAAGTAGTTAAGGGTGGGTTGTTAATAGATGTAAAAAATGCTTGCTTTTGCTTGACTTGACATGATATTCTATACACAATGGAAAAGGTGTGCGCTTATAACTAGGGGTTGAAGGGAAAAGAAGTTGACAAAAGAAACAGTCCCAGAAGGAAAAATTTTTAACCCATATTGAAGCTAGGTTTTGAGTTGATTAGTTGTCATGGTTGGTAGCGATCGCCTATAAGCCTATAAATATCTCATTAACTCCGAACCCGAAACCCTAAAAGTATTCCCACTTCCTACAATCAGGAGGCGTTGTCGGATCACTGGCTTTATCTTGTTTTAGTTCCTCAATATAAGCTTTATTCGCTTCTTCATCAACTATCCATTCTCCTTTTTCATCATCATAATAACCTTCATAAAATGCTTGATCCCAATTACAAGCTAATTTAATTTGAGTCGCCTTGAGATATTTGGTGTCTATTAGGTAGGCATCTTTGAGATTGGCATATCTGAGGTTGGCATATCTGAGGTTGGCATAGCTGAGGTTAGCATAGCTGAGGTTAGCATAGCTGAGGTTAGCATATCTGAGGTAGGCATAGCTGAGGTTAGCATCGTTGAGTTTCGCATAGTTGAGGTTGGCATTGTAGAAGTAGGCATATCTGAGGTAGGTATATCTGAGGTTGACATCGTAAAGGTTGGCATAGTTGAGGTTGACATTAAAGAGATAGGCATTGTCAAACTCCAAATATGCCAATGATTTCCCTGCTTTAACCAACCGTTCTAATGCTTCGCGTCTCCCTGGACAATGTTTTTGTTTTTCTGGACAGTTTTGTAACAGTCTTTTATCAGCATTGAGTTGAACCTCTCGAAAGCCAAAATATGTCCCAATGACAGGAATAATCAAAAATAACACCACTGCTTGAACCCTACTTCTGAATTGATATTTAGCACTCTTTTGTAGAAACCCTAGTGCTAGAGTTGATAAAGTCAAATACTGTTGCTTCTGACGACATTCGTTTAACCGTCGTCCCTGCAATAAATACTCATTTTTATATCCTTGAGCGCGCCACTCTTGCGCTAACCCTTCAATCTTTCGCTGTTCTTGTAACTGTTCTCGACTCTCCTCTAACCACTGTCGCAACAGTTGCCAATGACGTATTAACGCTTCATGGGCTACATCTATCACCTCATCCCCTTGCTGTGTCCTATCCGTAACAATTAACTTCTCGTCAGCCAATAACTGTACCATTTCGTCAATAGAAGCTGGATCATGCTCTTCTGTGACTAAGTCAGCTTTTAACACCCGTCTGCGAGTATCTTCTGTTCCTTCTCCCAACTGCGTCAGGTTGAGAAAAATATTTTTTGCGGTTAACTGTTGCGCAACAGTAAGACTTTCATAAACATCCGTTGCGCGTTTGTTAAGACTGCCGGCAACTCTGCCAAGGTTGGTATAGTTAGCTAAAGTTAACCCCTGATGATCTCGTTGTTTCCATAACTCCGTTAACGCATCTTGTAGCAAGGGAAGACTGCCAGGAGAATCTTGAATATCTTGGAGTATTTCGTCAATTAATGGTGGTTCGATAGGTAACTTAACTCGTTTTGCTGGTTTGGTAATAGCGTCTCGTAGTTCCTCTTCTTTCATGGGAGTCACAGACACTAAATTTTCCTCGATCTGCTGACTCAAACCGCTATAGCTTTCTTCGACACATTTGCCAAAAAAGTCAGCGCGCATGGCAATCATAACCTTGAGTTTACCGTTGCATTTGTCCACTGCGCCTAATAAACAGTCAATAAACTGCTCTCGTTGTGCTTTATCGGTATTAGGAGCAAAAATTTCCTCAAATTGGTCAATAATTAACAAAACTTTCGGTGCGTCTGTGGTTTGGATGAGACGTTTTAACCCATCAGAACCCTGTTTTAGTAAGGTTTCTGCTGTTTCCAACTGCTGCGATCGCTGAATACGAGAGAGGTTAGGATCAAGAAACTCTAGTGCTAGGGTTTCTATGGGTTGGCTTCCCGGAACCATGATCTTAATTTCCCAATCAGCCGAACCCTGCAAGGTCAATCCTTGTTTTAACTGGTATAGCACCCCTGCTCGAATCACTGATGATTTACCGCTTCCTGACGCACCAAGGACGGCTAAGAAGGTTTTTTGACTAATTTTTCCTAAAAGTGTTTTTGTCAGGGTTTCTCGCCCAAAGAAAACCTGATGATCTTCTAATTCAAAATATCTTAATCCTTTATAGGGGCAAATGTCGCTTATTTCGGTAGTTTCAGGGGTTTTTGGCGCAATTTTTTCCTTATAAGTTAGAGGGATAGGTTCACCTAAATTGGTAAAAATTGGCTGTTGTAGATTGCCTTTTATTTGTTTAATTTGTTCATTAATATAGTTACTTAAACTTAAGCTTGTTACCGATTTTTTATTGGATTGATCTGGATCTAAACCCTCTAAAATCAGTTTAGTTAAAACACTGTATTTACTATTGAGATCAGGGTGTGCATCTTCAAACTCTCTTGATGCTGCAATGAAACATCTATCTCGTCCTTTTCCTATTTCTTGAGGAGTCGCTTCAGTAAAATTAAGAACCTCTCCACTATGACAACAATCTAACCATATAATTTGTTGTTTGATGGGACTTTCTTGTAATAATGCTCGTAACCATTTCAAAGATAACCCATTAAATTCTCTATCAGGATGAACATCACTGCTACATAAAAAACCTTCTGTTATTCCCGATGTTTTTCTAATTCCATGACCTGAAAAATAGAATAAAGCAGTATCAGGAATTTGCTGACTTTCAGGTTTAAATAGTTTAACTAAACTCTCTTTTAACTGTTTTAAAGATACTTCTCCTGTTTTACTAATATAAGGGTATTTTGTGGTTGAATCAATGGTTTTTATGGCTTCAGGTAAACGATGAATGGTAGTAAACTGTCCATACTGTTCCAAAATAGAAGCGATCGCCTCTGCATCTTCAGCAGGAGAGGTCAAATTATTTAACCCTTGATATTGATAATTATTAATACCAACAATTAAAGCATCTTTACTCATGAATCTAGTTTCTATTAATCGATTAGTTTTAACTAAGCTCTAACCAATTTTTATCAAGAACATTTTCTAATAAAAAAGGGCAAGTTTCAGGAAAATGATTTAAAGAGAGTCCTGTTTCTTTTGATGCTAATTTACGAGCTTATTTGTAAGCTTTTAGAAAGATATCTTGACAATATCCCTTTAAAATAGGACTATTTTCAAAATCTTTATATAAACGTTGTCGATGTTCAGCAATAGAATAAATCAAACTTTGAGAACGCTTTTTAACTTGATAATTCCATTTTAAAAGATGTAAAATAACAATTTTTAAGTTACTTTTAATTGCTTTTTTTTTCTTCTACCCAAAGATTCAATTTCCTCCAATAAATTATCCCAGTCTAAAGCATCTAAGTTACGACTTGCTAAACTTTTAGCTGTTTGTTGTAACCAGAGATAATAATCCGTATCATATAAACATTTAGTCTTTTCTGTAAATTCAGTAGTCATGATAGTTTACAATAACAATAGTCAATAATTTCAGTTTAAACTAAAATTCTAGAACCTATCAAATCTTAAAAGATCATGACCAAATTAACACCGATGAAATTAGACGAAAATACAACTATTTATTTAGAGACTAATGAAGATATTAATATCAGTTCTGAAGATAAAAAAATACCTGAAGAAACAACAGAAGAAACGAGAGAAAGCTTAGGAAAAGATCCCAAAGGACTAAAAGATATTTTTTCGAGAACATCTTCTACAGAAAGTGATGAACAAATTGAAAATAATGTTCCTTCTATTGCTAATACTATCAAAGCTTATACAGAATATACATTAAATGCATTCAAACAAGTTGATAACGCAAATATTGATAAAGTTACCTTAGAATTTGGCATTAAAGTGATGGGAAAAATAGGAGTTCCTTACGTTACAACTTCGGCTGATAGTCACTTAAAAATTACCGTTGAATGCTCTTTGACTGAACAGCAATAAAAGACTGTTTAGAAACAAAATATTAAGACGGTTTCGGTGGGCAAATGAGAGTTTTGTTTGGACTACACATCAAGTAGGGGTGAACGGCCGTTGACCCCTACTCTGCCCACCCTACAAAACTGGTTGATGATATTTCTTTAATAAACATTTTAAAAAAAAGTTGAGTTATTAATATAACTCAACCCTAATTATGGGATAAAAAACTAGATTACCAAGGATCAGGAATTGAGCGAAAAGGATTATTGTTACTATCTTGATCCCTATCTAAATCTGCTATCATTGTTTCCTTATTGGGATCTAATTCTCTTTTTAAAGCTTCCCATTCTCCAGGATCTTGTAATTCTTCGTATAAATCTTCATATAAATTAGAGTGGGCAGCAATGGTTTCTTTAAACATATCAATATCTGAAGGGATTGCCTCCTTAATATGCTGGGATGACAATATTTCTTTCAACAATGGTTCTTTGATAGGTTGTTGTGGAGTAGCAACATTTGGGGTGGGTTGTAAAGCTTGTTTGAGTTCGTGAAATTCTTGAGTTAAGGTAATTAATAAAGTTTCTACCTTTTCTAAACGTTGATTAATATCAATGGATATCTCAGAACTGGGTTGAGGAGAAATAGATTGCTTAGGGGTGTCAGGATAAAGCTTGGCCAACTCATTAAAACTAATTTCTCCTTGCTGCACTAATTCTAAGGCACTCGTAAATAAAGGAGTCTTTTCCCCTCCAAAAGCAGCTTGTTTGAGTTCAGCCAAGTCAACATTTTCAGCGATCGCTGTTTTTAAAGAGGGGGTCATGGGTAAAAATTCATAAGCTGTCACCTCTCCGTGATATCCTTCCCCATTACATTGTCGACAGAGTCGACCCTTTTCTCTCATTTGCTCAACTTCTGTGTCGTTTAAAACACGAGGTTGATAGAAGGTAAGTTCACGACTTTTCTCATGGGGAATGCCAAATTTGACTAATTCCTGAATACTGGGTTGATGAACGGTGCGACAAGCGGGACATACGCGAGGGAAGTGATGCTCATGAATGACCCCAATCAAAGTTTTAGCCAATAAATTAGGGGTAATCATGTCCCTTAATAAAGCGATCGCCTCCACACCATCGTTAGCAATAAGACTGGTTACCATAAAATGGTTGTTATCAGCCATTTCTGCTACCATACGTGCTACGGAAGGATCGCAGAGATGATCCACCATGATGGGCGATTTCTCTTGTTGAGCCAGGGAAGACAAGACATCGGCATATTGCTGATCTCCGTCGAGATCCACTTCAATTTGATTCATTTGAGGCAGCAGATAGGAAATGGATTCTTCCACCGTTGCCATTGCGTTGGAGTTTAAACCATCTGCACACAGCAAACTATAAAGAAGGGGGAGTGGTGCTTTTTTTTGAGAACGACTTACTAATAATAACCCTGACGAACCCTTGATCATTTCCTTAAGGGACTGTCTGATCTGATCATCCCTAATCAGTTTCTCTAGACTTGGGGGTTTAATCGCGCTATCCAAAACACGAATGCTTACTTTTTCTCCATAAAAACTAGGCTGGGTTTGCACAAAAAAATGAATGGTACGACCGCCACCCCGTTTACGAATACGACCTTTTTGGGGGGTTTGACATTCGTTAATCTCTAACTCTGCCATGGACTTTAAGCGAGAAACAATAGCAGAGGTGAACTTTTTGGGTAAGGGATCAATTAGGGGTTTGAGGGTTTCTCCATGACCATAACGAATACTCAAAAAATTTTCTTCGGGTTCAATCTGGATCTCGGTAGCTTTTTTTTCAACTGCTTTAGCGAGAACTTTATTAACTAGGGTGACAATGGTAGTAGAATCAGCTTCATTTATCACGAGATGATGGGATGATGCTTTTGCTGTTACGGTTTCAAAAGGACTGTGATCACCAGCAATAGTCGCCTCAGCATCTAAATGCTTTTTTTGTAGCCGAGTTTCAACATTGAAGGAATTCTCAGAGGGGTTGCTTGACATGGTTAGTTAAAAATAGGGGTTAATCAGATTTGAAAATAACTAGATAATCTTGATTGTTTTCAAGAAGATTGACTGTTAGGGGTGTTGACCAATTAATTTATTGTTTAATGCTAAGTGTTTTTATCATTCTTTCTAAGAATGCCCAAATTTCCGTTCTTGTTTACCATCTCATCAAAAAATTTTTCTCAAATCCATAAGTAGAGAAGGGGTCAACCATCGTTGACCCCTTCTAATAATTTTCGAGATAACTTTCTGATATCTACAGTAATCCCGTATTGGTCCCAGGTCTCCCTGTCGCTAGTTCTACCTTGACAATTTTGCCACCCATTTTCATGATGCGCTGTTGCTCCCGAAACCAGTTATCATAAGCAACTAATTTGGTGAAATAGGTATTTTGTAATTCCCGCTGAGTCCGAATTCTAGTTTGACTGGGAACACAAGCAGTGATTTTAAACATTCGCATGGATTGAGTTCTCCTAAATTTCCTCAAACATCTTTGAACAACTCCCTACCGTGTAGACGGGTAGGGATTCTTTATGCGAGAGACGCAAAGGCGTATCCAATTGCCTCTAATACCTTACCCAATAGGGTTTGGCTTTACTTTATTTATCCCCACCGTTTAGACGGATGGGTATTCTGACTAGCATAAAGTCCTCCTAAAAGGAGGAGGTTTTAAACCCAATTTTTCGATAAAACAAAGTTCGGGAGTCAGAAGTCAATACTAGTTCGTCAAAACCCATCTTTAGTAGCAAAGATTAAGCCTTTAACCAGCTAGCACTCACTCTAGACTTCCCGAACCTTTCTGGATAACCCTTATGGGATTGTGACCTTCAGTTCGTCTAGCTTAAGCCAGAGCAAATGTAGTCAAAATAAACACCCATTTCTTTTCCAGCATCAGCACCAACGAGTCCAGCAGTGACTTCTTTCATCGCTTGAATAGCTTGAACTGTGTTAGTGATGGGAACTCCTAAGGAGTTATAGGTTTCTTTTAATCCATTGAGAACACGCTCATCAAGGATGGAAGTGTCACCCGCTAACATAGCGTAGGTGGAGTAGCGTAAATAGTAGTCGAGGTCACGAATACAAGCAGCGTAACGACGAGTGGTGTACATATTACCGCCAGGACGGGTAACATCAGAGTACAATAAGGACTTAGCCACTGCTTCTTTAACGATCGCAGCAGCGTTAGCACTAATAACACTAGCAGCGCGGACACGGAGTTCTCCAGTCGCAAAGTAGCCTCTTAGTGTTTCCATAGCACCTTCGTCAAGGTACTTTCCTTGTACGTCGGCGGAATTAATGACGGAGGTAATTGCATCTTGCATAGTTTTGCTTCCTTAATCTTGCCTAGTCTTCAACAGTCTTACAATTATTGGGGACGGCTGGGATAGTCCTTTGTTTGATAACCCGTATTAGCTCATCGCACCGATGACATAATCAAAGTAGGAACCTGCTTCTGCTGCATCTTCAGCAGACATCAATCCAGTTGCTACTTCTTTCATTTCTCGTACACTTTGAGCCACTGCATCAATGGAGGTTCCCAAAGATTTGTACATTTCCTTTACACCCACTAAACCAATTTCTTCGATGGGGGTAACATCACCAGAAACGATTCCATAGGTGATGAGACGGAGATAGTAGTCCATGTCACGAAGACAGGTGGCTGTCATTTCTTCGCCGTAAGCGTTTCCACCAGGAGAAACAACGTCAGGACGCTTTTGGAATAGGCGATCGCCTGCTTGCTTAACAATGCTTTCTCTTGAACCAGTTAGGGTTTCTGCGATGCGTAAACGAGCAGCACCACCTGTGACGAAAGCTTTGATTCTATCGAGTTCGCCAGGGCTTAGGTAGCGGGCTTCTGCATCAGCATTCACGATGGATTTCGTGACAATACTCATTGACGGATTCCTCCCAATAAATTGATTTAGATGCTCTTAAACTCACATCTTATACGAAATCGGGTTGCTCATGGGTGTCTCAACTCGTTGTTGTTTCTAAGCAACCTGACCCAATTATTTTCTGGTATTCTGTTCACATTCACTATCGTTTCTTAATATTTTGTAACATTTGAGTTCAGAATGGGGGAATTTAGAATGCGCGAATGACCGACCCTTGAAGTGGAAAGTTGTCTGTTCAGATAAGGGTGGAAAGAGGGGGAAGACAAAACCATCTGTATTGCTTAATTCTCCCCACACCTCCCATATTCTCTATTTCATCAACTTTTCGGTCATAGGGGGCAAGTGAGAAATATCACATCTAAGGGGTGACTGTCCTTATTGCGGCATCTGGAAAAATCAAGGAAACTTAACTCAAGAGCAAAGGAGATGACTCATTGTTTAAAGAGTTTCTCGAAGAAATTTGATTCAAGACCATCATCCAGAGCCAAGACTCAATATCAATCATTTAGATTAAGGTTCAGACTCATGTTAAAGAAAGTAAAAGCCACATATCATAACGGTACTTTTATCCCTAACACTCCCTGCTATCTTCCGAATAATACCGAAGTGGAATTAATGATTGATGTTAACTCTGAGTCTGCTCACAATGTGGTGGATCGAGAAACTCGCAAAGAAATTCTCGATGCACTGTTAACTCGGATGCGTCAGAGTTCTCTGATGACTCAGGTAAACCCTGTGACTCTGTCTGAATAATTTTCCCTGTTTTGATGTTAAGATTTAGGAGCGATCGCCACAAACTCCGTAATCTCAACTATAATAGCCTTATCAGAATTTTCCGTCTCTAACGTCTGCTCTTGATCGAGAAATAAGATCACAGGGCGGCTTTTTTTTGGGAATGCTCACAATAATTCGTTAAAATCGAAGTCAGAGTAATTATTGCTCATCACCTATCGAGAGAAAACAACCGACCAATGGAGATTAAAGCTGTTCAAGCTGGTTATTACGGGGATAGTAATTTTCGCACTCCCCCACCAGATTTAGAATCCTTACTACTGAAAGAGCGTATTATCTACTTAGGCTTACCTCTGTTTTCTTCAGATGAAGTTAAGCAACAAGTGGGAATTGATGTAACTCAATTAATTATTGCTCAATTGTTGTATTTACAGTTTGACAACCCCGATAAACCTATTTTCTTTTACATCAACTCTACAGGGACATCCTGGTACACAGGAGATGCGATTGGGTTTGAAACGGAAGCCTTTGCCATCTGCGATACCATGAATTATGTTAAGCCTCCCATTCATACTATCTGTATTGGTCAGGCTATGGGAACGGCGGCCATGATTTTATCTGCCGGAACAAAAGGCTGTCGTGCCAGTCTTCCCCATGCGACCATTGTTCTTAATCAAAACCGTTCTGGGGCGCAAGGTCAAGCTACGGATATTCAAATACGTGCTAAAGAGGTTTTGCAAAATAAGCAGACGATGTTAAAAATCTTGTCCCAAAATACAGGACAAGGGGTTGAAAAAATTGCCAAAGATATTGATCGTACTTTCTATTTAACCCCGGAAAAAGCGCAAGAATACGGATTAATTGATCGCGTATTAGAAAGTACCAAAGAACTGCCTAAACCCTTAAGTCCTGTTGGTTAATTACTGTTTACTTTTACTTTGAGTTAAGCTTATGCCTATTGGTGTTCCTAGTGTTCCTTATCGTCTTCCTGGTAGTCAATACGAACGATGGATTGATATCTATACTCGTTTGGGCCAAGAAAGAATCATTTTCCTCGGTCAAGAAGTAAACGACAGTATTGCTAATCGTATTGTGGCGTTACTGTTATATCTTGATTCGGACGACCCCAACAAACCCATTTATTTATATATCAACTCCCCTGGAGGTTCAGTCACTGCGGGTATGGCCAT
>JBFRWG010000040.1:0-7612 GCA_051439445.1 Crocosphaera sp.
GGCTCGTCGCTTTCAACCGCGCATTTACAAATATAGCCAAACCGCCAGGGAATGTCAACCCTTTTTTTCATTTTTTTGGAAATTTTTTTTTCTCATCCTCTACAACCTACTCCCAGCAAGGGTTTCAGGATTAAAAAAAATTTTGCAGTTTAGGTTGAATGGTATATAAATTTTGTGTAAATGGTAATACGGTAATACGGTATTATCTTAGGGTTGTGGTTTTTATTTTTACTCTAGATATAATGCAAGGCCAATCAGATCAATCTCAGTACGGTGACATCGCCATCTCTAAACTTACCCAAAAATATCAGGCAACGATTCCACGGCGTATAAGAGAAGTTTTAGACTTACATAAGGGAGATTCAGTAATTTTTGAGTTGGAAGATGATAAGGTTATTTTGAAGAAAGTACCGCCGATGGATTGGGACTATCTCAATGCAGTGTCAGTAACCCTAACTGAGTGGCTATCTCCTGAAGATGAGGAAGCCTATGGTGACTTATAAGCAGTTTGATGTTGTAGTTGTTCCTTTTCCCTTTACTGATAAAACAGCATCGAAGAAACGTCCTGCATTAGTTATTTCTGATAAGTCTTTTAATTTATCCTTGAGGAAGAGTGTTATGGCTATGATTACCACCAGTGGTCATTCTCCTTGGATGTTGGATGTTCCTATTATTCATTTAGCTGCATCAGGACTTAAATCTCCATCTTTGATTAGAATGAAGTTATTTACTCTGGATAATGCTTTGATTTTGAAGAAAATTGGTACATTGACGGAGTCAGATCAAGAAAAAGTCAAAAATTCGTTAAAGCAATTATTTATCTTGTGTTGATTTCTTTCAAGAACAGAATAAATTCAGAACAAATAATTTCTATGAGTCTTTAAGATGGTGGGTTACGACTTCATCGGTGAGTATGAAATTATTAGAGTCTCTTCTGAGTTCTTGAAAGTTCCATCAAAAAAGTTCACAGTCGCAGCTTGAAGGGGTGCAATCTCAAAACAATTAACCGCTACAACAGAGGAAGTGATCGCTAGTTTAGATAAACTTTGCTTTACCCCCCCAAAAAATTTATTAGAGCTGTTAATACCATAATGAAGTATCAGTAAATTTATTTAGGTTCTAACATTGAGAATTTCAAAGGTCAAAAGAGGCGATCGCCTAACACTGAATTAGGATAGGATCACATTGAGCATCTAACTCATAAGGATAAGAAATAGAATGCAATTTATTGATCGCGCTGAGATAGAAGTTGAGGGAGGAAAAGGAGGGGATGGGATTGTTGCCTTCCGACGAGAAAAATATGTGCCGGCAGGAGGCCCTGCCGGCGGAAATGGGGGAAAAGGAGGTTCAGTTGTCTTAAAAGCTGCTGAAAATCTACAAACTTTGTTAGATTTTCGTTATTCTCGTCGCTTTAAAGCTGATGATGGTAAACGGGGAGGTCCTAATAACTGTACCGGGGCCATGGGTCAAGATATTATTGTTGAAGTTCCCTGTGGTACGGTGATTTATGACCTAGAAAGCGAAGAAATATTAGGAGATTTAGTTGAAAAGGGTCAAACTCTCTGCGTTGCAGCAGGAGGTAAAGGGGGATTAGGGAATAAACATTTTTTAAGCAATAAAAACCGCGCCCCAGAGTATGCTTTACCCGGTTTAGAAGGGGAACATCGTTCTTTGAGATTAGAGTTAAAGTTATTGGCAGAAGTGGGAATTATTGGTTTACCGAATGCAGGAAAATCTACTTTCATTTCTTCTGTGTCAGCAGCGAGTCCCAAAATTGCTGATTATCCTTTTACTACATTAGTTCCGAATTTAGGCGTTGTCAGGAAACCTACGGGTGACGGAACTGTTTTTGCTGATATTCCTGGGTTAATTGAAGGGGCCCATGAAGGAATTGGATTAGGTCATGAATTTTTACGACACATTGAACGGACTCGTTTACTGTTACACCTTATTGATGTTACCTCTGGTGATCCCATTGAAGATTATCAGATCATTCAACAAGAATTATTAGCTTACGGTCGAGGATTAAGCGATCGCCCCCAAATTATTGCTTTGAATAAAATTGATGCTTGTGATCAACAGACACTAGGTTTGATCATCGAGGAGTTGCAGTCGTTAACTGCATCTTCTGTTTTTGCTATTTCTGCTGTGACTAAAACGGGGATTGAGGAACTATTACAAGCTATTTGGCATCACCTAGAACAAGCAACCAGTAACAACCAAAATAGCTCCCTTCCCTTGGTTTAATAAGAAGAGAGCTATTTATTTGAGAATTAATATAACACACACATCGCCCCATGAAGAGCTAGTTATTGCGAAGTAAAAAATCTGCTACAAAGGTTCCCGCTAAAATTAAAGAAAGTGAAATAAGTTCCATGGGGTTTCTCCTACTCAGACGACACGAAAGACATTTATTGTTCTTGTGAGCAGCTAGTGCGATCTCACTTATACACCCTATATTACGAAACTTCCCATCTACGTACTTCCCCCAGGTAGCTCACCCATTTGGGTTAATTGTTTTACGAAAAATTACTGAGGTTACTGTTTTAAATTGTAACAAATTATTACTGGATCAAGGATTTAATCCTTTGAGGTGGCCATCCAATTTTATAAGCTTGACCAACAATAGCCTTTTTAGGTAAAAGTCCCCAAATATGAGAGTCAAAGCTATTATTACGATTATCCCCTAAGAGAAAATAATAGTCAGCAGGAATGATTATTGGTTTCAAGTGATAGCGATGTAATTCTAAAATATAAGGCTCTTGAATAGGGTTGTCATTGATATAAACTTGTCTTTGTTTAATCTCAACCTTATTTCCTGGTGTCGCAATGATTCGTTTGATGTAATAATCTGAGACATTACCATCAACCCCTTTAATATTTTCTGAAGGGGTAAAAACAATAATATCTCCCCTTTGTGGTGTATAACTGGCTATTTTTCTGACAAACACAATATCATTGATTTGTAGAGTTGGTTTCATTGATTCACTAGGAATAATAAATCTTTCAAACCGTTCTTCTAACCATTGTGGAAAATAATTAACCATCACACCTGAAACAAAAATTATAACCGAAATGATGATAACTAAACTGCGTTTTGAAAGACTAGATCGATGGGAAAAAGTAAGATAAAGATGATAAATAGCTATCGCGGGTATTAAGGCAGTTATTAATAAAAAATTAGAGAAGAAATTATTGATTTGAGCTAAGATTAAGCTAAATGTTATTAATATTGTTCCAAGGATTGAATTATTTAGGTATAAATGACCTAATCCTGGCAAAATACGAGTAAGAAAAATAGCAAACCAAAGATTTTTTTTTCGACGGGGAATTTTTTCTAAGTTGGGATCATTTCTTTGATGATAGAGAGTAAAATGAGCTTCTATCAGATTAACAAAATAGAGGATAATTGATATTATTAAACATAACAAGCCAGTCACTGTATTTCCTTTAGCAGCAAAAACATTCCAAACAACTAATATTAAAAACCAAATTTGACTATTCAAGAACAAAAATGCTTGTAAGTAGTTGCCAGAATAAAATTGACCTATGCCAGGAAAAATCATAGATAAATTAACAGCAAACCAAGGATCTTTATGTTGATTATTAAACACTAATTTTACACAGCGTTAGGTTTATTTTTTGGTAGTTTAAGCTTTTATTGTGCTAGAAAATAACATATTTATTTGAATAATATTTGTCAATTACTATCTATAAGGTTTGCATTTGAGTTGTTTGACAGTCGAGAAGACTGTGTTACCATTTATAGATTTCTAGGGGGGATTTCTCTTCCCTGATAAAACTGCTTTTCTAGGTTACTTAAAGCCAACCAACTAATCACTCCTAAGGGAACAATCAAACTTAATAGTATCATAAACCAAGTAGAAGGATGAGGAAACACTAAGAGTAATATAATTAGTAATGACCAAACCACAGAAATAGCGATCGCTAGACCCATTTTTATTCTTTTTATATTTTTAAGTGCGCTACTACAACTACTACAATATTTGGTATGAGAATGATAACGATCTAGTAAACGTTCTCTAGAAAAAGCAGGAGTTAAGGACTGCTCTGGAAATACCTGTGCCTGATATTGATGAATCCAAGTATGTAATTGGAAGACAAATAAGTCTGCTTTTGTTGGCAAATAAAACGCTTTAGAAAAGTTAGCATGACCTCCTTTTCTTTCTAAATACCGTTCTTGATAATGTAGAAAAATCTGATCATCTTCTAAAACTCCATTTTGCCCCAAATGAGAATACCAACGAGGAGTTAATTGGATAAAAAATTTAGGAATAGGGGAAGAAAATTGAAAAGGAAAACGAGCAAATAAACGACATTCTCCTTTACGAATAGGAGTCGCATAAACCACTGTTAAAGTTCTGCCAAACTGTTTAGAAGTTAGATCATGCCACATCATTCCAGGGGCAATAAATGTGGTTTCTTGTCGCCCTAAAGTACCTTTCCTTGGTCCTTCTTCCCAAACACCTTTAAACCCCCATTTCCCTGATTCTACTACTTCCAATTCTACAGGAGAAACATTAGCCCTGTTACCTACACTTTTATGATGAGTATAAGGAATATGACTAGAATCTAAAACATTTTCCATTAAAGTTAAAGCATCATAAGGTAAGTCTCTAAAGGTATTTAAACAAACCCATTGATCAGCATTTTCTTCTAAAACATCGATTAAAGGAACAGGGGTTTTATCTGCATTTTCTGGTTTTCCAGCATAGACAAATAATAATTCTTGAGCTACTTTTGTGGGTAAACTTTTAACAGATGCCCTGAGAGATTTTTCGGCTATTCCTCCTGAAGGTTGTTGAGGAATAACCTCGCAGTTTCCTTGTCCAGAAAAAGCCCATCCATGATAGGGACATTCCAAACAACCTGACTCATTAATTCTTCCTTGAGAAAGGGGTGCTAAACGGTGAGGACATTGATCTTCAAAGGCCCTCCATCCATTATTTTGTTCATCCCACCAAAGGACAATATCTCTCTCTAATAAGGTAAAAGGGGTTGGTTTGCTTTTATCTAAATCTTCTACATAATAAACAGGATACCAAACTTCTTGCCAATCAAAAATTTCTGGATTATTTCCTCCCGCAGTTAAGGAAGTATGTGGGGAATAGATAGTCTCATTAATCTTCATAATAAATCAGTTTTTTAAAAAATTAATAGCCATTTTTAAGATAGCAAAATAAATATAATTAAGCAAATCAAAGGGTAAAATGGGCAAAATTGATCAATATGGTTTCAACTTTTACCCACCTCAAAATACACGAGACAACTGTTCAATAATACATGATTAACTCTCCCTGAAATGAACTTACACTTTTAAGTTTTTTCTCTTTTCAAGGAGAAGTTTTAAACCGAATTAATTAATTATCAATCATCCATTGATAAAATCTTATCATCTAAGCTAAAATCAATGTTAGCTTGATCCCGTTGAGATGGTAAATAATCATTTTCAAACGAGTCTTTTAAACCACTAATCAAATCATATTCAGGTTGCCAACTTAAGTCAGATAAAGCTTTATGAATATCTGCAAAAAAGTGCTGCATTCTTAATGGAAATGCTTTTTTCTTACCAAAGTCAAATTGTTTGGGATCATAGTGAACAATCTTGACTTCATCAAGAGATTTACCCGCAGCAACGACACAAGCTTTTGCTAACCCATCAAAGGTGACATAACGTTCTCCAGAAATATTATAAATTTGTCCTCTAGTTTTTTCATTATCTAATACAGCCGTCATTGCTGTAACTAAGTCTTGAACATGACCAAATTGAGTAAAATGTAATCCATTTCCAGGAATCGGAATTGGTCTATTTCTAACAATTCTGTCAAAAAACCAAGCTTCTAAATCATTATAATTTTGAGGGCCATAAATATAGGTCGGACGAATGGATGTCCAGGGAATACCTGATTTTTCTAAGTAACTTTCTGTTTCAAATTTTCCTTTATGACGACTATTAGGATCGACTTCATCTTCCTCAACATGGGGCATTTGATCTGATTTTAAATAAACCCCGGCTGAACTGACATAGACAAAATGCTTAACTTGATTACTAAAAATTTCAACTAAAGGTTGTGTATCACTTAATTCTCGTCCATTATTATCAAAAATGGCATCAAATTTTTCTGAGGCTAGGGCTTCTTTTAATTTTTGCGTATCTTTGCGATCGCCGTGAATTTGTTGTAGACTCTCAACCGGTGCAGGTTGATTCCCTCGGTTAAACAAGACCACTTCATGGCCTTGTTTAACTAATTCTTTAGTCAAATAAACCCCAATAAAGCGGGTTCCTCCCATGATTAAAATGCGCATACTTCTCTCAATTTTTGTCGTTACTTTAGCTTAAGATACTACACTTTCTTGACGACTCCCACCGCCCGCGCTCCTCTCGTCGCTATAACGGGGGATTCTCGAAGGACATTAATCCTTACGGGCTGCGCCAAACAGACCCTAGACACTCGCTCAACACTGAGTTTGTGGTGCTTGATTCCTTGTTTATCTTTGTGAGAAACAAGTTTAGCTCGACGTTTGTTGAACCATTGATTTTTAGATTTAAGCCAACGTCCATCAATGATAAAAGATTCATCCGTAGAGCTAACGACTGTAGCCAAATTGTTTAATCCCAAATCAATAGAGATTGCTTGGCCAGTATTAAGATTTACCTGCTCATCGTGAAATACATAAACGAATGCAGCATCCAAAAATTTACCTTTTTGTTTGGGCAATATTCGGATTTCTTTGATTCTATACTTTCGCAAATTAGGAGGAATAGTTATGTAAACAGAACCATATTCTCTTGTGTATTTACGAGAGGTTGGAATCTTGAATTTCCATTCATCTTTAGCAAAATTATGTCTAGTTCTGATTGGAATAATCAAAGGGGAAAAGCCGTCTTTTGGCAAATACTTAGGGAGGTTAATTTTCTACTGAAAGACCCCTTCTTTTGTCATCGAGAGCAACTTAAAAAATGCTTTAAAGCATCTATCAACATATTTAAGTGTTTGTTGCCCGCAATCTGTGGCCAAGAGTTGATAGTTTTCATTCTCTTTGCACAGATGATAATTAGATTCGTAACTGAGATACTTGTTCTCTTGAAAGAAATATTCACGAATTGTGTAAAGCCCAACATTAAACAAGTTTTTGGACAAATGACACAAATTGGTCAAGGTATCTTTTTCATGTTTGTTCAGCTTGAGTCTAACTGTTTGAGTCAACAACATAATCGAGTTCCGCTAGATCCCCGTAATCTTAGCGGATTGGCTTCGCTCAGTCAAGTATTGGTCGGTAATTCCTGAGTGCCTGTCGCCTGGGGTTTGGGGGTACTTGCCTACGGCTGCGATGCTTCCCCGTTACCTATAACGGGAGTCCCCTTACCGACATTTAAAGATGGGTTTAGAATTGACATCTCCTTCTGTTGAAACAAGAAGGATTCTAAACGGTTGTGGTTCGAGTGGTTAAAAACGCACTCTCACAACGTTTACGATATGATTTAGATATGTTCTTATACAAATCATACCGTTTAGGGAGTGTCAATGCTCCCTTTCCAACCTTGGTTAAACGAATGTTTAACTGTGTTGCGACCTTTTTTAAAACGTTA
>JBFRWG010000041.1:0-3825 GCA_051439445.1 Crocosphaera sp.
TAATATCAAATCTTGCTTATTTATTGTCAAACAAGTAATAGGAGAAATAGACAATTATGGTACTAATTCAATTAAATAAATCTGAGCAAAAAGAGAAAATATCTAAAAATTTTAGTAAAGGAGTTGTCAACTATCTATCCCATTCACAAGTTCAAAAACAATGTGCAGAACAGCTATTAAAACTATCAAAAAAATATGCTTATTCTATCCCTAATGGATCAATTTTAGAAATTGGTTGTGGAACAGGTTTTGTAACTCAGGGACTGATTAAACAGTTTCCTAAGCACTTTTTAGATGTTATTGATATTTCACCAGAAATGCTCAATTATTGTGCAGAAAATCTACAAATTTCTGAAAGACAAAAAAACTTTATTCAGTTTAGAACAATGGATGGAGAACAAATAAAAGCAGATAAAAACACTTATGCTGCTATTATTAGTAGCTTTACCATCCAGTGGTTTCAAGATATTGTTAACAGTTTAAACCGTCTAATTAATACATTACAACCCCAAGGAATATTATTAGTTGCTTTTCCCAACGATCAGAGTTTTCCTGAATGGAAAAAGATGTGTCATGAATTAAATCTACCCTTTACTAGAAATCAATTACCTAACAGCAGAGAATTAATCCACAAACTATCAATTCCCTGCCATAAAATTCATATCCTTGAAGAAAGATTTACCATGAATTATAACAATGCAGCCGATTTTTTTAGAAATCTTAAGATTATTGGTGCTGGGTTTAATGTGAAGCAAGAAAAATTATCAATTCCTGAAATGAAACAATTAATTAACTATTGGAATCATCAATATTATCCTCATCAAATAGAAATTACTTATGAGGTTACTTTTTTAATGATGATAACCTAACTATTTCTCAAAGCGTAACCATCTTCCACTATATCCCTCGACTTCAATCGGTTGGTTTAGCGGTAATTCTTCACCAGTAATTGCATCAATTACCCTCTTATAATTATAACTCGTGGTATCTACAAAAGCCGTCGTTTTGCCTTGATCATTAAGCAAAAAATAATGATCTGCTTCCGGTGCAGCAATTCTATAACAAATCACCCCTTCACATTGATAAGGGGATTCATAATCCCCCAATGTATAGTCAAGTAGCATCTTTTCTTCCTTATCATTGCCCGGTTTAAAAACAGTTCGAGATGCTTCATAACCCAATAATACTGCTGTCCCCTTACCATACTTATTCTCCGTAATCGCCGGCTTGCCATTATCATATTTTGCTAAAACTTTAGCCGAAGTAGGAGTGATATCTACCATAAAACCATTAAGTTGCAGTTCTTCAAGACGAGCAGGAACATTGACCCCTGCATACTGATAGGAATCAATAACCGTCCCAAAGGTTTTCTCAAAAGTCGTGCCAACATCAGTGTACATTAAGGAGCCATATTCGTTATACCAAGCAGAAGGCATATCAATCACCAGACGACCCCCTTGACGAACATAATCAGAGAGAATTTCCATTACATCCTGATTAATAGCAATCACAAAAGGTAAATAGATAATTTTATAGCGATTAGCCAGACCTTTTCTGAGATCAGAAGCCGTAACATATTCAAAAGGAATATTGCCATTAATCAAAGCACGACTAACGCCAACTCTAGCATCAATGGGTAATTGTCTGAATTGATCCCGCCCAAAAACAGACATCGCCGCCCAAATCGCCTCATTATCCCATTCTGCATAAACCCCCACCAGTGGTTCCTTATGCGCTTTCCAGAGTTCGTCGCGATATTTACGGGCTGTTTTACCAATTTGACCGGCTCTGATTGCCCTCGGGGTAACCTTATTATGTCGATCCAAGAGACTAAACTCTCCCGCTTCATAACCGGCCGTTCTCGCACTCCAATTCCACATTCCAAACCCCTTGTAACCCGCCGCTAGATAAGACAGCATTAATTGGGTGATAACCCCCTCATCCACAGTAAAACCATTCCCTCCTTTGCCCCCACTTAACTGTTGAGGTCCTCCAGAAGATTCCCAGGTAGCTGACCAACCCCCTTTAAAATAATCATGGGTTAGTGCCGCTTGCATATACACAGGGCGAACAAGTTCGTGTTCCACTTCATCAAAATGCCAACTCAGATGAATAGAAGGATAAAAAGAACCATAATTTTTCATAATTTCTGCAATCCCTTCCATATCAACCCCACGATAGGAAAAAGGTAAAAACAGACCCATTTCACCTCCCGCCCTCAGAGGTTCATGGGGATCAAATTGACTGAATTGTTCCATTCGCTCTCGCATCCTAGTTAATCTCATATCTGCTTGGAAGCGAAAGATATCCCGTACATAGCGGTAATTGTTGAAGCCAATTTTTCCCCATTGAAAATCCGCCCAAGATTGGAAGGGAAGACCGGTAAGGGCATGATGTCGATTATAGGCATCGTTTAAGCGGTCTATGGTTTGATATTGTTTTCTCACCCAGGCCAGAAAAGCCGGTTGTGTCTGTTTTGGTAAGTTGGGGCCGATCCTGCCCAAGGGTGGTACGGTTGAGTTATTTCTGAAAGCCTTCTTAAGCTCTTGGTGTTCCTCCAACCTTCTCACACGATCGCGCAGTCTAGCAGTTTGGTACTCTACCATTTTGGGGTGAGTGCGAATGGCTGCTATATCAGTATTGCGAGGAATAGCCAGCTTGTCTAACAATTCATCTGTAATGGCTTCCCAACCCCCTTCACCATACCACCAGGGAATAATTCCTTCATCTAAAGCAATCATAGCCAGTTGCTCCCTTGTCCAACCAGAGACAGGATAAAATTGCTTAAGAGCGGTAAAACCTAACCGCTTCATCGTGCGAAAATGTTCTCGAATTTCTGCTTCCCCTTCTCCGAGTCGTTGGATATAAACCACACCCACTGGGAAGGGTGCTATTTTTCTGAATTTTTCTTGTGTATCGGACCAGTGCATCTGGTTATAACGCTCAACCAGATAAGGATCTTTATTTTCAGCGGACAGACGATTCTCAAACAGAAAACCTGAGAGAAGGAGAGAAAAGCAGAAACCAAGGGTCGTTTTTTGCCTCATATTGCTAAGGAGAAGTCGGGAACATTTTCGTGATAGGATAGCTTAAAAATACGCTAATAGTCAACCTATGCCTTGGTTTGTGAAAATTGAAACAGGAATTGTCCCTAAAAAAGTTTTTGATCAATATGTCCCTGCTCATAAAAAATATGTTCAAGAATTAATTAATCAAGGACATCAAGCAAAAACTGGATATTGGGGAGACTATGGAGGAGGGATGTTATTATTTACAGCAGCTTCTTTAGAAGAAGCAGAAGCGATTGTTAAAAAAGATCCCCTCATTGTCAATCATTGTGTTAAGTATGAATTGCATGAATGGTGTATTGTTGTTGAATGATGGTGTAGAGCCAATGCAGCGAGAAGTTGCAACGGATGCTAAAAAACCATTGTAAATTACCGCGCCCTTTCGGGCAAAGTAAAAAAGCAAAAATAAAACTTCAACCCGAAAGTTAGGTTTGAAGCCTCTTCATTTATGAAGAAAAAACAAGAAAATAATCATTTCCTGAATCCTCTTCCTGAAGTAAGAGGTAATACTTTTGACTTTAAAAACAAATAACATTGGAAGAAAAGAAACGAGTCAAAAAACTACTAGGCGATCGAAGCAGACAAAGTGCCGAAGAATTTTGGAACACCTTACCCAAAAATTATCAGGATAATGGAAATTTTTATACAGATTTGTGGGAATCTTATTGTGATGTACTACCCCGCGATCGCCACTATCCTAGTACAAAGAAAAGTGGTGAAACAACAAGTATTGAAAGATTAAATAATACCTTGAGGC
>JBFRWG010000042.1:0-15182 GCA_051439445.1 Crocosphaera sp.
GTGTATAAGCGCCCGGGTAACACCCGTAAGGGAGGGGCTTCAATGGCCACACTAGCATAACGGGGTGGCGGGGTGGCTACACCAATGTGACCCGGGGGGGGAAAGGGGTCACGACTAGCCAAGGAGGGTGCTAGAGACGGGGCAGGAAGGGGTGTTTTCGGGGGTGGTGGGACGGGGGGTAAGACTTCTGAGAAAGGTAGGGGATTTTCCCCATTGTCTGTGATGGCCTCAGATAAGTTATCTCCGGCTGTCATTTGTCTAAACCATTTTATGCCGACGGTGGGAATTAAAATGGCTAATAGAGCAACGGTACCAGTAGCTACCCAGACCCCTAAACTTTTGCGCAGGGGGGTGGTTTTGGGGGTGGTTAGGGTAATAATGGTGTTACTGTATGCGTCCAACGCATTGAGGAGATCGAACAGTTGAGAAATACTGAGGGTAACTGAGGGATGAGATGCTTGAGATGCTAGGGAACCCAGAGCGAGATGATGGGTCAATAACCCTTGAGGAGAAAGAGACGGGGGGATGATCTGGTTTTTCAGTCGCTTACTTGGTTCTACCTCAACAGAGTTTAAATGGGGTGTGGTTTGATGGAGAAAATTTTGTACATAGGATTGTACAACATCAGATAATAATTCCAGTTGCTTGCGATCGCCTTTAACCGTCACCTGATCTTCGGCTAAGAGTCTGGGATCGTCAAATTGTAGCTCAAATTCAATGTTATCCAAAGATATCAATTCTCCCCAGCGAGATAACCAGGGACGTTTATCCCATAACTTGAGGGTACAGGTTGGGGGCGTATACATTTGCAGGGGAGAATGGTCGAATAACATCATAGGAGTTTTGGGGGATGATTTTATGCACTATAATCTAGCAAAGCTAACCATAAACGGCTATGGCCCTGATCAGCACTATAAAACAATAAATCAATTAATCGTTTTGAGGCTAGTTTAACAAGGTCCGCCGAAGATGGGGGTAAGGTATCGGATTGTTTAGTGTAATAGTCTTGAAAGTTAGCAAAATAGTTACCTAATAGAGTGGTTTGTGCGGGATCTCTATTTTGTTCCGTCATTTGCTCTAATAGGGTAACAGCGCGACGGATTAACTCTTGATGCTGTTGGGCAATATAACAAATAATGAGAATGAGCGATCGTGTCTGTTCGACGCTAAAGTTTTCTAAAGGGTTTTCTCGAACTGTGGTGTTGCGGTTTGACCACAATGTGATTTTTTCGCTTAGGGCTGTGTTAATCTCTAAATCGAGGGTCGCTTGTAGTACCATCTCTGCATCGATAGCAATTAACGATTCGCTGGCCAACAACACTAAATCTAAATGAGTTTGCATCTGATAAAGTTGTTGGGGAGTTGGCGGTTTGGTTAGGGGTGTGTCTCCCCAACTGGGAACCGACTGAGACATACTGGTAACTGGTGACATAGTCGTTTTTAATTGATGTTTCTCTTGTCTCTTTAATATAGCAATAGGAGTCTTTATATGAGTTTAGAAGCAAGTGCGGCTGATGTGGCAATTAAGCAAAATTTAGAACAATTTTTGGTGGTTTTATCTGTTTCTTTAAGTGTCGCTACTGTCTCCCGTATTTTTTCTTGGTTTCGACAAATTCCTTATACCCTTTTATTAGTGATTGTGGGTTTGGGTTTAGCGTTTGTCGATGTCCGTTTGGTTAATCTTTCTCCTGAACTGATTTTAGAGATTTTCTTGCCTCCTTTATTGTTTGAAGCTGCTTGGAATATTCGTTGGCGAGAGTTAAAAGAAAATTGGATTCCTGTGGTTTTATTTGCTGTCGTAGGGGTCATTATTTCTGTGGTTGGTATTGCCCTCGCATTAAGTCAATTGACCAGTTTAGCTTTACCGATCGCCTTATTAGTGGGGGCCAGTTTATCAGCAACTGATCCGGTTTCTGTTGTTGCTTTATTTCGAGAGTTAGGGGCCAGTAAAAAGTTAACCGTTTTGATGGAAGGGGAGAGTTTATTTAATGATGGTGTTGCTGTTGTTGCTTTCTTATTATTGGTCGGTATTCCCTTAGGAACGGACGTTTTTTCTCTCACGAATACGGTGGCTAATTTCTGCGCATTTGTGGGGATTGGTATTGGGGTTGGTTGTTTGGTAGGCTTTGGAATTTCTTATTTAACCCAACGGTTTGATCTACCCTTAGTCGAACAATCTTTAACCCTAGTTTCTGCTTATGGAACCTATTTAATTACGGAAGAATTAGGGGGATCTGGAGTAATTTCTGTGGTAACTGTGGGGATTATTTTAGGTAATTTTGGTTCTCGCATTGGCATGAATCCAAGAACTCGATTATTGGTATCTGAGTTTTGGGATTTCTTAGCATTTTTTGTTAATTCTATTGTCTTTTTATTAATTGGTGATCAAATTCGTTTTGAGAGCTTAAGTGATAATTTGAGTATTATTGCCATAGCGATTATTGCTGTTTTAATTACTCGGTTAATTGCAATTTATGGTCTGGCAAAATTAAGTAATGTTTTTACAAAAGTTGACATCAGTTTACCGGAACAAACCGTACTTTGGTGGGGCGGTTTAAGGGGGTCAGTTTCTATTGCTTTAGCGTTAAGTGTTCCTGTTTCTTTAACGGGACGACAAGATATTATTGATACTGTGTTTGGTGTAGTTTTATTTACCCTCTTAATTCAAGGATTAAGCACTCAATGGGTACTGAAGAAGTTAAACTTAGTTGGGGATCAAGCATTACGTCAAGAATATTCAGAATTGTTGGCGAGAAAAACAGCATTAGGAAGAGTTACTGAGTATTTTAAAACCTTAGATGAATCCCCGAATATTGATTCTGAATTTTATCGTTATGAAAAGGAATTAGTCAAGGGACAATTACAGTCAATAGAACTTAAAATTAGTAAGTTTCAACGAGAATATCCTCAATTAAAATCCATTGCTATGCAACAACTAAAAGAAACATTACTTGATATCGAAGCAGATACCTATGCAGAATTAATTCGCAGTGGAAAACTGGGTAAAAATCTTTCTCCTGTTATTCTAGAAATCTTAACGGAAGCAGAAGAATCTTGAATTTAGAATTTAGAATTTAGAAGGTATAATTGACAATTAAAATACTTTTGCTATCTTATATAGCCTTTCTTGGACTCATGAGGTACACTAAACATTTAACTCCTGACTCCTGACTCCTGACTTCTGACTTCTTTAAACCCCTCTACCTATAATTTTATGAACACTGAAAACATTAAACAAAATATTCTTATTATTGGTGCATCTAGAGGAATTGGTTTAGGTTTTGTTAATACTCTTCTTGAACACAACAATAATGCTAATATCTATGCAACTTATCGTCAAAAAGAAACAGCAAACTCATTATTTAATCTAAAAAATAAATTTTCTTCTTCCCTAAAATTACAAGAACTAGATATTACACAAGAGGAACAAATTTATAACTTATCTCAAGCACTAAAAAAAGAAATTTCTCAACTACATTTAGTCATTAACTGTGTCGGTATTCTCCAGGAAGAGGAGATTAAACCCGAAAAAAGTCTCAGACATATCAACAGCGAAAACTTATTATCTTATTTCCAAGTCAATAGTATTGCTAGTGTTTTATTAGCTAAACATCTCTTACCCTTCTTTCGTCATCCTCATCCTAGTATTTTTGCTTCGATTAGTGCTAAAGTTGGTAGTATTGGTGATAATTATTTAGGGGGTTGGTACGGTTATCGTGCTTCAAAAGCAGCATTAAATATGTTTATGAAAACTGTTTCTATCGAATATAAAAGAACTTGTCCCAATACCATTGTCGTCACCTTACATCCTGGAACAACTGACACTAATCTATCTAAACCCTTTCAAAAAAACGTCCCACTAGAAAAATTGTTTTCCGTAGATCGCACCGTTAATCAATTATTAAATGTTATAAATAACTTAACTGAAAATGATAGCGGCCAGTTTTTTTCCTGGGATGGAACTCGTCTTCCTTGGTAAACTGTTAAATATCTAAATTGCTCTAATAAACTGCTTTGGACTTCCCAAAAGAAAATCAAGATATAAAAATTTTCTCTAATCGCTTATAGTTAGCGATCGCCACAAATCTAGAGCGAACTTAAAAAAAATACTCTTCAACCTCTTTAAGATTACCCTGCTCATCTTTTTGTTGAAGTTTTTGGTGCAGAGCATTAAGACGCAGATGTTGAAAATCCTTTTTGGGAGACACTTGATAATAGTCTTTAAAGATATAGCGTTTCTCGGACTCATGAGGTACACCTCATATTGAACTCCTGACTCCTGACTCGGAGACTCCTAAAACTAGAAAATTTTGTACCTCACAAGTATGAGAAGTGCTATATATTCTAAGGTTCTTTGACTAACTTTTGTTTAACTCATATCTTGCACCAAGCTTAAACAGGTTAGTTAATTATCTGTTTTTATTCTTCTTTCTAAAGGCCAGGAATTTTGCATAACATGGGGAGAATCACTTTCATCATAAATTTCTCCTACTAATTCCTCTAAAATGTCCTCTAAAGTGACTAAGCCTACGGTTCCTCCATATTCATCCACAACGATCGCAATATGAAATCTTTGCTGTAACATTTCCTTTAATAAACTAGGGGCGCGTTTCGTTTCCGGTATATAAATGGGGTTATCCATTGCTTCAGTTACCTTCACTTGAGAGCGCATTTCTTTAGCAACCGATTTTAAGGTTTGTAAGGCTTTTTTGAGATGGACAATACCCACAATATAATCTTTAGATTCTCCCTGCACTGGAATACGAGAATAACCCGTTTCTAGAGAAAGATCAAGCAATTCCTGTAGACTCGCTTCATGGGAAATGGTTATCATTTCTAAACGGGGTTTAACCACATCCTTGGCCATTAATTGATCTAACATCAACGCTTTATTTAAAAGTTGATGTTTATATAAATCGAGTTTTCCTTTTCCTCCTAAAATTTCGATCATTAATTGGAGATCATTTAGAGATTCCCCTGCTGATATGGCCTTATCCCCTTTCCCTTGAAACAGTTTGATGGTTTTTTGGGTTATTTTCTCAAAAATTTGAACAATTCTGAAAAAAGATAATAGTTTAGATAATAAAAAAATAGGGCGAATACACCAACGAAAAAAAGCGCGAGTGTTAAGAATAGCTAGGGACTTGGGGGTGATTTCACCAAAAATTAACACTAGAATAGTGACAACACCAGTGGCCACTCCTAAACCCGCACTCCCTAACCAGATAGCAAATAAATTACTGGTTAAAATAGCTGAAAAGTTATTAACTAAATTATTACCAATTAATAAACTGGTAATGAAACGTCGACGGTTTTCTAAGACTAAACGATAAACCCCAGAAGGATCTCCCTCGTTTTCAATTAACCCTTGTAACTTAAAATCATCAAAGGCTGTAATCGCCGTTTCAGAACCCGAAAAAAAGGCAGATAACAGTAACATTAAAATAATTACCGTCAAGTCGAGCCAAACCTGTCCCAGTAAGGGAGTTGGCTTGGCAATGGTCAAAAAACTCGCTTTGAAGCTTAACAAAATTGTACTTTAAGTAAAAAGTCCCAACAAGATTTAATTGACAGTATAGGCAGCTTGTAGAGCCCAAATAATTAAGGCCGTAATAGCTCCAAACACCAAAAATGCTGAAACGGCAACTAATACGGGCTTATCAGCCCCATCAAACTTCATAATGCCACGGTTTAAGTCTGACATAGCATTGATCCTTATTATACAAGTTAGACAGGCTCCAAGAGCCACTTTCCCTATCTAGGGTAGCGAAAATTTAACCCCTGTGGGCGTTACAAATATGATATAAATCTGTAAATTTTTTGTAATATCCCAACAACACACCATGAACCTTTTAAATCTTGCCATCGTCTATACTAATAGGCTAAGATGAAAAAGTTGAAGTCATACCGACTTCACTTTGAAACTTTTCTTTCCAGTCCTTTATGTATCCATTGAGACAACTTTTGGGAAAGATAAGGATAGCAACAGACTTTATAAGCAGGTTTAAAGGAGTCATATAGTACCAATGCCCACTGCTAACGTTAATACCAAACCCAAACAGCCTATGTACTCAGCAGATATGGTGCGGACTTATCTGCATGAAATTGGTCGGGTACCTCTGTTAACCCATGAGCAAGAAATTGTCTATGGGAAACAAGTGCAAAAAATGATGAGCTTATTGAAAGAAAAAGAGGAGCTTGAAGACAGTGTAGGGAAAGCTCTCAGTAGTCAAGAATGGGCTAAAGCAGCAAAATTGGAGGTAAAAGCCCTAGAGAAAGCACTGGAACAGGGTGAACGGGCCAAAAGAAAGATGATTGAGGCCAATTTACGCTTAGTGGTAGCCATCGCCAAGAAATATCAAAAGCGTAACATGGAATTTCTTGATCTCATCCAAGAAGGAAGTTTAGGACTTGAAAGAGGGGTAGAAAAATTCGACCCCACGAAAGGTTATAAATTTTCAACCTATGCTTACTGGTGGATTCGCCAAGCTATCACCAGAGCGATCGCCCAACAAGCGAGAACCATTCGTTTACCGATCCACATCACCGAAAAACTGAACAAAATCAAGAAAACCCAAAGAGAACTCTCCCAATCTTTAGGAAGGAGTGCGACACCCAGTGAAATTGCTGAAGAATTAGAAATTGAACCCGCCCAAATTCGGGAATTTCTCAGTATTGCTCGCCAACCCATTTCCTTAGATGTCAAAGTGGGGGACAACCAAGACACCGAACTTTCGGAGTTATTAGAAGATCAAGCCGCCTCTCCGGATCTTTACATTACCCAAGAATTACTACGTCAAGACCTAAGAAACTTGATGGCGGAATTAACAACGCAACAACAAGCCGTATTAACGCTAAGATTTGGTCTAGAAGATGGCAAAGAACTATCTTTAGCTAAAATTGGCAAAAAATTAAACATTAGTCGGGAACGAGTTCGACAACTAGAACATCAGGCCTTAGCACAGCTACGGAGACGACGGGCTAATGTTAAAGAGTATCTAGCTGCTAGTTAAAGGGAATTTAGAATGGAGAATGGAGAATGGAGAATGGAGAATTTAGAAACAACTCAATTCTAGATTTTTCTCTGTTTTCCTAAAGCTTCTAGGTCCCTATCTATAAATACAATACGAAAAAAACTTCCGACTTCAAACTTCTGAGTTCATGAAGACGGGAGCTTTTTTTTGCTTGTTAAAGTCTCCTTAGGATAGAATCAGAAAGATAAAAGTCCCATGTCCAAAGATTGAGTGAGGGGTGAGGGTGTTTAATCAATTCAGATACAAGTTGAAACAGCAACTGAGAAATGTACTGTTGTCCATGGCCGAGAAATTGGACAGCGATCGCCCGGCTTCACCTTCCCCCAGTAAACGGAGAAGAAGTAGAAGAAATAGACGTAAGGCAAGAAATAAAGAGGAAAATCCGACTATCTTGGGACAAAAAATCGTCCCTTCCCTACAAAAAATAGCTGCGGTGCGTCATCGTCCCAGATTTTGGCTATTTTTTGGTATGGGTTTAGGGGTGAGTAGCAGTGCGATCGCCTTGGGATACGGTGTTTATCAGATTGAAAGTAGTATCACCGAGTCAGTAGAAGATGTATTAGTTTATGCTCGTCCTGAAACCTTAAGCATTGAAAGTGCAGACGGAGAGATTTTGGAGCAAATGGGGCCAGTTACCCACGAAAAACTCAAAATTTGGCAGATTCCTGACAATGTAAAACTAGCATTTATTGCCAGTGAAGATAGTCGCTTTAAAAACCACCGTGGCGTTGATATTCAAGGCATTTTGCGGGCTGCTTTTTCTAATTTACAAGCGGGGGAAGTGGTAGAAGGAGGAAGTACCATTACCCAACAGTTAGCCAGAATTGTATTTTTAAATCAAGAACGCAGTTTTACCCGAAAATTTAAAGAAATGCGTCTGGCGCAGAAAATAGAAAATAATTTCAGCAAAGAACAAATACTCGAACGCTATCTTAACCTAGTATACTTAGGCTCAGGTGCTTATGGAGTGGCTGACGCTGCTTGGGTATATTTTAGTAAACCGATTGAAGCGTTAACCATTGCTGAATCTGCCACCTTAGCAGGTATTGTACCAGCCCCTAGTGTCTATTCTCCCTTAGAAAATAAAGAAACAGCTACTAAACAACGAGACTTGGTGTTAGAAAGAATGGCTGAAGAAGAATTTATTAGCCAGTCTCAGTTAAACCACGCCATTGCTTCCCCCATTACTCTAAACCCCAATCAACCGAAACGCTTTGAACGTAACGCCCCCTACTTTACAGACTATATTCAACAACAACTGCCTCAATATCTCTCAAAAGAACAGATCAAAACAGGAGGTATTACAGTTGAAACCACCCTTAACAGTCAATGGCAAGATGCAGCCGAAAATGCGATTGATAAAGCTATTAAATATGGTCGTTGGCAAGGATATAAACAAGCTTCCTTAACTGCCATTGATCCCCGCAATGGACAAATAAAAGTGATGGTGGGGGGAAACGACTACGATAATAATCAATATAACCGTGTTACTCAGGCGCAAAGACAACCGGGTTCGACTTTTAAAGCTTTTGTCTATGCCACAGCGATCGCTGCCGGGTTTTCCCCTTATCGTACCTTTCGAGATGCTCCTTATATTGTAGATGGCTATCGCCCTGAAAACTATGGGGATAAATACAGTGGGGGTCAGGTTTCTCTGCGTCAAGCGATCGCCTCTTCTTTGAACGTTGTGGCGGTACAAACTTTGGTTAAGGTGGGATGGAACCCCACCATTAATATTGCTCAACGTATGGGGATCAAATCAGAGATCAAACCGACCTATTCTTTAGCATTGGGAGCATGGGAAGTCAATTTATTGGAATTAACCAATGCTTACGGGACTTTAGCCAATGAAGGGGTTTACCATGAGGCTTATGGTATCAGTCGTATTTTAGATCGTCACGGTTCAATACTTTATCAGGCAAAACCAGACACTTTACAGGCGATCGATCCTAATACCACTAATATTATGACTTGGATGTTGCGAGGGGTGGTCACTTCAGGAACAGGAACCCCAGCTAGACTGGGAAGACGACCGGTTGCGGGCAAAACGGGAACCTCTGATAAGGCTAGAGATTTATGGTTTATTGGCTATATTCCCCAGTTAACCGCCGGTGTTTGGTTAGGGAATGATAATAATAAACCCACTTGGGGGGCGAGTAGTACGGCAGCTAGGGTTTGGGGTGAGTTTATGAAAGAAGCAACGAAAGATATGGAAATTGAGGCTTTTCCTGAATTACCCCGTTTAGATGGTCGCAAAGGCAGTATTAAAGCTGAACCCATCAAACCGAAAAGGGCTTATTATCAAGTGGTTAAACCCCCTGAACCCAAGCCAGAAAGTCGTTCTAATAGTCGTCCTTCTCGCCGTCGTCGTTCTACGTCTGAGCAAACTTCTGTCCCTCGTAGACAACGGAAGGTAACTCGTTCTGTCTCTCGTCCTCAGCGTCCTGCAACTACGGCAGCCGCCCCAAAACCAGCCCCAGAACCCATGCAACCTGCTACATCATCCCCCACACCTGAAGTTACCAATGCTGCCCCTCCTGCCCCTCCTGCGGCACGGAAAAGGGAATAATCAAGCAAATTTAGAATGCGCGAATTTAGAGTTAATTTTCAAAAAAACAGTAAAAAACCTCAGATAATCTGAGGTTTAATGGAAGCAATTTGAGATTAGTCAAGCAAGAGATAAATTACTAGCTAATTACAGCCGATACAATTACTAAGCTGGTGACAAATAATGCAGCGATCGCCCCTTGGACTAAGTAACGACGTTGTTGGAAGGGAGCAGGATATTCAGCGTAATAAGGTTGAGGTTCTACTGCGTAGTTGTTGAGAATACCGTTATCGACTTGGGTGGTGGTGTACATCGTTGTTGCCTCCTGTGGCTCTCTATGTAAATTATTGTAACAATAAATGTAACAATATGTAAAGTAAACTTGACAAATTATTTTTGATGCTATCTATCAGACCTGCTTATAGAAGATTCTCAGGGAAGACTTATCAATGAGTTAGGAAAAATCTCAGAAGAGGTAGATAGGTTAAAGATGGATATTAATTTCTACTTAATTCCACTTCAACCCGATCAGGAGAATGGTGAAATCCTTTAATCTACGTATGTTTTGGGACTGACATCACCCCTGATGACCCCGTAATATGAAGGTAACAAGAGGAACGCGCACCACGACAGAGAGGTCAAACAAATGTTAAACACCACCACCAACAACACCACCATCATCCGCAACTACATCATTCTCGCTACTACTGTCATATTTGCTTCTGTGGGTTTAACCGATACATTTTTTGCCCCTACTCGCAACGGACAACAAGATCGCCTCAACAACTATGGACAAGTTGTGAGTGCTGGAATGGTTGCTTATTCTCAAAAATTAGGACGTTAATTGCAATTTTGACTGTTTTCTCTTGTTCTTTGCCCTATATAAAACTTACTCAAATCTACGTTTCAATCCTCCAACTTGAGGGTTCAGTAATTCTAAATTCGCGCATCCTGATTCACGGGAATTTCTTTGTGACAGTTATCAAAGTGTCCCTCATCTGTTGAATCTCAAAAGTGATGATTTTAAACTTATTATAAATCGATAATTAATCGGTTATTTGTGGTGTGAGAGAGTTAGCAGAAAAACACTTGGGGTCGAAACACGGCAAGACTCCCAGGTGTTTTTCTCATTATGTTCTAAATACCCTAAAAAAATAATGTATCTTAATAATTTTACCCTTCGTATCAAGGAAGGTAAGGAATTAGAAAAAGGTTATATTGAATTAATCCATAATACCCGTTTATTTTTTCTTTCTCTGTTTATTACTTATTCATGCCAACAAGTTAAATTTCAAGTTAATGAACAACAATTGAGCATTACGGGAGATTTATATGGGCGGAATATTCCTTTAACTTCTGTGGTTGTTGATGAAGCTAAAGTTATTAATTTAGATAAATCATCTCCTTATCAACCTCGGTGGCGAACCAATGGAATTGGATTACCTGGCTATCAATCAGGATTGTTTAGACTTAAGAATGGAGAAAAAGCTCTTTTATTTGTCACTGAATATAATCAAGTTTTTTATGTGCCAACGGTTGAAGTTTATTCTCTTTTAATGAGTGTTAAACAACCTCAAGAGTTCTTACAATTACTCAAAAATTTAAACTATTGAACTTAAACAATCAGAAGATTTACCGAAAATTATGCACTGGTTAAACGAAGTCAGAAGTGTGAATTCATAAACAAAAATTAGTGGTAATTGTTAATTTACCACTAATTTTTTACCGCTAAAATAAAGTTGTAGCGGGGGTTTTCACCCTATTTCTACATCTGGAAGTAGAAAGTCTTGACTTAAGAATTATGGAAAAAAATCTTCCTACTTCCGTTTCTATTTCTGAGATACAAGATGTCAGTTGACACCAACATTAAATATAAGTATATCTAAAAATTGCATCTCCTAAAGCTCTCCAAGTTTGCGGACCTACTATTCCATCAACTGTTATATCTGGTGCTGGAAAAGGAAAAGTAGAATTATACTTTGTTTGAAATTCTCTGACTATTTCTTCGCACTGATTGTCGTACTTACCGTCAAAGATAACATTGGTAGTAATAAGAGATGGCCCGTTAGGTCTTAATTCGCTAAACCAAAAAATTGAAGATAATAATTGTTCGAGGAATCTAACATCATCCCCACTATCTCCGTTTCGCAAAGTAGGTAACATGGTAATATTCTCCGGGTATTTCAAGACTTTAACCTTACTTTTACTTTGACCTAAAAATCGGAAACTGTCTACCTAAGTTTAGGCATTTAAGATAAGAACTTAAACGCAAAAATAAGAAGATAATGCGACTTTAAAAAACATCGTAAGTATCTGGACAAAAATAAACGCTGAACTAAAAAACCAACTACCTACAGCTTAAGATTATATTTTCCAAAGCTTGATAAAGTGATAGATTGTAGTTCAGCGATCGCTTAAACCACTACTGAATGCTTTTTTATTTCTTTTTAAAAATAACTGATAAATTATTTGCCGGCATTTCGACTTTTTCTTGAAAAATTAAGTCTTGGTCTTCAGCCACTTTGATAACATCTTCTAAATTTCTGACTCCCCATTCTGGGTTTTGACTGCGTAAAGATTGATCAAAAGATTCATTACTAACTGCTGTATGTTTTCCCTGTTGTTTATAAGGTCCATACAAGTATAAAATGCCTCCTGATGGTAATATTCTGTTAGCTCCTTTCATTAATCCTAGACAAGCTGACCAAGGAGAGATATGAATCATATTAATATTAATAATTGTAGTAACATTGAGATTTTCTTGCTCAA
This sequence comes from Crocosphaera sp., assembly GCA_051439445.1. GTDB lineage: Bacteria > Cyanobacteriota > Cyanobacteriia > Cyanobacteriales > Microcystaceae > Crocosphaera. The sequence continues at coordinate 12,352 of JBFRWG010000042.1, forward strand.
CTTGCCAACAATTATCTTGTGCATTAATATCAAACGGAGCATGAATATTATCAATTAAACTCTCTTTTCGCCATGCTTCAATACTATCCCTTGCTATCGGATTCGGATCAGATGGTATCCATTGACGAGGACTAAAAGCAGGAGCAAAAAAGATAGAGTGTTCTCCTGTTCCACTGGAAATTTCTAGAATATCACCTGATGCTGGAAGTACCCTTAATAAGACCTCTAAAATGGGTTCTCGGTTGCGTTGGGTTGCCGGTGCATATTGTTTAAAATCAGTCATAATGATTCCTATGTAAATTAAAAAGATAAGTGATAATTTTCTCATATGAGAACTTAATACTATTAAGCCCCTACAGACTCAGAAATTGCGTTAATAGCTGCTTCTAAAGCCAAAGAAATATGAGTCCAATGAGTTCCTCCTTGACAGAAAACAATGTAAGGTTCTCTTAACGGTCCATCAGCCGAAAATTCCGAGGTACTTCCATCAATAAAGGTACCACCGGCCATCACTAATTTACTCTCATATCCTGGCATTTTAGCAGGAACTGGATCAAGATAAGATCCCACAGGAGAATAGGTTTGAATTACCCGACAAAACGCCATTAATTTTTCAGGAGATCCTAACTTAATCCCTTGAATAATATCCTGACGAGGAACCATCGGTATCGGGTTAACTTCATACCCTAATTTATCAAAAACATAGGCAATTAAATGACTTCCTTTAATGGCTTCTCCTACCATTTGGGGGGCTAAAAATAACCCTTGAAACAATAAACGATTTTGATTCAAAGTTGCTCCTCCTTCACTGCCAATCCCAGGAGAAGTTAAACGACAAGCTGCTGCTTCTACTAATGCTTTCTTGCCTGCAATATAACCCCCTGTGGTAACAATGGTTCCCCCTAAATTTTTAATTAAAGACCCCGCCATTAAATCAGCACCAACTGCAGTGGGTTCTTGCGTTTCTACCAATTCACCATAACAATTATCTACAAAACAGACTGTATTGGAATTTTGTGCTTTGACAATTTTAATGATGTCTTGAATTTCTGAAATCGATAAACTAGAACGCCAAGAATAACCACAAGAACGCTGAATGAAAACTAATTTTGTCTGGGGTTGAATCGCCGTTTTTAACCCTTCCCAGTCAATCTTTCCCTCTTCGGTTAGGTGTAATTGCCGATAATTAATGTTAAAATCTGTTAAGGAACCTTGACCCCTGCCCCGCAACCCGATGACTTCTTCTAGGGTATCGTAAGGCGCACCAGCCACCGCTAACATTTCGTCCCCTGGACGGAGTACCCCAAACAAAGCACAAGCGATCGCATGGGTTCCTGATACAAATTGTATGCGAACCATTGCCGCTTCGGCTGCCATGATCTCAGCTAAAACCTGATCCAAGGTTTCTCGTCCAAGATCATCATGACCATAACCACTCACACTGGCGAAATGATGAACCCCTAGACGGTGATTACGAAAGGCTGCTAAGGTTTTATTGAGATTATGCTTGACTTTACGGTCAATTTCCGAAAAAATCGGAAATAGGGCATTTTCTGCCTCTTGTATGAGCATTAAATTGTCCACTTGTCAACCCCAAACTTCCATCTTGTTGATAGTCACTAATTAAAAAAAGGCGAAGTGATTTCCCATTTATTTATACCAAACAAAGACTGATTCGAGTCGCTTAATTGGGAACTTAATTCGGAATTCAATATTAAATTTTAACATCTTTGTCCCATAAAAGTTGATACTATCTCAAGAAGAATTTAGTTTGATTACGTTCACATTTTAGGTTATTACATGACTGTTGCTACCTCTGAAAAACTCCCCTATGATTGGACAATTATTATTTATATGGTTTCGATCCATCTGATGGCTTTATTGGCATTTTTGCCTAGTAATTTCAGTTGGCAAGCTATCGGTGTAACCTTATTTCTTTATTGGTTAACCGGCGCATTAGGTATTACATTAGGGTTTCATCGTCTCGTTTCTCACCGTAGTTTTCAGTCACCCAAATGGCTAGAATATATCTTAGTTTTCTGCGGAACATTAGCCTGTCAAGGGAGTCCTATTCAGTGGGTCGGTTTACATCGTATTCATCACAAATACTCCGATACCGAACCTGATCCCCATGATTCTAACCAAGGGTTTTGGTGGAGTCACATGGGATGGATGTTGCATAAAATTCCTGCTGATAATGATATCCCTCGTTACACTAAAGACATTAGTGAAGATTCCTTCTATCAATTCTGTCAAAATTTCATGATTCCTATTCAAATTGTACTGGGATTAATCCTTTATGCTTTAGGGGGATGGTCTTTTGTGATTTGGGGAATTTTTGTTCGCTTAGTAATGGTTTTTCACTTCACTTGGTTTGTCAATAGTGCAACTCATAAATTCGGTTATCAAAGTCATGAATCTAATGATAATTCTCGTAACTGTTGGTGGGTTGCATTATTAACCTTTGGAGAAGGATGGCACAATAATCACCATGCTTATCAATATTCTGCGCGTCATGGGTTAGCTTGGTGGGAAATTGATATTACTTGGATGACGATTCAATTATTACAGTTCGTAGGATTAGCTAAAAATGTAAAATTAGCCCCTGTTACTGATAACAAGTAAACCAACCCTATCTTAACATTTTAAACCTTCTCAAGCTATCTTGGGGAGGTTTTTCTGAATGTAGAATTTAGAATGTAGAATTTAGCTTACCGCCGAGAAAACCCGCACTGTACCGTAGGTCAGTGTCGGGATGATAGGCGGGTAAAAAAGAGGGGTTCGATGCCCTTCTTTTTTACAAATAATTATTAACTAGGGAGTTGCATTTT
>JBFRWG010000043.1:0-89709 GCA_051439445.1 Crocosphaera sp.
ATAAGAGACATATAACGATTCCTATATGCTTCACGAAAAACTATCTTGAAAGAATATTATATAATATTAATTATAAGAAAAACTAATTTAAGTTTTTTTTTATTGTTATTATTTAAACCTTAACATAAGTAGGGGTCAACGGCCGTTGACCCCTACCTAACAGAATAATTAGACTTAGATTACGATACCCCTTGTAATTGTTCCGTTTTCACCGTCAACTCCAATAAGCGATCGCCGCGATACAACTTCAGTCTGAGAGTGGTATTAATCCCCGCATTTTCGACAATTTTTTGGAGATCAGTGCCATCTTTAACCGTTTGATTATTAACCGCCACAATCACATCCCCACGACGCAACTTTGCTCTAGCGGCTGGACTATTGGGAACCACTTGCACCACTAAAATACCATCCACTTCAGGAATCAAAAGGGGAGAGTTGGGGTTACGGTTGTTTTCTCTAGCCACTTCAGGGGTAAGATTAACCATTTGCACCCCAATATAAGGATGAGGAACTTTTTGCCCCGAAGCGAGAATTTTTTCTAACGCTTTGGCTTTATTGATGGGAATAGCAAAACCAATCCCCATCGCATCGGGCCGAATAGCGGTATTAATACCAATCACTTCTCCCTTCCCATTTAATAGAGGTCCCCCAGAGTTACCAGGATTAATGGCCGCATCCGTTTGGATAAAATCAAGCCGTTTATCAGGAATGCCGACTTTAGCCGCAGAACGCCCAATGGTACTGATAATACCCAAAGTTACCGTATTATCTAATCCCACAGGATTTCCCACAGCGATGGCCCAATCTCCCACCTGTAACCCGTTAGAGTCTCCCAAAGGGGCCACCGGTAAGCTACCTCCTTCGGGGTTAATGGCCACAACAGCCAAATCAGTGACTTCATCAGTCCCTCTGACTTCTCCATCAAAAGTCCGTCCATCTTTGAGGGTAACAGTCACCTTATCCGCATTATCGACCACATGAGCATTCGTTAAAATAATGCCACTGTCATCAACAATGAATCCTGAACCCTGCCCACTGATTCGTTGTTGTTGGGGGGGAAGTTGTTGCCCAAAGAAGTCACGGAAGAAAGGATCATCAAAAAAGGGATCAATTTGTCGAGTCACCACTGCTTCTGTATCGATGCGAACCACCGCCGGTCCTGTACGAGCGACAGCCGAAGCAACAAAGCTATTGGGGGTGATTCTAACAGAATTTTGGGCCACTTCTTCTAGGGGAGTTGCTTGAGAAGATAAGGTATGAAAACCGCCAAAGCAGAGAAGAACACCCAATAAGAGTGTAATGCCATGACTTGCCATGAGGCGTGATAATTTTATAAGCTTCATTTTTGTCAAAGCCCGAAAGATGATGATTAGTACACTTATTTATCAAAAATGTCGGGTGAAGACCCTACCTAAAAATACTATCAAAAATCTCCAAATTTTAGGTAGGGATGAAACCCGACCAGTGTATAAACTGCGTAGCATCCACCCTATGAGAAGCCCCGCACTTTGAGTCGTTCAATCTCGCAAGACATAACCTACACTACGAACTGTTTGAATCAGTCGTTTTTCCTGTTGAGCTTCCAATTTTAAGCGCAAATAACGGACATAAACTTCAATAATATTAGAATCTCCCATAAAATCGTATCCCCATACCCTTTCTAAAATCTGATCTCGAGTTAAGACTTGTCTCGGATGAGACATTAAATACTCCAATAAGTCAAACTCTTTGGCCGTCAGTTCAATCAAGCGATCGCCACGAAATACTTCACGGGTGCCACGATTTAAGCTAAGGTCTAGAAATTGTAATAAATCAGGCTTCTCATCTTCTTGGTTTCTTCGTAAACTCGCTCTAACCCTAGCGAGTAACTCTTCGAGACTAAAGGGTTTAACAATATAATCATCAGCCCCCGCATCTAAACCGGCCACACGATCGCTGATATCGTCTTTGGCGGTGACTAAGATAATGGGGACTTTACTTCCCGTTTGTCTTAGTCGTTTACAAATTTCGACTCCTGAAATACCGGGTAACATCCAGTCCAATAAAATTAGGTCAAAGTCCGCTTCTCGGGCATTCGTTAGCCCTAATAAGCCATCATTAGCCACTGTCACCTCATAACCTTCGTATTTGAGTTCTAATTCCATAAACTGGGCCAGTTTCGCTTCGTCTTCCACCACTAAAATAGAGGCATTACTCATAATAATTAATTATTGATCTCTACAGAAGGAACTGTGATTACTTTCCCTTTTTCTTGGAGAGAATGACTTAAACAAGTCAGAATCTGCACTAATTGAGTTGCTATTATACCAGAAGAAATCGAACAAGGATGATTAGTTTGAATGCTCTCCAGAAAGCGATCGCAAACTTGTTTGAGAGGTTCAGCTTTCGGCACAGAAATGATCTGTTTATTTTGTCCTTGGGGAATCAACTTTTCTCCTTGAGGTTGTACATAACCCTGTTGTAGGGTTAAGGGTTCATCCTGAGACATTTCATCAAAAATCAATGTCCCTTGACTTCCCACCAGACATAAGCGACGCTGTTTATCAGGATTACACCAACACAGATGAATTTTTACCTCAAACCCATTAGGATAATATAGGGTTAACCAGACCATATCCCCTAACCCATTGGGAGAGAGAGGGGTAAGTTTCTCCGGTTGTAGCCATACTTGTCCTTGAGCTTGTACTTTTTCAGGAGATTGACCCAACCAGTGGTTAAAAATACTGATATCATGAATAGCTAAATCCCAAAGAGCATCGACATCTTGACGAATGGGGCCTAAATGGGTGCGAGTGGCATAACCATAACGCAGTTGACCTAATTCCCCTTGCTTAACAATTGACTGTCCTTGATTAACCACAGGATGAAACAAATAAGTATGGTCAATCATTAACTGTCGTTGTTGCTGTTGAGCTAAACGAGTTAATTCTAGACACTCTTGGGGATCAAGGGTTAACGGTTTTTCCGCTAAAACGTGATAACCCGATTCTAACGCTGTTTTGATCAAAGGGTAATGGGTTGATGCTGGGGTAACGATCACCATTGCATCTAAATCAACTTGTTGCTTTAAACTTGCCCAATCTGATGTTAATAAAATTGATTGTTGATCAAGGGAAAATTTTTCCTCAATGGTTTTTAAATTATCTGTAATCGGATCAGCGATCGCTACAATTTCTGCTTGGGGGTGAGCCAAAAAATTTCGGACTAAATGGGTTCCCCACCGTCCAACCCCTAAAATTGCTAGTCGAGTTTTCAACTGTTTCTAGTCCTTAATATCAATAGGTTACAATATTATTATAGACAGTTCAGTAGGGTTGGTAGGTTTAATAGTATTAAACCCCTACGGGATTTTATCTGCAAAAATTTATTTTCCTAATTAATAATTCCTAGTTATCAATTAGGAAAAATCTATTCTTTAGAGGATTGTAAGGCCATGGCCATAAAAGTTTTTTGAGAACTTTGCTCATGATTTTCTGTCTCTGGATGACGTTGCTTATAATTCCCATCAGACTGTAATTCCCAAGCTTGACGATTATCAGATAACATCACCCCTAATATTTCTTGTAACGCTTTAGCAATCTTAGGATCTTCCACTGGGGTAATGGCCTCCACTCGACGGGAAAGATTACGAGTCATCCAATCAGCACTACCGATATAAATCTCTTCCTCTCCTCCATTATGGAAGTAAAAAATGCGGGAATGTTCTAAGAAACGCCCTATAATACTAATAACATTAATGTTATCACTGACTCCTTCAATCCCAGGCCTTAAACAACAAATTCCCCGTACAATTAAGTCAATTTTAACCCCTGCTTGGGAAGCTTGATAAAGGGTTTTAATGATTTGAGGATCAACTAAAGAGTTCATTTTAGCAACAATCCGACCGCTTCCTCCATTGCGACAATGTTCTGCTTCTCTGTTAATCATTCCTACCATCCGCTCTCGCATATTAACCGGTGCGACTAATAATTTACGGTACGATTTTTGACGGGAATAGCCGGTTAAAAAATTGAATAAATCCGTTAAATCTTCTCCTAGTTCTTGTCGACAACTCAATAATCCTAAATCGGTGTATAATTTTGCTGTTTTGGGGTTATAATTACCTGTGCCAACATGAACATAACGACGAATTTCTTTTCCTTCTTTGCGAACAACTAAAATGATTTTGGTATGGGTTTTTAATCCTACTAATCCATACACCACATGAACCCCTGATTGTTCTAAACGACGGGCCCAGATAATGTTATTTTCCTCATCAAATCTGGCTTTTAATTCTACTAAAACAGCCACTTGTTTTCCATTCGCTGCTGCTGCAATTAAAGCGTTAACAATGGGGGAATCTCCTGATGTTCGATAAAGGGTCATTTTTATGGTTAAAACATCAGGATCATAAGCAGCTTGAGTAATAAATTGTTGTACAGAAGCACTAAAAGATTGATAGGGATGGTGAACTAAAATATCCCCTTGACGAACCAGAGAAAAAATATCCTCTCCTTCTTGTTGAATTTTACCGTCATCATTACCATCAACTAACTCTTTTATCCGTTGTAATGGCGCAGGAATCACTGCACTCCAGGGTTGATCTTTGAGGTTTGGGCAGGGAAGAGACATAAAGTAAAATAAGTCTTTTAATCCTAGTAAACCGTCGATATCATAAACATCAATTTCTTCTAGCTCCAAATCTTCTATGAGTTGATTTCTAATAGGTTCAGGAGTCCCTGCATGAAGTTCTAAACGGACGGCTGATTTACCAATATGTCGCTTTCTTAACTCTTGTTCGATGGCCAAAAGTAGGTCATCTGCTTCATCTTCTTCTACGGATAAATCAGCATTTCTTGTCACCCGAAAAGGATGACATTCTTGGACAATCATTCCAGGAAATAACGCCTCAAGATTATGGGCAATCACTTGTTCTAAAGGAACTCCAGTCCAAATAGCAGTTTGATCGTCCTCTTGATGCCGTAATTCGGGGGGAAGGGGAACAAAACGAGGCAAAACTCCAGGCACTTTTACTCGCGCAAAATGTTCTTCGTCTGTGTCAGGATCACGAACTACAACCCCTAAGTTTAAACTCAGATTGGAAATGTAAGGAAAGGGATGAGACGGATCGACAGCGAGGGGAGTTAATACTGGAAAAATATTATCGTCAAAATATTGGTGTAAATAGGTGCGTTGTTCTTGATCTAAGTCTACATAATTAATTAAATAAATCCCTTGAGTAATTAAGAGATTTCTTAGGGTATATTCAAAGAGATGATCTTGTTGTTTGGCCAGAGGAAGAAGTCGTTCCCTAATGGCAATTAATTGTTCGGAAGGGGTTCGCCCATCTGTACTCAATTTAGTAACTTCTGCTTGTACTTGTTGTTTTAAAACTGCCACCCTTACCATAAAAAATTCATCGAGATTAGAACTAAAAATAGCAGCAAATTTTAGTCTTTCTAATAACGGGGTGCGTTCATCTAAAGCTTCATTCAAAACTCGATGATTGAATTCTAACCAACTCAGTTCACGATTAAAATAATATTGAGGATCTTTAAGATTTATTTTTGTTTCTTTAACCTTTGCCTGTGCCATAATCCTAGAAGCTCATGAACTCAATTAAATATAAAAGCAATCGCTCTCGATTCTAACTTAAATTTATCATCGAGAGCGTTATTATTGGGTTAAGATCAACCTTAATTATTTCTGTAGATTTTCTAAGCCGGAAACCACTTTAGCAGATTCAATGAGATCGCCTTGTTTAATCTCTTCCACGGTACTCATACCCTGAGTGACTTTACCAAAAACAGCATAGTCACCGTTGAGGAAGTCTAAATCAGATAAGGCAAAATAGAATTGAGAAGAGGCAGAATCAGGCATTCCAGAACGGGCCATGGCCACCGCCCCTTTTTCGTGTTTGAGAACCACGGGTTTAGACATAGCGGTACGGTTTCCCTGTTGTCCCAATGCTTGACTATAGGTGGGAATTTCATTCCCTTCTAGCTTAATTTCTAGGGGAATGCGTCTTTCTTGTTTTGTTTCAGGATCAACAAAGCCTCCCATTCCTGTTCCTTGGGGATCTCCTCCTTGGGCAACGAAAGGTTGAGGATCTTTGACCACACGATGAAAGATTAACCCATTATAAAACCCTCTTTCCACCAAATCGACAAAATTGCCGGCAGTAATGGGGGCATTTTCTCCGTTGATTTCGATGGTGACAGGGGAACCGTTAATGGTCATTTCTACGACAGCATTACCCTCTAATCTAGGCAGATAATTATCCATGTTTAATTGACTTACTTGTTGATTGTTGTTAGGATTAACTCCTGTTTCGGAGTAGGTTGTGGAGTTAGAACAGCCTGTTAGCATGACCCCAGCCAATAAGACAAGACAAATGACGGTGATTAACCCGCGTTTTTCAAAGTTTTTGATCATTGATTGAACGTTCATGTTTTTTTGATCTTCCTGCTCGTTTAAGCTCGAAAACGCTTCCCTTGCTTATTCCAACAGATAATTTGCCCAATCTAGGCTATCTTCAGTCTTCCTCACTGCCTCTATAATCGGGTGCGCTCAAAAATAGTTGGTTGAGGTTTTCCCGGAGCAGAGGGTGCAGAGGTGGCAGGGGAAGAATGGTTGCGCTCCTTCTTCCTCTGCTTGACTAAAGGAAAGACCAACAGGTTTTGAGCAGACCCTCTATAATCCTTCTAGGGGAACACCGAGAAAACTCGCCAATTCGGCCCCTTCGTTTTCCAGTTGAGATAAGGACATAGGTTGACCGACGCGAGTTAGGGGAATATCTCGTCTTTGTTTAACCCTGATGTAGAGTTTACGTTTGGTGTTTAACCCTTCTTGAATTTCGGCCCTAACCGCTTGTACATCTTCGAGGGGACAGGTTACTTCAACTCGACGGTTTTTGCCAGGGAACCCCCAACGAAAAACGGTGAGTTTGTTGGTTTTTTGATTAAATTCGTTGTAACCTCCCCCCACATCTAAAATAATCATCAACCATTGATACAATGCCAGCAGGGAACCGATTAAACCGTAAAAGAGTAGGGCAACCCCTTGGGGGATAAAGATCAGGTCTGAGGTATCGCTGACGATGAGAAGATTGGTGTGTAAATAACTGGAAAGTCCTGCTAGAAAAAAGCCAACTCCACCAATGCTGGCCACTACCGCCCACCAGTAATTACTGAAGCGGCGAGAACCGATAACGTCTTGACGAAAAATGAGGCGATCGCTTGTCATGGCCCCTGCCTTTGTTCGAGTTTTTTCTTTAACCTCGATCATTGTATCAAACAATTCGACGGGGAGTTGCAAGGGCAATCACCCCTAATACCTTTACTCCTTGTTGACGTAATACCCGACTGGCTTCCTTAACTGTTGTTCCTGTGGTATAAATATCATCTAGTAATAAAATTGGCTGGGAAGGGTTGAAGGATTTTCCGACTCGAAAGACTTGTTTAATATTTTGCTTTCTTTCTTCTACGGTCAAGCCAAACATGGCTTGGGTGGCACGAATTCTTCTTAATCCTCTGGTAATTAATGGGTATTTTGTTACTTGACAAAATCCTCTGGCAATGATATCTGCTTGATTAAATCCTCTACTTTTTTCTTTGCTAGAATGCAGAGGAATAGGAATGATACTGGGGTGTTTTTGCGTATTAATTAACGAATATTTTTGCCAGGTTTCTCCTAACCAAATTCCTAATAATTCTCCAATTTGGGGATTTTTATCGTATTTTAAAGCTGCGATCGCTTGTTTTAATTTTCCGTCGTATTCTCCCCAAACAAATAAGGGTAAGTCTCCTTTCCAGAATTGTTTCGGTTCTTTTAATTGACAACTTTTTAATTGTTTTTGACAATAAAAACAAATTTCTTCATTACTTGCTCTTTCGCACAATGGACAATTTTCTTGTAAAAAAATGGAGAGAATATTCTTGAACATAATTATATAAAACTAATCTCCTTTTTTGAAAAAAAAATCCCCCACTCCTAAATTCGAGGGATTTCTATTCAATAATTTAGCTACCTTTCAAGATACAGTAGGTTGATTAGATGGAACTTCAGGATATAAACCTAATTCTTTAGCTAATTGACGGGCAACATGGATTAAAAATTTTGCCCCATCGGGGTTATTTTCGTGGGCCATCATAGTAGAAACTTGTACTAAAGATTCAACAAAACCCTGATCTAGTAATTCACTATTCGCAGTTAATACATTGGGTTCTTCTCCATTGGGACAACGCATTAATTGATCGATTAAATTAAAATATTGTTCTTGACGAGATACTGTCATGATTTCTCCTTAAAATGCTGCGAATAAACAAGGCGAAGTTGTTTTCATTCTAGCGGTAGGATTTGGGTTTTTTGGAGAATTCTTAAGACTTTTTTTGCAATCTAGAGCGTGAGTTCTGACTAAGATTTGATGGAGAGTTCAAATACGATTATGTTCAAGGGCTATTCAGTCGAGCTTTCATTATTAATGGTCAGGAAAAATTACTTATGCTCGCTAGGAATCTTGGTAACACACATATTTACAGTGGTATCATTCAGGATGCCTTATCCCTAACTTATCAATATTTGGATAGCGTTTTTGATTATCCGACATCACTTGAGGCCGCTTTTGGTACGAATTATAATCAACAAGTGGCCAATCAGTTGTTTAGTGCCTTTGCTCAAGGCTATTTTAATGAGATTCCAGAGATTAGAATTTTATCTGATGAGGTGCTAGGAGTAACCAATGGAGCCTATTCTGCCCAAAGAAATGAAATTTATCTCAATGAACGTTTTTTAGAAGAAAATGCTCATAATCCTGACTTTATAGCTACTGTTTTAATTGAAGAAATCGGTCATTTTATTGATGCTCAAATTAACCTAGAAGACAGTGCAGGGGATGAAGGAGACATTTTTGCAAAGTTGGTTTTAGGAGAAGGAATAAGTACAGAAACCTTAGCAGCACTAAAAGCAGAAGATGATACAAAAACGATTACTTTAGACGGTGAAGAAATTGCGATCGAGCAGCAAATCAATACCCTTGAAAATAATAATTCCAGTCTTTCTTTAAGTATCAATAATTTGACTCTCAATGAAGGGGAGCAAACTGTAGAATTAACTATCACTCTTTCTTCTCCTAGCACTGAAGAAGTTAAAGTTACACTGAATACCTTTAATGATACTGCTACTGAACCCACTGATTATATCAGTATCGAAAATCAAACTATTATCTTTAACCCCGGCGAAGTAACTAAAACCTATCAAGTAGAAATCAAAGATGATCTATATGTTGAAGATGTGGAACAATTCTTTGTTGAATTATCTAATCCTGAGAATGCAAACATTGCCGATTATCAAGGTGTAATCACCATTGTGGATGATGATGGTAATAATGACACTGAATATGATCGGTTTATTAATCGCTTATTGCTAGGTTATACAGGGACAGAACCCCTCACAGGTGGGGTTGAAGATGTTCTTAATATCCTAAAAAATAAAGCTGATAATGATCCTCGCTATACATTGCTTCAGAAAGAAGGCAATCTCGTCTCTTACCAATTCGAGGTGGATGGCAAAGTAACTTATCGAGTTGTTGACTTGGAAAATGGATACAGCATATACCTCAATCAAGCACCAGAGTTTGTTGATGGACGACTCAAACTTGATGGTATGACTGCTAAGACTTTTGCTCACAGTTCCCCCAACAATGATCCTAATAATCAAACCTATACAGTGGGAGACAATGCCCTTACTGAAACTTATTATGCTCCTGATGGAACTATTTTAGAATCCAATCAAAGTAGTCTAATTTTAGAACCAAATCCTGCTCATACTTCCGGTAATGAACGGCAAAACTATAAGTTAAGTAAGCCTCGTGAACAGTTTTTAGATGGGGGATATCAACTTAAATTTCTTGATGAAACCATGCACGGCACTGTGGGAATGTTGAACACAAATGAAGTTGTCTTTGTTCCGAGTAAATATTCCCAACTCGATGCCCAAACCTTACACCAAAAGATGACCGACTTTGGTATCACTACCAACCATATGCACGTTTGTCGTTGTTCTAGTGAAGAAGGGCCCAAGTATCGTCTTCAGGATCAATTGAGCGACGCAGAAAGAGAAGTAGTAAATTCTGCATCACGAGAAATTGTAGGTCAAACAATTTCTAATATCCAAGCTCGTCCTTCCTTGAGTTCGGGGGATATTATTCTTTCTGATCAGTTTAATGACATCGATTTTAGAGGAGAATTTCATCGCGCTCAACCCTATGATAAAGTTTTCCTTACTAACCAGAGTCAAGCTGGTGGGTGGAGATTTGAAGACACGAAAGTTCATGAAATAGATGTAACAACCACTGTAAAAATAGATGGTCGGGATGTTGAGGTCACTATTAATAATTTGATTGAAGTAGATGACGCTGGTCTTGAAGCAGCCGTCAACAAAAAATTAGAATCACTTGGATACAATAATTTAACTCAAGAAAATAAAAATAAACTTAAGCAGGAAATTATCAAAAAAGCGACCGCAGTAGTTGAAGCTCAAGGACAAGTCAGCGATCACCTGCCAGTTGTTTCCACCATTAGCAAAGGCGATAGCACTCTCAAGAGCGGCGTATTTAATATTCGTACTCTGGGTCATAGAAACCTTGAAGACAATCATTATCAGGCCATCGCCAATACCATTATTAATTCCCAAGCAGATGTAATGACGGTACTTGAAGTGATGGGCAAACGGGACAAAAATCCATTTGCAGGGCGTCAAACTGTTCTAGATGGGTATCAAACTTTGAAAACCATACGAAGCGCAACTGAATCAGATAGACTCTTAACACTAAAGATAAAACAATCAGCAGAACTACTTTCAGCTGACTTAAAGCTGAATTCCATTGATATTGTTCAGGGAAAAAATTTTGATGCTCAAAAATCTATAGTTGATGGACGTATAAGGGAACTTCAGGAACATTATGCACGCAATCAGGCAAACTACTCAGAATATGGAAAGAAGAAATACAATAACTATATAATTTTTCTACAGGGACTATCTCAGCGATTTAACGAGGTCACAGAAAAACTCAAAGATATTTCAACGGATGATTTAGGGAAAGACCATCCAGGGATCGACGCATTAAAGGAAGTTCAAAAAAAGCTTAATGGCGCTAATAATGACGGAGCATGGAAAATCGCTTATCCTAAGACAGCTGAGGGATCTCCCGACTATGTGGGTTATGGTTTTGGCGGTCAGGAAACTGCCGCTTTTCTTTACAACGAAGATAAAGTTTCCTTGGTCGATGGCAGTGTTGAAAAAGTTGATCTATCTGATGTAACCCGTCGTCCGGTAAAAGCTCAATTTGCCTTAAAGGATAGTAACGGTAGTACAACAAGTAACACAATAGATATTATCGGCTATCATCCTAAATCACCGAATGACAATCAGAAGAATCGACAAGACTGGCAAGCCTTAAATAACTATCTCAATTTACTAGGTCAACAGTTTATTATCGCTGCTGATACTAATATCGAATCAACTAAAATCGAGAGTTATTTAATACGAGAGTTCAAGTTAAGCGATGTAATCTCTGATGATGATAAACACCTTATTCTAAAGAATTTACTTGGCATTGAAAAAGATGGCAATATTAGAGATGTTTTTAATCTCAAAGATGAAGATGGCGATCCAATTATGCTAGCTTCAAATGAGTTGGCTGCTCAAGAAAAAAAGCTAGTCGATCTGTTTTTTGAAAATAATTTTGATATTGAAAAAGTCAAAAATCAACTTGGATCTTTGGTTGATGAAGATACTCGAAAAAAACTCAAGAATCATAGAATAGAATATATTGAAAAACATTTCCAACGAGAAACCTTACATTCATCTTTGGGGACAGCTGATAAATATCAAAAGAATCTAAGGACGGTCAGTTTTAGTCAAAAAATTGGCATTAGTGACCTCAACAATAATCTAGTTAATGCTGTTCGTGAAAACCCCAAGGATGTCAGTTTAACAGATACTCAAAAAACCCTTTTAGCCAGACTGTTAGGGGTTAAGGAATCCAGCAGTAACTACCGAAGAGAACTGGCACGTTTACGCAAAGATGATGGGGCTTTTGGAGCTTTCTTCGAGAAAGTGAAAGGGATTCGCCGCATGGCAGCACTGGAAAACGTTGATCTGAGTGACACAGAGAGTATTCAAGCCCTAAATGACCGATTAGAGAATTGGGACTCTTTTATCAAAGACACGGCAAAAACCTCCTTGGGCTTCGCTCCTAACTATCAACAATCTTTGTATGTTGGCTTAGACAATCAACAAAGTAGGGCAGTGGGATTGGCGTATCTTTCCATGTTGGCAGGGGGAAGTGACTCCAGTTTAAAAAAGAAATTTCTGAAAGGTCTTGTCACCCATGCCCAAATTTTAGGAAAATCTAGCGAAGGGGAGGGGATTTCATCACAAGAAGTGGGGCAAAGCCTCTATTTTCAGAATCGTGTGCAAGATTTAGCCCATAGTTTCAATGATGTTGACCCAAGCGGTTCACTATTGGGACCCAAGCAAAATAAAACCCTTGCTGAAATTATTAATGACTTATCCAATCGTCAAGGAAATGCCTTCTTTCAGTTAGTCACTGCCAACCATTCAATGGGAGTCGGGAAAAAGACCATTGACGGGCGGACTCATTATTACTTCTACGATCCGAACGTAGGAGAGATCAATGTATCGGCCGACACCCCTGGTGAGGGAGCGATCGCCTTAAAAGAGAAAATTCAAGCCCATTTTCAACAGACAAGTACAGAGGGTAATTGGTCTGGTGACTTATGGAATCAGTATAGTGGAGATCCTGATAGTAGTGAATATTCCTTTGATACCTATGAATTGAATACCACCAATCTTGCCAATAATTCTACGGTCAAAGGTTTAGAGAATTTCTTGACAACGGACGACTTCCGAACCGAACGAGAACGTCTTGCAGAGAAGGGAACGGTGAACATCGATGGGGTGGAAATATCTTATCAAACCCTCTATGACATGGGCGCAACAGTGGATGGGCGACCCCTTGATGGAACCGTTGATCTGAGCAATGCTGATGTTAGAAAAGGCATGGTTTTCCAGCCTACCGCTTTATATGACTATTTGAAACAAGGAGTTGACAATAATACAAATGGACAGCAGGATGCTGTAAAGTTTTTACACCAACGTTTAAAGATAGATGGCAATACCACTAAACTTCTGGCTGTTACTAATACAAGAAGCTCCAATCGAGCCTTAACTTATCAAGCTTTAGGTGCTTTAGAACTCGTTAAAACTCATGTCACCCTTGATGAAGATACTTTCACTTTCACCATTGATGATCAACTCTCCAAGAACTTATCCCGTGTGCCATCTTTGTCGACAATACAGCGAAATCAAAAACTCGATAGTATTGCTAATGGTATTGACTCGGTTTCCAGTGGCATCGGTTATATACAAAGTGCTATTAGTATTAAAAACTATTTCCAAAACCGTGATGACGAGAACTTGACTCCCGAACAAAGAGCGGAAATGGATCTCAATTTTGCGATCGAGATCAGTGGTATCAGTCTTGAAGTAGGAACTGAATTAGGGGTTAAAGCCGGACAGTCTTTGGCGAAAAATTGGGCAACATCCACCTCAAAAACAGGAAAACTTGCTCGCAACATTGGTAAGGGACTGGCTAAAGCCGGTGCGGTAGTTGGGGTGCTATCGGCTGGTTTTGACATTTACAGTGCCTACGATGCCTTCTCCCAACTTAGCTCAACAGATGATCCTGACCAAAGACAAGACTTAATTGTTAATGGCTCTCTTGCCGTTACCGGTGCTGCCACCGGCATTGCCACTGGGGTAGCAGTCGCCCTAACAACAAATCCAGCCACGGCTCTCATTGGTGCTGTTGCTGCTGCGGCGATCGCAATTGGAGGTCAAATTTATAACGCGGTTCGCCAAGTTCAGGACATAAAGAAGTATATCGAATTGTCACCCCTTGAAGAGTTGGAGGTAGGCTGGCAACTTTTTTGGGGGGGAGAGATTCCTCAACACATACAGGCGAGAATTGATGAAGCACAAGAAGAAGAAGCTAGTAATCTCTATCGTGAAGAATATACTAGAATCTTTAGAGAATGGGCAGAAGGTCTCATCGATCCCAATAATCCAGAGGGCCTTTATCACAGTGGTGTGCGAGAGGTCTTTTATAGTAATGGTGGCACAGTTGAAGTAGAGAAAAACCCTAGTACCGGTGTCTATGAGGCTACTAAAATTTGGGGGATTGATGACACAATAATCGCTGATTCCTCTAATTCTAATGAATGGGGTATGCGAGAACGTGTCTCTTGGTCTATCTCTGCTGACAAGATATCTTATTTCAAATCTGGACGCGGCAATGACACCATAAGAGGACGATTAAACAATCGAAATACATTCATCGTAGAAGAAGGACTCAGAAACATAAGGGGTGGGAATAAAGATGACTCATTTGTCCTTGCTGAGAGCTTTTCGAGGGGTGCAAGTCAATATCATGGGGGTGAAGGAGTAGACACCATCGTTCTTTTAGGCAAAACCTACGGTACTGTCTATTTAGATGGACGTTTATCAACCGCACAAAGTACCCCAGATCCATCTGGTTACTATAAAACAGGTTCTTCAGGTGGTTTTAGGGCTTATGGTTTTGAAAATGCGATCGGTAATCCCTCCTATGGGGACAAACTACATGGCACAAATGGAGTTAATTACCTTGACGGTGCAGGGGGGGGTCAAGATCGTCTTTATGGTTATGATGGCGACGATGTTCTGGAAATGCACATCGGGACAGGAGGGCATGGGGGTAAAGGCCACGATACTTTCCGTCTTATGAGAGAGTACAATAAGGGCGGGCAACTCTGGATTTATGATGAGCCAGGCGAAACTGGTACTATTGTCTTAGATTACACTACCAATCAAATCTTGGCACCTACCTTGAGCGATAACCGCAAAGGGGTCAAGCTACAACTGAACAATGGTAACGGCAAGTTAGCCACTGTTTGGTTGAAAGACTTATTCAACTCGGATACAGGAGAGCATACCGGTGTTTTCTACAATTTCTATACAAAAGATGGGTTTCTCCTAATTCCACAATTTCTCAAGGATCTTGATGATTGGAATGATTTTGATGGTCGCTTCGTTGCACGCTATCTACCAGAAGCACACCAAGGGATTGAAAAAAACATCGAGAATAGAGATATTCGTTTTCGATTTGATCTAGAAGAGCAAAGTGTATCTGGTCATAATCTTAGCGGGAAATTTCTTTTCAAGCGTTACCTTCCAAACCAGATGATTCTGATTGGGGAAGGAACAGAATTCAATGATTCGATCATAGGAGACGAAACTGATAACCTGATTCGTGGATATGCTGGTAACGACGTTTTCGTCGGAGGTGCTGGCAGCGATACCTATATTATTGAGAAAACAGATACTGGTTTTAAGGAAATTATCAATACAGACAATGCTCTGACTCAAGATTTCTTGCTGTTTAATGTCTCCCGTCATGACATCGGATTGGATGTTTCTGGAGATGATCTGATTCTGTTCTATCAACCAGATAGAGAGGGTGTTGCACAGATTCGGCTTTCATACTTCCTTCAGAATGAATCTCGTCGTCATATCAGCTTAATTGACGTTGAGGGTGCTGTGTATGAATTGGGAGTAGATGATGAGAATCAAGCTTATTTGTCAGAAGAAGGGATAATTGCTGGAACAGATGAGGATGACGAACTTACCGCAGCTACAGGTAGTCCCACTTGGGTTTTCGGGGATGGGGGAAATGATACGCTTCATGCTGTCTCTTATGGTGATGTTCTTGAAGGTGGAGATGGAAACGACAAACTTCATGATGTTTACAGACCATCATTTGCCCCAAGCAGTGACACTACCACATTCAATGGTGGGAATGGAGACGACAGATTTACGATCGGAGGAAATGATTATGATGCCATCATTACAGGAAATGGTGCGGACTGGATTTCGTTTCATGATGACGCCGTAGGGATAAAAGTTATTGATACATTTTCCATCGATGAAAAGCTTGACACCATTGAAGCAAATTTTGATTTGTATGACGAACAAGTCACCTTCATGCGTGACGGTGATAATCTGGTGGTTCAAGGCCCTGATGTCCCCCATTCTTATTCCCCTTCAATCTACTACAACCTCTCATTAGTTTTCTCGAATTACTATACCGATTTACAGCGTCGTAACTTTCAATTGACAGATAGTCAAAATCATATCTTGAGTAGGGAAGACATTTGGAAACGAGCGCATTTTGAGCCAGCAACCGAGTCCGATGATGATCTCTTACTTTTCCCAGAACATTACAGTGCCATTGGTGTCCAACAACTAGAATTCAAAGCCTTGGGTGGTGATGATCTCATTCAAGACTGGCAAGAGAATAATGGCTTCAATTTACACTTTATCTATGGGAATGAAGGAGATGACACCATTTTTGGTGAAGCCGGTCGCGATCGCCTTTATGGGAATGAAGGAAATGACGTATTGTATGGTGGAGATGATAGAGATGAGCTTTATGGTGGAGAAGGAAATGATCATTTAATTGATTTCGAGGGAGAATCGAACCTGTTGAACGGTGGCTCAGGAGATGACCTCATCGAAGGGGAAGGGATACTTTTGGGAGGTTTGGGTTCTGATGTTATCATTGGCAGCCAAGGACAAGACAAGCTTTATGCAAACTTCTCCAATCGAACGATGGGTGGAGAAAACGACACAGACTTACTCTCTGGACTAGGTGGTAATGATGAGCTAGTGGGTTCGGCGGGAAGAGATTGGATGGATGGAGGTTCAGGCAATGATACCCTAACTGGAGGTTCAGGCAATGATACCCTTAATGGTGGTACTGGTTTAGATTCTCTTGATGGTGGTGATGGCACTGATACCGCCGATTTTAGGGATAGTAGCTCATCCTGGACCCTGGATTTATCCCAAGGCCAAGCTATTTTAAGCTCAAGTTGGATAGAAACCTTAACTAACATTGAAAGTCTCATTGCTGGTGGTGGTAACGATACCTTAATTGGGGATGATTTTGCTAATCAACTCGAAGGTGGAGCAGGAGATGACTCTATCGATGGAGGTTCAGGTAATGATACCCTAACTGGAGGTTCAGGCAATGATACCCTTGATGGAGGTACTGGGTTAGATTCTCTTGATGGTGGAGAGGGGATAGACACCGCCGATTTTAGCTACAGTAGTTCAGCCTGGAAACTGGATTTATCGCAAAACCAAGCCATTTTAAACTCAGGTTGGATAGAAACTTTAACTAACATTGAAAATCTCATCGCAGGTAGTGGTAACGACACCTTAATTGGTGATAATGGTGCTAATCAACTGCACGGCAATGCCGGCAATGATTCTTTAAGTGGAGGTGCTGGTGATGATACTCTGAGTGGGGGTGAGGGTAACGATACCTTTATTTTCAACGCTCCATCCGATGGAATCGATACAATTACTGATTTTGAAGTCTCAAAAGATAAAATTTCCATTGAGAGAGCAGGATTTGGCACGGAGCAGTTTTCTTTCAATAATGGTACTTTATTGTTCGGTTCTCAGCAGTTAGCGACTATTAATACCATCGGTGGCACCTTTAATGAAGCGGTTGACATTATCTTCGTGGGTGCAGAAAACCAGACTATTAATGGAGACTCTGGTGACAATACCCTCACTGGAGGTGCGGGAAATGACTCCATCTCTGGCGGTAGTGGCAACGATACCCTCATCGGCAATGCCGGAAACGATACCCTTGATGGAGGTAGTGGGTTAGATTCTCTTGATGGTGGAGAGGGGATAGACACCGCCGACTTTAGCTACAGTAGTTCAGCTTGGACACTGGATTTATCGCAAAACCAAGCCATTTTAAACTCAGGTTGGATAGAAACTTTAACTAACATTGAAAATCTCGTCGCAGGTAGTGGTAACGACACCTTAATTGGTGATAATGGTGCTAATCAACTGCACGGCAATGCCGGCAATGATTCTTTAAGTGGAGGTGCTGGTGATGATACTCTGAGTGGGGGTGACGATAAAGATACCCTCATCGGAGGCACCGGAGACGATATTCTAGATGGTGGACGAGGTTTAGATAGTCTTGATGGAGGTGAAGGGATTGATACAGTCGACTTTAGCTATAGTAGCGAAAAGTGGATACTTGATTTATCTCAAGGTAATGCCGTCTTGGATTCAAACTCAGGTTTTGTAGAAACCTTAACTAACATTGAAAATCTCATTGGTGGAAGTAATAATGACACTCTGACTGGAAATGCTTTCGATAATAAACTCGAAGGTGGTGATGGAGAGGATATGCTCACTGGTGGTGCGGGAAGCGATCGCTTCTCCTTTTATAACCCAACTGTCGGCATCGACACCATTACTGACTTTACTGTGGGTGATGATGTTATTGAACTGACTGCCAATGGTTTCAATTTACCACTGGGACTACTTGATAGCACTCAGTTTACCTTGGGATCTGCTGCCTCTACCGATGCCCACCGCTTGATTTACAATAACACCAACGGCGACTTATTCTTTGATAGCGATGGCAATGGGGTAGCAGCAGCAACCCAGTTGGCGAATCTCGATCCTAATCTTGTACTGACTCATCAACACTTTGTTGTCGTTCACTAAGATATTTGTTAATTTTTGCTGCTGAGATGAACAAGATTAGGTAAGATTGGGTAGATTTTCAGGAACAGAATCAAACCCCTCATCTCCCTGAGAAAAGGGGATAAAAGTGCTAATTTTATTCTTCTTGTTGCATTTTCTCCCTAGCTTGTTCTACCCTTGCATCAGCGGTATTCATCACTTCATCAAACTTTTCAATTAGTTCCCCAGGATAATTTTCTAAAATTTTAGTAGATAAAGCAATACGATTTTTATATTCATCAATACTCAAAATCATTACTTTAACGTCTTGATTATATTTAAACAAATGGTTCAAATCATCTACGCGAGAACCACTCACTTGAGTAATATGTAACAGTCCAGAAACCCCTTCAAAGTCCACAAAAATGCCGTAAGGTTGAATTCTGGAAACTTTACCCGTCACTAATTGACCCACTTCTAGTTTATCCATTCTCGCTGCTGCGATCGCCCGACGTTGGGATAAAACTAATTTATTGGTATTTTGATTAACTTCTAAAAAGGTAGCGGTTAGTAATTGTCCCACTAAAGCATTGAGATCCTCTTTTTCCATGAGATGCGATCGAGGAATAAATCCTTGCAACCCTTCTACTTCACCAACCACACCCCCTTTATTGGTTCTTGTCACCCGCATTTGCACAGAATGACCCTTTTCAGCGATGTCTTCTACATTCTCCCAAGCCTCTTTTAATTGTAGTTGACGGCGAGACAACCTAACTTGTCCCTCTGCATTTTGTTCGCTGATCACTAAAAATTGGCTTTCTTCTTCAAGGGGTAAAATTTCTTCAAGATTGGGGTTAGATTGTAAATCAACTTCATTCATGGGAACATAACCAGCCGATTTACCACCAATATCAACATAAGCTCCATCATCGGTATGTTGAATGACTTTCCCCCGAATCACTTGCCCCTTTTCACATTTATAATCGTACTTATTAAGGGCCTGGGTAAAGTCATCCATAGAAAAGGAGATTTGAGAACCCTTGGGGGACGCAGAGTCTGAAGTCATGAGAATAAATATTTAACGTAAAGACTGATAAGGACTGAGTTTATCAGTCCACCCCTAAATTATACCCTGCACTGTTCTCCTTCAACCTTACCCTTAGCGGAGATTGCCATAAAATAATTGCAAGGTTTCCACGGTTAAAACTTGAGGAGGGGTCGCATCAGGCGGATACAAGAAATCCACATTAACCAGACGCTGTTCTCCTGGTTCTAAATTCAGTCTAACCAATGGTTCCCCTTTTTGTCCTTGTCGTTGCACTAGGTGAAAGAAACGTTCTTGAGTCTCACCCGCTTTATCTTTATAACTCACTTGAACCGTTCCTCTAAAGAATACCTGACCTTGAGGACGACGGGAAAAAATCAAGCGATCGGCGTATTGATTTTTCTTAAAGGGGGTTTGTAAACTCACCACAACGGTTTGTCGTCTGTTGGTGTTATTCACCAGAGGCATTCCTAAACTATAATGCACCCCATAATTACCGTGAGCTTTATAGGCTGTATCTGGATAACGGACTAACATCGGCGCGCTTTGGATTTGTCTGGTTCCGTGGGTTCCTGTGGTAACGGTACTCAGAGGATAAGAGAAAGCTCCACCGCGATTAGGAATACTAAGATAGGGTTTTCCTGGCCCATCACTGAGTCTTGCTTGCCATTCTGAACCAACGGAAACCCCTGCCACCCGGCCATAAATGGTTTTGTCTCCATAATCCACATCTAGGGGGGTTGGGGCTAAATCTCTGGGGTAAATTAAGCCTCCTTTGGTTACTAGATGTCGCCATTCGTTAAGGGTGGGTTCTCGATAGGTAATACTGACTTTCTCTTGATCGTCTTCGATGGATTTAATTTTTTGGGGGACTTCATAAAGGGCTAAATTAGCCATATAGATCGAACCATTACTATAAACCCGTAAAAACGTTGAACGTGCGCTACTGGGTTGGATAGGAAGGGTAAATAGCATCCGACTTTGGTAAGGAGGGATGACTAAACGACGGGATAATTCTTTTTGATTAACCCCTCGTAGAATATCTCCCATTAAACGAGAACCTGGACCGGAAAAAACTCGCCCTGAAGGATCTTCAACAATAGAGGGAAGATTAATAAAAGGCGCATCAGAAGAGTTGAGATAACTGGCTCCTTGGAGAACATTGACCACCACTGTCTCTGAGGTGGGATTATGTACTAATAGCCCTTGATACAGCGTTTTCTTCCCTTGAGACGGTCGAGAAATATGATGGGTAAACACATCAAATCGACCTTGGATGGGATGATTAAGGTGTGCCTGGGGATGACGTTTGCTGTTAGGGGGAAAGGTCGATAAGAGAACGCCTTCTGTGGAGACGACTTCGGGACTGTTGCTATTAAAAACTAAAACGTCATTCAGTTTGCCGGGTAAAGGGCGTATTTGTTGGGGTTGAGTGATAAACTGAGGGTTCCGTTCCCGATAGGTTAGGGGATAGGAGGCGGTTTGTGCGACCAATAGTGATGATAGTAAGGAAAGCATAAATATAAAATCAGCAATTTTAAAATTAGTTAATGATTTTAACTGTTTTTTAGATTGCCGTCATGTGCGGGAGTTTTTAAATCTCTACAAGACAAGGAAGTTAAAGGTCTGAGATTAGTTCCCTCTTTTTACCCAAAACGCCCGCTTACGTAGTCTCTAGTGGTTTCTTCGGCTGGGTTTTGGAACACGACTTTCGTATCATCGTATTCTACTAAATAACCCACTTTCCCCCCTTTATCGGTGGCTTCTGCGTTGTAAAAGGCGGTTAAGTCAGAGACCCGTGAGGCTTGCTGCATATTGTGGGTAACAATGACAATGGTATAATCTTTTTTTAGTTCGTGGATTAATTCTTCAATTTTTAGGGTAGAAATAGGGTCCAATGCAGCACAAGGTTCATCCATTAAAATAACATCGGGTTTAACAGCAATGGTGCGAGCAATACACAATCTTTGTTGTTGTCCCCCTGATAAGGCTAACCCACTTTGATGTAATTTATCTTTGGTTTCATCCCAAACCGATGCTTTTCTGAGAGAGGTTTCTACTAACTCGGCCATGTCTCCTTGAAAGCCATTTAATCTGGCACCAAAGGCAATATTTTCATAAATAGATTTGGGAAAAGGATTGGGTTTTTGAAATACCATGCCAATGCGACAGCGTAGGTCTACGGGATCGACTTTTTTGGCATAAATATCGTTGCCATGATAAGTAATCATCCCATCGATTCTGGCACTAGGAATGAGATCATTCATGCGATTAAAACAGCGTAAAACGGTACTTTTTCCGCATCCAGACGGTCCAATGAAGGCGACAACTTTATTCTGAGGAATATCTAAAGTCACGTCTCGAACTGCTAAAGTTGAACCATAGAAAACATTAAGATTTTCAGTTCTTAAAACGGTTTCTGTTGCTACATCGGTCATCATTTTTTTCCTTTTAACCTCAATCATAAAAGAACAGCAAATAGCAAAAATTTAACCAAAACGTCCACTTACATAATCTTTAGTATCCTGGTGACTGGGATTACCAAAAATTGTTTCGGTTTGATCGTATTCCACCAGAAAACCAACCTTACTGCCTTTATCGGTGGCTTCTGCGTTAAAAAAGGCGGTGTAATCTGCTACCCTGGTTGCTTGCTGCATATTATGGGTAACAATTACAATGGTATAATTTTCTTTCAATTCGTGCATTAATTCTTCAATTTTTAGGGTAGAAATTGGGTCTAAAGCTGAACAAGGTTCGTCCATCAAAACCACTTCCGGTTGAGCAGCAACGGTTCTGGCAATACACAATCTTTGTTGTTGTCCCCCGGATAAGGAAAAACCACTTTCCCCTAATTTATCCTTGACTTCATCCCATAAAACGGCTCGTTTTAAGGAGGTTTCTACTAACTCATCTAAGTCCCCTTGATAGTTATTTACCCTAGCTCCATAGGCGATATTATCATAGATGGTTTTTGGGAAAGGATTGGGTTTTTGAAACACCATGCCGATGCGTTTTCTCACTTCAATGGGATCGATATCAGAAGCATAAAGATCCTGTCCGTGATAGCAAATTTTTCCATCTAAATGAAAGACTTCGATCAAATCATTGAGTCGATTTAAACAGCGTAAAATGGTACTTTTTCCACAACCAGATGGGCCAATAAAGGCTGTTACCTTATTTTTAGGAATGGTAAAAGTAACATCTCGCACCGCCCGATAGTCACCATAATAAATATCAACATGATCCAGAGAAAAAACCGTCTCTAAGCTTTCTGCTGGAATGCTATCTTTTTCCATATTTTCCATCATAATTTAATCCTGTTTTGCTAGTTAGAAATTAAGAAGAAATCAAAATGAATTATCTCAATCATTATCCATTATCCATTCTCCATTATCCATTCGACCTTCTCCATTCCTAATAGGTTTTCTGAAGAGTGGCTAAACGAGCCGTTACACTGGTAACTAATACCAATAAAACTAAAATTAATGAACCGGCCCAAGCTAATTCCTGTTGCGGTTTAAAGGGTACAATGGCATAGTTATACACCAATACCGATAGGGTAGCAATGGGTTCGAGGAGTCCTTTGGGTGGGGGACTGGGCCAAAAATTGGAATATAATGCTGTAAAAATAAGGGGAGCAGTTTCTCCTGCTGCACGGGCGATCGCTAAGGTCACACCCGTTAAAATAGAGGGAATTGCTGCTGGTAGCACTACTTTTAACACTGTTTGATAATTATAGGCCCCAATGCCAAAGGCCGCCCAACGCACATCCTGGGGAACAATTTGTAAGGCTTCATCCGTCGTTCTAATAATGGTGGGTAACATTAGCACCGACAAGGCCACACCCCCGGCAATGGCAGAAAATCCCACTATCCCCGTAGCTACTAATAAACCATAGGCAAAGACCCCGGCAATAATCGACGGAACCCCACTCAATACATTAGTGGCAAACCTCACCCATTTAGCAATTTGATTATCACTACTAAACTCCGAGAGGTACACCGCAGCTAACACCCCAAAGGGAACAGAAATAGCAGTAGCAATAGCTACGGTTAGCAACGTTCCAATAATAGCGTTGGCAATCCCTCCATCCTTAAGTCCAGGAGGAGGGGGTAACTGGGTAAACAGATCCAAATTAATTTGAGCAAACCCTTGAGCAGTAACAAAGAATAACACCGCAAATAAGGGAATGAGGGTGATAATCATACATAAAGAAGCAACACCGGTCCAGAAGCTATCAAAGAGGGAGCGGGGTGCGGTGGGCTTTTTTTTCAGACTTAATCCTTTATCTTCCATCTTTCTTGATTTAATACTTAGCGCGGACTTGACTGACAATATAATCAGCAGCAATATTAACCACTAGGGTTAATATCATCAAAACTAACCCCGCATACATTAACGCAGCGACTTGCATACCTGATGCTTCAGCAAACTGGTTAGCAATTAAGGAAGCGATGGTGTTAGCTGGTTCGAGGATAGAAATACTAATGCGATTGACATTACCAATAATCATGGTAACGGCCATGGTTTCTCCCATTGCTCGACCTAAGGCTAACATAATCCCTCCGACAATACCTGAAAAGGCAGCCGGTACCAACACTCGGAAAATGGTTTCCCAACGAGTGGCCCCTAATCCTAAAGAAGCTTGTCGTAAGTCAGGGGGAAGGGAAGCTAAAGAGTCGCGGGAAATAGCTGTAATAATCGGTAAAATCATAATTGATAGCACAATACCCGCCGGAAACATCCCTGGTCCGCCGGCTGGAGGAGTGCTAAACAGGGGAATCCATCCCAAAGTATTATGTAACCACTGAGAAAAGGGTTGCACCAGAGGAATGAGTACGAAAATGCCCCACAGTCCATAAACCACACTGGGAATGGCTGCCAGTAGTTCGACTAAAAAAACTAAGGGGGTTCTAAATTTTAAGGGGATAAAATTCTCACTCAAAAAAATAGCGGTTCCAATCCCCAAGGGAACTGCGATGACTAAAGAAATTAAGGAACTCACTAAGGTTCCATAAATAACGGGTAACGCTCCGTAAGCTTCTCGCCCTTTAACGGGGTTCCAAGAACTACTAAAGAGAAATCCTATGCCATATTCTTGAATGGCTGGCCAGGCACGCCAAGTAATAATTAAGGCAATCGATAATAAAATTAAGCCGATACCAATGGCAAAGGCTAATGTCAAGGAAATAAACCAGTTATCGATGGTTTTCTCCATAGTTGACCGAAAGCCGACTCCTGTTTGTCGTCTAGAAGATGATGCAGTCACGATAGATTAGCAACTTAAAATTGCTCATAAAAACAACAGTGAACAAAAAAAGTGAGGAGAGAACGAAATATAAGCGTCTCTATGGTGTGGGCTTAATATTATTCAGGCCCTACTGAGGCAGGTTACTTAGCTGAGTTCGATATAAGGAATTTTGCCTCCAACTGACTTAACTTAGAAGTCTCAAACCCCTATTATCTCGTTGAAAAAATTATAACTCCGAACTCAGGTTACTACTTAACTTTGATTTCAAAATCCGGGCTAATGACATCAGCAGCAGCAGCGACTTTCTCTCTGACACTAGGAGGCAAAGGAATATAACCTAATTCCTTGCTTTGTTCTTGTCCTGTGGTTAAAGCGTATTGAATCATCGCTTCCATGGCGATCGCTTTTTGAGGCTCGTCATAAGTCTTATAGGCCAAAATCCAAGTGTAGGTCACAATGGGATAGGAATCATCCCCTTCAGGATCGGTGATAAAGGCCCGTAAATTTTCAGGTAAGGTTACTGCATCTAAGGTAGCTGAGGCACTATCATCGGTGGGTTTAATGAATTTGCCCGAAGCATTTTCTAAACTAGCTACAGGAATCTCATTTTGTTTGGCGTAACCATATTCAATGTAGCCAATAGAGCCTTCATTTTGCTGAATATTGGCAGTTACCCCTTCATTTCCTTTACCCCCAATAAATTTCCCTTTGCTGGTGGGCCATTCAACACTTTTTCCTTGGCCAATGGTGGCTTCCCAATCCTTACTAATAGCACTGAGATGTTTGGTAAATACCCCTGTTGTCCCACTGCCATCGGAACGGTGAACAACGGTGATGGGTTGATCCGGTAATTCTAGATCAGGGTTGGACTCAGCAATTTTGGGATCGTTCCATTTGGTAATACTTCCATTGAAAATACCCACATAAGCTTCCCTGGAAAGCTGCAGCCCTTCGACACCGGGTAAGTTATAAGCCATGACAATACTACCTGCGGTAACCGGTAATAAAATTGTCCCTCGACCCACTTTGGCCATTTCTTCATCGGTCATGGCCACATCACTGGCTCCAAAGTCTACCGTTTCGCTGGTAAATTGTTCTACCCCAGCACCACTCCCTACAGACTGATAGTTAACTTGCAGTTGAGGAACGGCCCGATTGAGTTGCACAAACCAGTTTTGATATAAAGGCGCAGGGAAGGATGCACCTGCACCGGTTAAAGAAACATTTCCCTCTAAGGGGGGTTCTAAAGCAACGGTGGGTCCTCCCCCACTAGGCGTTGAACCCGATGAGTTATCGCCGTTTGAAGAACCGCCACCACAAGCCCCTAAACTAACAGCTAAAGTTAGAATTGATAGGGATGTTATTATCTTGCGTTTACTTGTTTTCACAGGTGTGAACATAGGCTTTTTTTAGTTAATTGCATAAACTAAACAAATCTTAAAGCAGAATCTAACAACTTATGGTAAACGTCAGGTTAAGAGAACTGTAAATTCTAAAAATTTAAGGCTTTTTTTCTTTTTGTAGATGCCCTTTTCTAAAAAGTTTATTAAGGGTTCTCATTTGTTGAATAATGACCATTAAGATATGGTTATTTTCGGAAATAGTTAGTCTCTTCTCAAACCCTTTTGTCTAAGAGATGGATAAGTATAGGTTAATTTTTTCAGTAAAAATTCTCTCAAGCCTGAAAAATAGTTGCTAATCTCTGTCATTAAAATAAGGAAAAATAAAATATGATAACAAATATAAAAAAAATATTCAAGGTCAGAACTTGGGGAATAGGGGTTGTTTCCCTCTCCCTATTATCAGCTTGTGGTTCCGTTCCCGAATCTGCCATTAAACCCATTAAAGTTGACGGATCGAGTACCGTTTATCCCATTACCGAAGGGATACTAGAAACTTACAAAAACGAGTCCAGCAAAGCATTAATTAAAGAGATTAAAATAGAAGGAGAATTTTCTGGTACGGGAGGAGGGTTTAATAAATTTTGTGCCGGTGAAACCGATATTAATGCAGCTTCTCGTCCCATTTCTACGGCAGAGATGAAAGCCTGTGATAATAATGAGATCCGTTATATTGAACTTCCTATTGCTTTTGATGCCATTACCATTGTCGTTAATCCTAACAATAATTGGGCCAAAAAACTGACCGTTGACCAGTTAAAAACTATCTGGGAACCGGCCGCCGAAAATAAAATTAAACAATGGAATCAAATCGATCCCACCTATCCGAACAGTCCCTTAAACCTCTATGGACCCGATGAACTCTCAGGAACCTATGATTACTTTACCAAAGCCATTGTGGGACAAACAGGGAAAAGTCGTCAAGATTACGTTAAAAGCGAGGATGATGACCAGTTAGTTAAAGGGGTTAGGGGAGATACCAACGCCCTTGGCTATTTTGGTTATGGTTATTATCAACAACATCAAGAAAACCTCAAAGCTGTGGCAGTGGATCATGGCAATGGTGGGGTGATCCCTTCCAGGGAAACCGTAGAAAATGAAGAATATCAACCCCTTTCTCGTCCTCTGTTTCTCTACGTCAATGCCAAACGGGCCCAAGAGAACCCGGCTTTAGAAATTTTTGTGGAATACTATTTAGATAAAGCACCGGAAGTCGTGGCAGAAAAGGGTTACATTCCTTTACCCCCCGATGCCTATCACTTAGCAAAAGTTAATCTACAACGGTTTGATGTGGGAACCGTTTTTGAAGGCAGTCCTCAACTGGATCTCAGTATTAGTGATCTGATGCGACAACCGGCTAAATTTTAAGAGAAAATAGAAAAGAATTTATGCAAAGCGATCGCTCTAGTCAAATGTGGCAATGGCAATCATACGAAGGGTTGCCTTATCTTACCTGTTCCTTGTTAGAAGCTTGGCCTCATGGCTTTTTCACCCAACCCTTTTATCCCCGTCTCCCTGAAGACTTAAGTAAAATTCTTGATCCAGAAGCCACTGCTTATCGACTTAAACAAGTTCATGGTAATCGTGTTTTATCCCCAGGTGAAATCTTAAAAGAGGCATCAGAGGAGAATTTACCCCCCGCAGATGGAATCATTGCCAACCAAAGCAAACAGTCCATCTGGGTAGCTAGTGCCGATTGTACCCCCGTTTTAATCGGAGATATGATCACAGGGAACATTGCGGCCATTCATGCCGGTTGGCGAGGAACCGCTAAACGGATTGTACCAGAAGCGATCGCCCGTTTGCAAAGTTGGGGAAGTGAGTTAGAAAATTTACGCATTGCCCTAGGGCCGGCTATCAGTGGGGAAGTTTATCAGGTGTCTGAGGAGGTGGCTGCAGAAGTCGGGGCAAGTTTGTTCATCAATGAGAAAATAGACAGTCTACAGGGCATTTTAAAACCGTTACAGAACATCTCTAGCCCTCCGATCCTACCTGATTCAGAAAGGGGGAAGGTTCGTTTAGATGTTCCTCGTATGAATCAATTACAACTGCATCAATTAGGTATTCCCCCCCAAAACATTAGCCTCGCCCCTTATTGTACCTATCAATCTCCTTCTCATTTCTTTTCCTATCGACGGAATCACGAGAAAAAAGTGCAATGGTCGGGGATTATTAACCTAAGCTCTTTCCACTAAAAAGGGCATAGCTAAACGATAAAACATCCATCCTACAAAACAGAAGAGAATAGCGATCGCACTGGCTATCCAAAACCCCACTCCATTACTAATATCCCCAGTGGTTGCTAAATCTCTTGTAGTCACTAAGAGGGGAGTAATGGGGTTGATTTGAACTAAAATTGCCCAGATCCCTTCCCTGGGTTCCGGATAAATAACCGGGGTAGCAAATAACAAAGCCCGAATAAGAAAACCGATCCCTCTCTTAATATCACCGTATAAGCAAGAAAAGGGTCCCAAAATCAATCCGAGTCCTGTGGCTAACATCAGCAAATGAATAAAGGCAACTGGTGCCAAAATAATGTTCCAAGTAACAGCCACTTTAAACCAAATAAACAAGAAAACAACAGGAATTAATTGAATGAGAAAATTAAAGAGAATTTGGGCTAATTGAGAAATCACAAAAGCTTCAGGGGGAACATTTAATTTCATTAGCATACTTTTCGCATTCCTAGAAGCCGCCATAGTGCCATTTAGAGTCTGAGTAAAAGTCTGCCAAAGGGTCATGCTAAAAGCAACATAAACCGGGTAGGGAATCGGTGTTTCTCCCAGGTTCAAAACCCCCGTTTTTCTCAAAAAAGTTAGACCAATAGCAGTCAGAATAGGAGGGATAAAGATCCAAATAATTCCTAATATAGATTGACGGTATTGAGCTTGAATATTTCTTTGAAATAATTGCCAGGCTAAATTACGAGAAGCAAGCAAATCAGACCACATTTCTTGGACTAATTGGATAGGATGTCTAACACGACTATCTGGTTGGTAAATAATAACCTGCAATGGTTGCTTGGCTTGATTGTCGGTGGACTGAGTTTGGCTCATAGTTAGGCTAGAAGATAAAGTTAAGACATTGCTATGGTTTTATCATATAACTTTACATTGTGAGAAGATGTCAAGTTCATTGATAGTCTAAGCTGAACAATCAGTTTAAGCGACCATTACGCATTTTTGAGTCTTATTATGTTCAACAAAAGTACCATTTTGTCAGTGTTATTGATTTTTATCCCTCTATCTCTGGCTTCTGAGTCTCTAGAATGGGGGGCAACGACTACATTTATCATGGCGGCTTTAGCTATTGTGCCTTTGGCTGCGTTTATGGGCAAAGCGACGGAAGAAATTGCTGTAGTGGTGGGGCCTAATTTGGGAGGCTTATTAAATGCCACCTTCGGCAATGCCACAGAACTCATTTTAGCCTTAGTGGCTTTAAAAGAGGGTTTAATTGGTGTGGTTAAAGCTACCATTACGGGGTCAATCATTGGCAATTTATTATTAGTGGTGGGTTTTTCTATGTTACTGGGGGGTATTCGTTATAAAGAACAGAAATTTCAATCTGTTGCCGCCCGTGTTAATGCTTCTTCTATGAATTTAGCGGTGATTGCGATTTTATTACCTACGGCTGTTCAATATACCTCCACTGGTATCGAAGAACAAACTCTGCAACATCTCTCTATTGCTGTGGCTATTGTCCTTATTTTAGTCTATGGTTTAACGTTACTGTTTTCTATGAAAACCCATACCTATCTTTACGATGTAGGTATAGCCACAGAAGAGGAATCCACAGAAGAAAAGCATGAGATCAATTTGACTAAGTGGGTTGTCATACTACTTCTGGTTACGTTAGGGGTTGCTGTGGAGTCAGAATTATTGGTTAATTCCCTAGAAGAAGCGACTTCCTCTTTGGGGTTAACGGCTTTGTTTACAGGGGTTATTTTATTACCTATCGTCGGTAATGCTGCTGAACACGCAACAGCAGTTACAGTGGCCATGAAGAATAAGATGGATCTATCTATGTCTGTAGCGGTTGGATCGAGTTTACAAATTGCTTTATTTGTTGCCCCGGTTCTCGTTATTGCTGGTTGGTTTTTAGGACAACCTATGGATTTAGATTTTAATCCCTTTGAATTAGTTTCTGTGGCAGTTGCGGTACTGATTACTAATTCCATTAGTTCTGATGGTCGTTCTAACTGGTTAGAGGGAACGTTATTATTAGCCACCTATGCTGTAATTGGTTTGGCTTTCTATTTCCATCCTGTGGTGGAAGGATTAGGCTGATATTGACCCCGCGTCTTTGAGCGCGGGGATAACTTTTTAAACATTTTTCGTCGTTTATAGATAGATTATTTTTTTAGTTATAAAATAACGATCTAAGTTTCCGCTATACAAAACTTACTCAAACTTACTCATCAAGCTTAAAGTCTGATAGTAAGATGATTTGAGTCTATTTTATTTCCTGCTTCAGCCAAGGGAGTCGGCATACGTTTTTGGCTTTTTTGACATTTTACTATTGCGCTTTAGTTCAGCAAAAAAATATAAACAATATCATACGTCAAGGCGATCGAATGATTGAAAATTTTACTATTGCGCTTTAGTTAAGGACAAAAAATACGGATAATATTATCCGTCAAGGCGATCGAATGATTGAAAATCTTAGCTGTACCATAAATCAGGGACTAGAGGAATGCTCTATTAATAAACCCACTTGAGGTTCACTCCAACTCACCATCCAACCGGGTTGAATACCTAAAACTACTATCAAAACAGCTAAAACAAAGGCAGGAAGACGATCAGACCATAAAACCCTTGGTATTTGCGATAATTCAGGGGTTAAACGACCAAAGAAAACCCTATTAACCATTAACAAGAAATAAACGGCTGTTAAACCACTACCCACCAAACAAAGTAAGGTTTGTACAGGAAAAATAGTAAAACTGCCTCGAAATACCAAAAATTCAGCTATAAAGCCCACCATCCCAGGAATACCAGCACTGGCCATCACCCCTAAAATCATTAAACTCCCTGTAATGGGTAAACCTCGTTGAGGGTTCAATAAACCGCGCAAAAAGTCCACATCTCGGCTACCTGTTTTCTGATAAACTACTCCAACTAAGAGGAATAACATAGCCGAAATTAAGCCATGACTAACCATTTGAAAAGTGGCTGCGGTGAGACTTAAACGGTTAGCCGCAGCGGCCGCCAATAAAATGTAACCCATGTGAGCAATAGAAGAATAAGCGACTACCTTCTTCATATCCTTCTGGACGATCGCACAGGAAGCCCCATATAAGGCACTAATCGCTGCTAATGTTGCTAACCAAGGGGCTATATAAGTCCAAGCATCGAGAAATAAACCTACACCAAAGCGTAATAGTCCATAAGTTCCTAATTTTAATAACACTCCTGCTAATAACACAGACACAGGGGTAGATGCTTCAACGTGCGCATCAGGTAGCCAAGTATGGAAGGGGAAAATAGGTATTTTGATGGCTAAACCCACCAGTAAGGGAGCCAGTAATAATAATTGAGTAGAAAGGGGTAAAGTATGGGAGCGTAAAAGCTCATAGTCAAATGTAGATGCCCCTGAGAACCACACTAAACCTAAAAATGATGCTAACACCAAAAATCCAGAAATAGCGGTGTATAAGAGGAATTTCATGGCAGCGTAACCTCGTTTGGCTCCTCCCCAAATGGCAATGAGAAAATAAAGGGGTATAATTTCTAACTCATAAAACAGGAAAAATAAGAGAACATCTTGGGCTAAAAATGCCCCTGAAACCCCACTATTTAAGATTAAAATGAGTGCATAATAAAATCGTGTTCTCTCAATAGTTTTACTACTGGCATAAATGGCTATTAAAGTTAATAAACTATTGAGAAATAGTAAGGGAAAAGATAAGCCATCAACTCCTAAATGATAGTTTAAACCAATACTTGTAAGCCATGTAAAATTTTCGCTAAACTGAATATTAGGATTATTGATATCAAATTTTAAAGCAATGACTATGGTTAAAACTAATAAAAGAGTTGTAAATAAAAGAGCCAAAGAACGATAAAAAATATTTTCTTTTTTACCAGGTAAAAAAGCTATCAAAATAGCTCCTATTAACGGTATTATAATTAAAGAACTCAACATAATTAAAAATTTTTCTCCTACAGAAACAGTAACATAGTTTTTCAGACTATAATTATATGAGTAATATTAACAAACAGGATGCTTATATTACAGAGGGGTTAGGAAGTCCAAAAATTTGACCAAAAATCAGTAATTAATGACCATTGATCACTCAACATAAACCACAGTAAAACACTGATACTAATAATAATTGTTAGCACATAAAACTGAGATTGACCTGAGACATTATATTTCAAAGCATTGCCACTGAAAATAGTCACTAGACTGACTAGATTTACTACTCCATCAACTACATAGCGATCAAACCAAGCAGTTATTTTAGAAATATTTGCCACCAGTGCTACTACTGTAACTTCATAAATCTTATCTAAATAAAAGTCATAAGCAAACAAATCTTGGAAGAAACGTA
Organism: Crocosphaera sp.; assembly: GCA_051439445.1. GTDB lineage: Bacteria > Cyanobacteriota > Cyanobacteriia > Cyanobacteriales > Microcystaceae > Crocosphaera. The sequence goes on from JBFRWG010000043.1 coordinate 32,847, forward strand.
AATAAAGATTGGCCAGTCGTTCCCAAGCTCGACGAATAGGGCGGAAAACCCCTACCAAACACCCCAATAAACCTGATAGAATTAACAACGGAATTGCCCATTGAACCACAAAGAAATTATTGTTTAAGATCGGGTCAATTTGGGATAACCATAACGACCAACGAATGGGAGCTAAAGGTGCAATTAAGGTGAAAATGGTTAAGGTTACCATGGGAAAGGCCATCGGCCAGGGAACCTCTGGGGCCCTGCGTGTTTTCTTCTGAGGGGTTCCCAAGAAAACGGAACGAAAGATACGAGTTAAATTAAAGGCACATAAACCATTAACAAACACTAAGATGGCTAATAACCATAAGGATACCTTCCAAGAGCCATCAAACCACTTCGCCCAAGTCCAAAACATTCCCATCGGCAGTAATGCTACCATACCAGCAGAACCGACTACGAAAGCCGTGGTGGTTGCGGGCATTCTTGACCATAATCCCCCCATTTCTGTAATATTTTGGTCACTGGTGGTCATAATGGCTGCACCAGCACTCATGAATAATAAAGCTTTGGCGATCGCATGAGTAAACACCAATAAAAAGGCAATATCTACATGGCCTAACCCCACTGCAATAAATACCAACCCTAAATAAGCACTGGTAGAGTGACATAACGCTCGTTTAATATCAATTTGAGCCATTGCTATTAAAGATGCACCAATAGCAGTGACAGCACCCAAAACAATCAAAACATCAGACGCAACAGGGGATAAGGTAAACACTGGTTGTAGCTTAATTAAGACATAGGCACCAGCAGACACCACAATAGAGTTTCGCATGATACCGGCAGGGTTAGGTCCTTCCATGGCCTCATCTATCCATAAATTTAAAGGAAATTGAGCGCATTTCCCGGTAGGTCCAGCAATTAAGGATAGACCGAGTAATGTGGCCGTTAACGGGGGAACTGGGTTAGTTAATGCCCAGTTTTCTAACTGAGAAAAGGTTAAACCTTCCCCATAACTGGATAAAGCGACTAAGCCCATTAGCAAAATAATATCCCCAACCCGTTTGGTTAAAAATGCGTCTCTTGCTGCAGTTACCACTAAAGGTTGAGCATACCAAAACCCAACCAATAAATAAGTGGATAGGGTTAAGATTTCTAAAAGTCCGTAAGTGAGTAATAAAGAGTCACTTAAAGCAATACCCCCTAACGCTGCTTCAAATACTCCCATTAAGCCAAAAAAACGAGCTAAAGACCAATCTTTTTCCATATAGCCTAAAGCGTAGATTTGAGCTAGGAGACTAATACCTGTAATTAACTCTAACGCCCCTAAACTCACAGGAGATAACTCCACTGATAAGAATAAATCTAAATCAGCAACACTGAGCCATTTAAGCACTAATTGTTCTGTTTTTCCTTGCCAAATTACACTAAAGGCAACGGTACCATGAACAAAAGATAATACTGTCATTAACAGGTTTAAATAAGCTGCTGGCCGTGGGCCAGTAAGTTTAATAATGCCCAAAGACCAAGGCAAAGTTAATAACGCACCAATCAAACCGTAAAAGGGAATCAACCAACTACTGTGTAATAAAAAATTATTCATGCAAATTATTAATGGATAATGGATAATGGATAATTGACAATTAATTTGCTTGAAAAACTCTCCTCTAAAGTAAAAGGGGTGGTAAAAAGCTTATTTTCTTACTAGATATAATTATCCATTATTGAAGTTAATTTTCACTTTGTTAACCGTTTCTAAATGGTGAAAATTAATTGATTTTATGAGTATGATTTTTGTTGTTTTTGACATAAAGCCAAAAAAAATATTGTAAAATACTCATAAAAAACTGTGTTTAATTCCCCTCATTTTTGTGTCAACAATGTTAATTTGTTAGTTAGTATATCATAAAAATCTATAGAGTTTATTTTAATAAATCACTACTAATAACTGGAATATTAAAAATTTGTAAACTCATCTTGACAAAATAACGTATAATGTTTCTATCCAAGCTTAATATCTTTGTTTATGATGATGATAGCAGAACAATTCCCCTGGTTAACTGCGATCATATTACTCCCTCTAGTAGCTTCCTTGCTGATCCCTGTCTTACCTGCTAAAGAAGGTAAGCAGGTGCGGTGGTATGCGTTAGGGGTAGCGATCGCTGATTTTGTTTTAATGTGTTACGTTTTTGTACAGCATTATGATCCTAGTAACTCAAGTTTTCAACTGGTAGAAAAGTATGATTGGTTGCCCACGTTAGGACTGAGTTGGTCCGTCTCAGTGGACGGCATTTCTATGCCTTTGGTTCTTTTAGCAGGACTGGTAACAACACTTTCCATGTTTTCTGCTTGGCAAGTGGATCATAAACCTCGGCTGTTTTATGTACTGATGTTGATGTTATATGCAGCACAGATCGGGGTTTTCGTCGCTCAAGATATCCTACTTCTCTTTATTATGTGGGAGTTGGAACTGGTTCCTGTCTATCTCCTCATTTCGATTTGGGGAGGACAAAAACGCCAGTACGCAGCCATGAAGTTCTTATTATATACAGCAGCCGCATCCATCTTCATTTTAGTGGCAGCTTTAGCAATGGGATGGTACGGAGGCGATAATGTTACCTTCGATCTTGTTGAACTGGGACTCAAAGATTATCCTTTGGGATTAGAATTATTCCTATATGCTGGACTATTGATCGCCTTTGGGGTCAAATTAGCTATATTTCCCCTTCATACCTGGTTACCTGATGCTCACGGAGAAGCCTCTGCCCCTGTGTCTATGATTTTAGCGGGTGTCCTCTTGAAAATGGGAGGCTACGGGTTAATTCGTCTCAATATGGGACTTTTATCTGATGCTCATATCTACTTCGCCCCCATTTTAGCCACATTAGGAGTAGTCAATATTGTCTATGGGGCCTTAACGTCCTTTGGACAGACGAATATGAAGCGTCGTCTAGCCTATTCCTCCGTGTCACACATGGGGTTTGTGTTGTTAGGAATTGCTTCTTTTACTGACTTAGGGATGAGTGGAGCCATGTTGCAAATGCTCTCTCATGGTTTAATTGCTGCCCTGCTGTTTTTCTTAGCGGGTGTCACCTACGATCGCACTCACACCCTTGCGTTGAACGATATGGGAGATATTGGGGAGAAAATGCCCAAAGTATTCGCCTTATTTACTGCCGGTGCGATGGCCTCTTTAGCATTACCTGGAATGAGTGGTTTCGCCAGCGAAATCGCTGTTTTCCTAGGTTTTACCAGTAGTGACATTTATAGTTCATCTTTCCGTACGGTTACCGTCTTTTTATCGGCCGTAGGATTAATCCTCACCCCCATTTATTTACTCTCCATGTTACGGCAGTTATTTTATGGAACAGGGAAGGTTCCTGTCTGTATTGTGGGAGATACAGCCAAACGCAAAGATTATCAAGATAACTCCGAAGCGGTGTGTTTTGGAACCAACTGTGTGCTACCGGAGCAAGCTAGATATAGCGATGCCAACTCAAGGGAAGTGTTTATTGCCCTTTCTTTCTTAGGGTTAATTATTGCTATTGGTTTCTATCCCAAACTAGCCACTCAATTATATGACGTTAAGACCGTTGCTTTAAATACACAAGTTCGTGACTCGTATACTCAAATCTCTCAAACCAATCCTAAAATCTACGCTGAAGGGTTCTTATCTCCTAAAATTCCCACATCAGAAAGTTCTTCAATTGTAGCAATCAAGTAAAAGACTTGAGAACTTTCTAAGAATTAATTATCTTTCACAAGATTAAAAACAGTTCTTTAAAAGATGATAATTCTGTTGGTTTAGCAGAAGAAAGAGGTTGTGATTACAGCCTCTTTTTTATTTTTCTGTTATCAATAATTTTAGTTATAGCAATAGGCATTATGGTTATAATATGGATAAAATGAGGAAAACTTTTAGGGTGGGCAATACCCACCCTAAAAGTTTTCATATAATTGAAATAAATGAAAAAAAAATAATTATGATTGATTTAAACCATGAAGATAGATGCTAATAGTAAAAAATTGGCAGCCTCTTCTCAAAAAAAGATTCCTTTTGAGTTGCCAATGCAAGATATTCCCACATTTACAGGACGCACAAAACAACTCGATCAACTAGAAGAAATATTGCTTACAGAAGAAGGAGATAAAATTTGTGGCATTGTGGGGTTAACCGGATGCGGAGGGGTGGGAAAATCAGCCTTAGCTTACCATTTTGCCACCATTCATCGTGATAAATTCCCTGATGGAGTGATTGGGGTACGAGTAGATAAAAAAGATACAAATACCATTGCACGGGAGTTTGGGCGCAAAATTGGCAGAAAATTTGATCCTGATGAACCCATATCTCCTGGGGAAATTATGCAACAGTTATTTGCTTCCAAGCGAATATTACTGATTTTTGATAATGCAACCGTAGGGGATATTAAAGAATTACGTCTAGAGGGAAAGCTTTGTGGTGTTATTGTTACCACTCGTAATCAAAATTTACCCTTTTCCTTGGATGTTCCTGAAAAGGCTACCATTAGACTGCGATCGCTTCCTGAAAAAAACGCATTAGACTTACTGAGAAAGATTTTAGGGGATACCCGCATTAACAGTGAATTAGCCGCAGCCAAACAACTCGCTAAACTGGTGGGAAGATTACCCTTAGCTTTGCAAGTAGTGGGAGCAAACTTACGCAGAAAACCTCTTCTTTAGAGACATTTCTAGAATCCTTACAACGGCAAAAAGAGAAATTAAAGCTTGTCTCTCGTTTACGTATTAGGGACGATACAGACTTTAATGTACAAGCATTTTTGAATTTAAGTTTAGAATTTTTGGACCGAGAAGAAATCAATAATCAACAACATCTTGCTAAAGTTCATACTGCAATGGGAAAAGTATTAATAAATCACCAAGATTTTGAAAATGCTGTTGAACACTTATCAACAGGGTTTGAAATCGATGAAAATTTAAACAATATTTATGGTTTAAACATTATTGCTCGTAATTTAACCTATGCTCTTTCTAAATCAAAAAGACAAAAAGAAGCCTTGAATTATTGCGATCACTGTTTGAGACTCGCTCCAAATCATCCAAGTTTTATTAGTTTATATAATAAAGTTAAAACAGCTATTGATAAAAGAACTGAAATTAATTTAAGTAAAATAGGAGTCGTTTTATTTATAAAATATAATAAAAAAGATAACTTCCATTGGGGAAGAATAAAACCTGATGATGGTAGTGATAACATTACTTTTAACGAAAAATATATCGGTTTAGAACTAATATATCAGTTGACAAAAGGAACCTTAGTGGAGGTAGAATTTATGGAAAGATATGGACAGTATTATGCAACAGAAATCTTTATTCTTCAAGAAGATGAAGAAATGATTGAAGAAGAAAATGAAGAACTAGAATATGAAGATTAAAATTGTTACTGGTTACAACCGAATCTGAAGACTAACTGGAGTGTGCTTGGAGCGATCGCACCTATCCCACTACGTATTATTAACCAACCTTTACAAAAAGTCTACTTAAAGCATACCATTAACTAATCCAAAAGGAGCCATTAGAGATGTTTATCTTTCCTCAATTGCTCCCAATCTTGCCATAGGAAATCATACTCAAACATACAATTAACACAAAAAACTTTTAGTAACGTTTCACATTGAGCCATGCAAATAACCAATCGTATTCATTTTAGGAATGTCAAGGGGGACCTCTTTGGTGGGGTAACTGCGGCGGTAATCGCCCTCCCGATGGCTCTTGCTTTCGGAGTTGCTTCGGGAGCAGGTCCTGCTGCGGGTTTATGGGGTGCTGTTTTAATCGGCTTTTTCGCTGCTTTGTTTGGAGGAACCCCCACCCTCATCTCCGAACCTACTGGACCGATGACAGTGGTAATGACGGCAGTAATTACTAAGTTAACCGCAGATAACCCTGAAAACGGACTCTACATGGCCTTTACTGTTGTCATGATAGCAGGGGTCTTTCAAATTATCCTAGGTGTACTGAAACTGGGTAAATATATTACCTTGATGCCCTATACCGTCATTTCTGGCTTTATGTCCGGTATTGGCTTAATTCTGATTATCCTGCAATTTGGACCCTTATTAGGCACTTCTAATCCCAAAGGAGGAGTCATTGCAGCCCTAACGAATGTCCCTATTGTCATAGAGTCTCTCAATACCCATAGAGGTGAAGTCATATTAGGGGTGTTAACCGTAGCGGTACTATTTTTAATGCCCTCTAAACTCAAAAAATATGTACCGCCTCAGTTAGTCGCTTTAGTTGGATGTACCTTACTATCTATTTTCTTGTTTTCTGGGGACAATATTAAAACCATCCCTGAGTTTAGCACCGGACTGCCTTCTTTAGTGATGCCTACCTTTACCCTAGAACAAGTCAACGTGATGATTATCGATGGTTTAGTCTTAGGGATGTTGGGCTGTATTGATGCGCTGTTAACAGCAGTGATTGCGGATAGTTTAACCCAAACGCAACATAAATCTGATAAAGAATTAATTGGTCAAGGGGTAGCTAACTTAGTTTCTGGTTTATGCGGAGGGTTACCTGGTGCTGGTGCCACTATGGGAACTGTGGTTAATATTCAAGCAGGAGGGCAAACCGCTTTATCGGGTTTATCTCGTTCCTTCATTTTATTAATTGTTGTCCTTTGGGCCGCCCCCTTAACCCAAAGTATTCCTTTAGCTGTGTTAGCGGGTATTGCTTTTAAGGTGGGGATCGATATTATTGACTGGAAATTCCTCGGACGCGCCCATAAACTGTCTTGGAAAGCAGCATCCATCATGTATGGGGTGATGTTACTCACTGTCTTCTATGATTTAATTATTGCGGTAGGGTTAGGGGTATTCGTTGCCAATGTCTTAACCATTCAAAAATTGGCCAATGTTCAAGCAGACGCAGTGAAAGCTATTGATACCCATGAGGATGAAACCTTATCCTGTGACATTGCTAAACATTTGCTCCAGGAAGGAAAAGGTCAAATTATGGTCTTAGACTTAAGTGGCCCCATGAGTTTCGGTGCAGCTAAAGCCATTACGCAACGTCAGGCCATTTTAGATAACTACAAAATATTAGTTATTGACCTAACGGATGTTCCTTTGTTGGGTGTCACTGCAACCCTAGCACTAGAGAAAACCATCGATGATGCTTATGCTAAAGGGTTAGAAGTGTTTATGGTTGGTGGAGAAGGGAAAGTTCAAGAAAGACTCCAAAAATTTAATATCCTAGATCGGGTGCCTAACCACCACCAAGTTAATGATCGGGTTGCCGCTTTACAATTAGCGGTTGCACAATTGAAAGATTTATCTCTCAAGTCAAATCCAAGCGATCGCATTTCTACTTAGAGTTGGGAAAGGGGAGAAATATGAGTACAAACTCCCCAATCCCCATTATTTAAACTAATAAAAACTTTTTAATTGCCATAGCAACCCCATCATTTTCTACATCTGGAGCAACCCATTGACTAACCCTTTTAACGGGTTCAGGAGCATTACCCATAGCCACACTTAACCCAGCATATTCTAACATTTCTAAGTCATTAAAATTATCACCAATCGCCATTACTTGTTCTGAGGTAATACCCAATAATTCTTCCGCTAAAAAACGGACACCAAACCCCTTGCTTGCCTGGGGATGGGTTGCTTCAAAATAAATGGGAGTAGACTGGGTCAAATACAGTTCTTCTCTGGGATAGATTTCCTGTAAACTTGATAATAAGTTTCCGATATACTTCGGTTCACCAATTGCTAAAATTTTCGTAGTTTCTTGAGCTAAAATCGAGCGTAAATCCTCTACTAAAACTGGTTCTGCTCCCGAACGTTTTCGATAGGTTTCGGTTTTCTTCGTTACTTCTTGGACATATAAACGATCATCAATATAACAGTGTATTTCTAGTTTGTTTGACCAATTAGGTTGTTGAAAATAATCCAATAATTGATAAGCAATCTCAGAGGAAACGGGAAAATGATGATGACGAATTCCCGTTAAAGGGCATTGAATCCAAGCCCCATTATAAGCAACAATGGGTAAATCAGAAGCAATTAAATCATGAAAATGTTTAGCGGAATAATACATTCTTCCCGTCGCTAAAGCTACTTTAATTCCTTGATTTTGGGCTGATTTTATCGCTTTTTTTACCCCTTCACTAACCGTATTGGATTGACCCGCAATTGTATCATCAATATCCAGAACTAAAAGACGAATATCCATAAGAATAAGTAACCCAAATTAACAACAAAAAGTCGTATGAAAAATAACAAAACTATTGTACACCCTTCTGTCAGTTCAATGGTATCTATCAAGATTTTAGTGACGATTGAGTGTGAGAAAAGGAGAACAGTAGGAAGACAAAGGAAAATAGAGAATTCAATTAATTTTAAATTATAAATTCTAAATTCTTCATTCAGCCTCGGTTAACGGTAAAATAAACTATGGTTCTTTGTTCTGGTCATAGGTAATAGTGAAGCTTCGTCCTTTTTTCATCACCCTGATCCTCGCTGTCATTATTCTTCTCTCTCTTGGGGGAAGCAGTCTTTACTTGATACTTAAACCCAGTCCTCTGACTTTGTTAGGGGGAGGAGTTAGTAAAAACCCCACAGCGGCGATATTTCTCCCCAAGCAAGCACCAGTTATGGTATCGTTATTAACTAATCCCGATCGCTTAGAGGGTTTAGCTCGCTTCATTGCTTCCCCTCAGAAACGACGGCGATCGCATCAGGCACTGCGAACCATTGAAAACACTTTATTGGCGAAAACAGGTCTAGATTATCAATCACAACTTCAACCTTGGTTAGGGGAGGAAATGACCTTAGCTGTTACCTCTCTTGACTACGATCATAACCCCAACAATGGCATTCAACCCGGCTATTTATTGGCGGTTTCTACCAAGGATCAAGAATTAGCCAAAGAGTTTTTACAAGCTTCTTACTCCACCGAGGCGATCGCTGGAACGTCTGATTTAATTTTTGAGTCTTATAAGGGGGTTAATTTAATCACTCAAAATAATCCTAACCTGACTAAAAATACGCCCTTATCCGCTACGGCGATTGTTGGTAATATGGTCTTGTTTGCCAATGATCCTCTGGTCTTAAAAGAGTCAATTAATAATGTTCAAGTGCCTGATTTAAACTTAAAAAATGCCCCAGGCTATCAAAAGGCTTTACAAACGATTGTTGATCCCAAAATTGGCTTAGTCTATACTAATTTTCCTGCTTTATCTGCCTGGTTGGCGAACTTACCTATTCCTGAATTACCTGAGATTACTCAAACCTTAACGGTTGCTTTTTCTGTCAAATCTGAGGGTTTAGTCGCCCAAACGGCTTTGATTGGTGTCTCTGGAGACAGCGATCGCCCACCTGTTTTATCCGAACCGGTACAAGCTTTTTCCTATCTCCCTGCTAATACGATTTTGACAGCAACAGGAAGCAACTTAAATCAGTTATGGCAACAAGTTGAGACAGGATTAGAGCAAGATAGTCCTCTACAACAGCTATTAAAACGCTCTTTAAGCTATTTAGAAGAGCCTTTAGGTTTAAACTTGTCTAAAGATGTTTTTCCTTGGGTTAAAGGAGAATTTAGTCTGGGATTAATGGCTAATGAGGAAGGGGGTAAAGGCGATTGGATTTTTGTTGCCGAAAAAAGTGATGATGTTACCATAGATCAGGTATTAAATGAGTTTGATCAATGGGCAGAAAATGCGGGTTATACGGTAGGAAATGTCCCCCTATTAGATAAAAAAGTAACAGTTTGGAGCAAGTTAAAAGCGACAGTTAACAATAATCAGGAAAGTTTAGCTAGTTTAGAAACTGATGTGAAAGGTGTTTATGGAAATGTTGGTAATTATGTCATTTTTTCCACTTCAGTTGCAGCCATTTCTCAGGTCTTGTCTTCTGACTTTCCTAAGTTAGTTGAAACGGAAGAATTTCAGCATATTATTGAAGGATTATCTCCTAAAAATGATGGTTATTTTTATCTTAATTGGCAAAAAAGTGAGCCGATTCTCACGCAAAAATTACCCATTGCTAGAGTCGTAGAATTTGGAGTTAAACCTTTACTACAAAATGTTCGTTCTTTTACCTTAAGTAGTCAAGGAAGTGAGCATGGTATTCGTCGTGCTACGATATTCTTTAATATAGGAGTTTAGAGCAAGCTATGCTACTTTTTATCAATGGAGAATGGAGAATGGAGAATGGAGAATGGAGAATGGAGAATGGATAATGGAGAATGGATAATGGAGAATGGATAATTAATTAATGCGCTTAAAAACCTCTCCTTCATAAAAAAAAATAAGACCGAACTACCCCGTTTTCAAGGAGAAAAAAGTAAAAAGCGAGACTTTATTAATTATCCATGATTGAAAAATTTTATCGAGGATATTGAGTCATTAATTCTCTAACTTGCTCCGCATGATAAGAACTACGAGTTAAAGGAGAAGAAACCACTTGTAAAAAGCCAATGGATTCCCCAAACTCTTGCCATGCAGCAAAACTTTCAGGAGCAACAAACTCCTTAACCCCTAAATGTTTGGCCGAGGGTTGTAAATACTGTCCCAAGGTTAAAATATCACAATCTACTGCTCTTAAATCTGCCATCACTTGACGCACTTCAGCATCCGTCTCCCCTAAACCCACCATAATGCCGGATTTGGTATAAATTTTAGGGGATAAGGTTTTGGCCTTTTCTAACAATAACAGCGATCGCTGATAATCACCTTGAGGACGAGTCCGACGATATAAACGGGGAACCGTCTCCGTATTATGGTTGAGAACTTCTGGTTTTGCCTGTAAAATAATCTCTAGAGCGTCCCAATTACCGCATAAATCAGGAATTAACACCTCAATGGTGGTGTTGGGAGAAACTTGACGAATGGACTCAATACAGCGTACAAACTGAAAAGCCCCACCATCCTCTAAATCATCACGGTTAACTGAGGTAATCACCACATGATTGAGGCGTAAACGACGGACCGCCTCAGCTAAGTTTAAGGGTTCTTGAGGGTCGAGGGGTTGAGGTTTCTTCTCAAAATCAATGTCACAATAAGGACAAGCGCGAGTACAAGCTGGCCCCATAATCAAAAAAGTAGCCGTCCCTGCATGGAAACATTCCCCAATATTAGGACAAGAAGCCTCTTCACAAACCGTATTTAAGCCTAAATCTCGTAATATTTCTTTAACACTACCAACCCGTTGCCATTGGGGGGCTTTTACCCGTAACCACTCTGGTTTGACTGTCATCTTTGTCTGATCTTTTCCTTATATTTAGGCTTATTTTACCATTTTGATCCAATGCAGGTGCTGCTCAACAGTCTTCATAAGGGATATACGAGTTTGGCATAATTCACTACCTGAAGTGGGTAGAGTATGTCAAAATAGTTAACAATCAACCGAAGGACAGTCAGATTGTCCCAGGTGTGAGGATGTGTTTTTAAAGGTGTAAATGATGTTAAGAAAATCTAAACCCCTAATAAAAGGGACTGTTCATCAGATAACCAGGTTCCCTGGATGGTTATGTTGTTTAATGTTGACCTTGGGTTCAGCGTCTGGGAGTTGGGGTCAAACCACTTCTAACCGACCTTTACCTCCCCCTCCTTCTCCCAAAATGGTCACCCCTCAATCTGCCCCTCCTTCTCAAACGCTCCCCATTTCGGTAGAAGTGAGTCCCCCTGAAGAGAGTTCGGCCCCCATCAAAGAATATACTTTCTCTGCCCCTCAAACTGGGACGGTTTCTCCATCTGTTCCACCATCCAACCCAATCCAAACTGAGACAGTTTCCCCCTCTGTCCCCCAATCCCAACCCAGAGGAAATCCTCGTTTTTATCGAGTGGAAGTCAAAGGAAACGAAGCGTCTTTACTCTCCCAAGTCAAAGCGGTTGAACCCATGGCCTTCATTCGTGAAAGTGAAGGGGTGATTCATGCTGGAATGTTTCAAGGGTCTCAACAGGCAGAAAAACGAGTCCAAGAACTACAAAGGCAGGGTGTTTCAGCCCAAGTGGTTCCCGTGTATCAACGGACAAATAACGCTTTATCCGTCGAACTCCAACGTTAACGAGTGCTTGGGAACAAAAACCCCTAAACTTTGAGGAATAACTCGAAACGTAGCAGGGGTTTTGGCCACCAGTTCTCCATCTGTATTAATATCTTGGGTTTTACGGGTATAAATTTCTAAATATTCCCCTTCAAAGGTTCTAACCCAAGGTAAATCACCCTGTTGTCCTTGAGGGAGTCGCCATAAAAGGGGAAAAATCTGCCACCAATGTTGTAATTCTAGACTGTATACATCTAAGCGTTGATCATCAATAGTAGCATCTTGGGCAACCGCCATTCCTCCCCCATAAAAGCGTCCATTACCCACTGCTATTTGTATGGTTTTTACCTCGATAGTTTCTCCATTGATTTGAATTTGGGCATGAAAGGGATGAGTTTGACTAATCACTTGTAAAGCAGTCAACGCATAAGCTAAAACCCCCCAACGACGTTTAGCCCCCTTGGATAATTTTTCGGTGATCTCCACACTCAACCCCAAACTGGCCACATTGAAAAAGTGTTTTCCATTGACCCAACCGAGGTCAACATATTTCAGTTGCCCGTCTGCAATAATTTGACACGCTTGGGGAATAGTATTGGGAATTTTTAGGGTACGGGCTAAATCATTGGCGGTTCCTAGGGGTAAAATCCCCAAGGGGAGATTCATCTCTACTAAACTATCTACCACACCGTTGAGGGTCCCATCGCCGCCCCCAACAATCACCAAATCAACTTTGGGTCCATGTTTGCGTACCAGTCGAGGTAAATGTTCAGAGGATTGAATGGGAACAACCATTAATTCAAATCCTAGATCGTTGAGAATATCTACCGCTTGGGCAAAGCGGTTTTGGCCTTTGCGGGAGTGACGGTTAACTAGAAGAAGGGCCCGTTTTGTCATCGAAAAATTGGGTAGAAACCCCGTCCTTCTTGATGCAGTCGCTCCTTGATGGAAACCACCAAAACCGCGCTGCATCGCTTGTAGGACGGCTTTACATTTAGAGTGTTTCGCTATATATTAGAGATGCAGTGAAACACCATTGACGATGTACGCCACTCAAAAGAATCAACTTAGACGACTTAATCAGCAAGAGTTTAACGCCCTGACTGGATTGTGTCGTTTGAGCAAAAATCTTTTTAATGTGGCATTGTACGAATGTAGGCAATATTTCTTTACTGAAAGAAAACGTTTGACCTACGAATCTAACTACCATATTTGTAAGTCTAACGAGAACTATCGACTTCTTAACACCGATATTGCTCAACAGACTATGAAAGTGGTGGATAGAAGTATGAGGTCTTTTGTGGGTTTGCTTAAAGCCATTAGTATAGGAAGATGTGACCAAAAACCACAACTTCCTAAATATTTGCCAAAAGATGGATATTTCCCTTTGATTATTCCTAGAATCAAAATCAAGGATGGGGTTTTTAAAATTCCCATGTCTCAACAATTTAAAAAGGAATATGGTGAGGTTAAAATTCGACTCCCAGAAAGACTTAACAATAAAAATATTAAGGAGGTACGAATACATCCAAAATACTCCGCTCGATGGTTTGAAATTGAGTACATTTATGAAGATGAAAAAGTAGAAACATCTGTTAATCCTGATAGAGCAATTGCTATTGACTTGGGGGTTGATAATTTGGCTGCTTGTTTTGACACTGAAGGGCATCAATTTTTGATTGATGGGAAACGAATTAAAAGCATTAATCAGTGGTATAACAAGCGCAATGCTAAACTTCAATCTGTCAAAGATAAACAGCGGTGCGACCCTGCGGATTCGCAATCCGCTAAGGAACGCGCACCAAGACAAGGCATTAAAAGCTTTACAAACCAACAGGTTAGACTTTACCAATGGCGAAATGATCGTGTTAGGGATTATTTGAATAAAACGGCTCGAATAATAATTAACCATTGTTTGACCCATCAAATTGGTAAACTGGTAGTCGGGTACAATCCAGGTATTAAGCAAGAGATTAATATCGGACGTTCTAATAACCAAAACTTTGTTCAAATCCCTTTCTGGCAACTTAGACAGAAGCTTAAAGCTTTGTGTTCTCGATATGGTATTGAATACTTGGAGCAAGAAGAGTCTTACTCGTCTAAAGCTAGTTTTTACGACCAAGACGAAATCCCTGTTTACAATGCCGATAACCCCAGTAAACATAAGTTTTCTGGCAAAAGAATTAAACGGGGTTTGTATCGAACGAAAGATAAGCATTTGGTTTCTAGCGATATTAATGGAAGTGCCAATATTTTAGTTAAAAGTAAACACAGACTCAATATGAAGCGAGTGTCTAGTGGGTTTTTGGCTAACCCTTTAAGGATTTTTATCTCTTAAGAATCCACTCGCCATAAGGCCAGTGGAGTGTCAAAATTGTCTTAACTTCTGACCGAAAAAAAGGGTTTCAAGTCTCCCCTTTCAAGGGGATAAAAAGCGGTCGCGGGATGGCGAGGTCTCTTCGCCATATCCAATCGACCAAGAGAAGAAAAATATTCCTTGTTTCAAGTCCCCAAATTGAGGGGTCGGTAATTCTAAATTCTAAATTCTAAATTCTGATTGACCCTTAATTATTGCCTAGTTTAGCGTATTGGCCACTGGTTGGGCTAAAATCTCTTGATTTAATTTACCACTTCTAAACCCTTCTAAATCGAGGGTGACGTAAATAAAGCCTAATTCCTGGAATTTAGTCACCAGTTGGGTTAAGTCGGTGGTAGAGACAAATTCTTTGATGGTTTGAGGGGGCAATTCAATTCTAGCAGTATCTCCTTGGGAACGCACTCGCAAATTAGTATAACCGAGGTGACGCAGGTAGATTTCAGCCCGTCCCACTCGTTGTAATTTGGCGACGGTAATCTCTTCTCCATAGGGAAAACGGGAACTTAGACAAGGTTGGGCGGGTTTGTCCCACCAAGGTAAACCCAAGGTTTGGGAGAGTTGACGGACTTCTAGTTTAGTAATCCCCACTTCCGCTAGGGGCGATCGCGCGCCTCTTTCTTTCGCTGCTTGAATTCCGGGTCGATAGTCTCCTAAGTCGTCGAAGTTGACCCCATCGATAACATAAGGATAGCCTCGTTTTAAGGCTAGGGGCTTGAGGGTGTCATGGAGTTCGCTTTTACAAAAATAACAACGATTAATGGGGTTAGCGGTGTAGTTGGGATTATCCATTTCATGGGTTTTGACTAATTCATGGGTAATACCAATGGTGGCCGCTTGTATTTTGGCATCTTCGAGTTCTTCGGGGAGTAAGGAAGGGGAAACTGCGGTCACGGCTAACGCGCGATCGCCCAAAACATCATAGGCAATTTTGGCTACTAAGGTACTATCTATGCCGCCAGAGTAAGCAATTAATGCCTTTTCCATCCCAGCAAATATTGTTTTTAATTGCTGTAATTTTTCCGTTAACATTTTATTTGAGAATATAGATTTTTTTAATAAATCTTATTGTATCTCAAAATGTCGAATTTTCATCCTATGCGTAAAAGCAGAAGGCAGCAGTAGGGTGTACCTCACTCACCCGCTAGAAATGCTATAAATAACCACCGGTCAAGTCTTAATTATCGATTCTCCATTCTCTATTCTTAATTCTTAATTCTTAATTCTTAATTCTTAATTCTCCATTCTCCATTCTCCATTCTCCATTCTCCATTCTTAATGCTTTATTGGTAACTCTAAAGTAAAACAACTTCCTTTCCCATATTCGGATTTTAAGGTAAGATTTCCTTGATGAAGTTGGGCTAATTTTCTGGATAAGGCTAAGCCTAAACCCGTTCCTTTATGTTTGCGACTTAAACTACTATGAATTTGTTGGAAGGGTTGAAAAAGTTTCTTTTGATCTTCTTCTTTAATACCAATTCCTGTATCAATAACACAAAAAGTTAGCGTGGGTCCAAGTTTCTCAACTTTTAAAGTAACTGTTCCTTTTTCTGTAAATTTAATAGCATTAGAGAGTAAATTTATCAAAATTTGTTTAATCTTTCTTTGATCAACGGTACAAAAACTAATGTTATCGCTAACCTTTAAAAGAAGCTCAATATTTTGTTCATTGGCTTTTGGTTGTACAATAGAAAGAGCAGCTAAACAAATATCTTCAACAGCAACTGTTTCTAAAAATAATTCTTCCTTATTCGCTTCAATTTTTGAGAGATCCAAGAAGTCATTAACTAAAGCTAATAAATGTTCTCCTGATACCCTGATTCCATTCACATACTGTTTTTGTTTTTCATTTAAAGGCCCATAAATTTCTTCTCGCAACATCTTAGAAAATCCTAAAATTCCAGCTAAAGGTGTTCTTAATTCATGGCTAACATGGGAAAGGTAATCACTTTTACTGTTACTAGAAGACTGTAATTTTTGGTTTTCGACTTGTAGTTTATTTAACTTTTCTATCCATTGCATTTGTCCCAGTACAACGGCAAGTTGATGGGTAATAATTTTAAAATTTTCTATTTCTTCTTGATTGAACATTCGTTCATATTTTTGGTCTCGTAAAATTAAATAACCAAAAAATTCTTGATTTATATATAAAGGAAGACTGAGAATAGAAGAAGCATAGAGAGGTTTTTGAACACAATTCTCATAAGGTGTGGTAATGGTTTTTTCTTGCTGACAAAATTGATAAACTTGGGGGGGTTGTCTACCATTAATTAAAGGAAACCATTGTTTATATACAAAACTATCTAGCCAATTTTTATTACTGACTCCCCAAACGTTATAAATTTGACAATTTGATGCTTCTATGCGTAATAAAATGATATTATCAAGAGAGTACGATTGACCAATTACTGATAAAATCTGAGTAATCTTCTGAGTTGGCTCTACATTAGAGTTGAGTAGACAATAAATCTCCCCAATTAGTTGTTTTGAACAATTTTGATAGGATAGTCGTGTAGGCATTTTCATCTTGTACCACCAAATCTCTCAACACTAAGGGATTGAAGCATCGGTAAAGCGACTCTTTTTAAATTATACAAGAGTTTCACGTTTGGTAAATATGGATGAAAAATGCCTAACATAATGTTAAAATTGCCGACGAGAAAAAATTAAGGTAGAAATTGTCAACAATAAGACGATATAAATAATACCGTAAGCTGCATTAATTAACAATTCTGAACTACTAGGAAGAATTCCATAGACTGCCGTATTTTTTAGGTTAAACCGTTCTAAGTTCGGAATGATTAAATAAATGCCTTCTGTTAAGGCAGTAATATTGGGATTTTTGGTTAGCTTTGCTAATTCTAATAAGTCGTTACTCAGGTGTCCCATAACATAAATACCAAAGCTGAGTAAGGTGGCTAAAATTGAACTGGTAAACACCCCAAAGGTTATAGCAACGGCTGTTAATACAGCTAATTCTATCAATAAGTAAACTTGAGAAACTAACAAACTGACCGGAGAAAATGGAATCTCAGCCCAGGTTAATGACCCGATATAAAGCACTGTCATGATAGCAACTACTACCGTTAAAACACCACATAAACCTAGATGTTTACCAACAATTAATTCTGCGCGGCTGATGGGTTTAGGGATTAAAATTAAAACCGTTCTTTTTTCGATTTCTTTGTTAATTAAAGCGGTTCCTACAAAAATAGCAACAATGGCCCCCAAAAAAGAAGTCAGTGCTAATCCAACATCGAGAAAAATCTTACCATCGGCCCCCACAGAAATCTCAGGGAGTAAGCGTAAAGATAAGGCTAAAATGACGGCAAAAAAACCAATCACATAGAGAATGCGATCTCGGATAACTTCCCGAAAGCCATTACTAGCAATGATCCAGATTCTGAATAAGTTCATCATTTCTTAGATTATCTTTCTTACTGCTGTTGACTTTTTTATTATTCCCCAGTATCCACTGACTGTTATCATAATCTTACAGGAATTTAATGAAGGTTGAGTCATCTTTGTCATGAAAAGATACAAAATAAAGCCTTGGATAATTTTACCTATTCTTGCTTTGATTACGGCGGTTTGTTTAATCGGATGGCAAAGTTAAGCCATGTCCGGTTGTATTACAGCATCAAGCTTAAATCTTTGAGGGTTTCTCCAACTTGGTTAAGTTGGATTTTGTTTAAGCCATAGCTTCGACTAACTTGTAATGTAATAACATTAGATGAAAGTTATTAGAAAGCTGATGATCAGACATAATGATATGATAAAACTAGCTTTTTTTAGTCTTCCTTTTTACAAGGTTAAACTTTCACTAAAAATAAAAATATTATGGGAAAAACTAGCAAAATATCTACCCTAGATAAAATTATTATTTACCCCATTAAGTCTTTAGATGGTGTCTCACTTTCTAACGCAAAAATATTACCTAGTGGGGCCTTAAAACATGATCGAACATGGGCTATTTTGGATGAAAATGGAAAATTTGTCAATGGAAAGAAAAATAAATTAATTTATCAATTGAGGGTAATATTTAATGAAAATTTAAGCGAAATAAGTTTAAAAATAGAAGGAGATAATATGGTAAATTATTTTCATTTGTATAGGGATAATAAAGAATTAGAATCATACTTAAGTGATTATTTTGGCTTCTCTGTTTATATCAAAGAAAATAAAATAAATGGCTTTCCTGATGATACTGATGCGTCTGGCCCCACTATTATTAGTACCGCAACTCTAGAAACAATTGCTCAGTGGTTTCCTAACCTTACTGTAGAAGAAATACGAAGAAGATTAAGAGCTAATTTAGAAATTACTGGGGTTCCTGCTTTTTGGGAAGATCAGTTATTTGCGAATAAAAATAAATGGGTTAATTTTAGAATTGGTGATATTGAATTTCAAGGAATAAATCCTTGTCAACGATGTATTGTTCCCACCAAAAATTCTTATACAGGAGAAATAACACCTAATTTTCAACAACAATTTATAAAAAAGAGAAAAGAAACCTTACCTTCTTGGAGCAATCCAAGTCAATTTAATCATTTTTATCGAGTGAGTGTGAATACAAAAGTTACGAACTTACAACAAGAAACTTCTTTAAATATTGGAGATAAAGTTCAAATAATGGATAATGGATAATGGATAATTAGAAATTGTGGTCTTTTCCTTTCAACTAGAAAAAAAATGCGCTCATACTCAAGCTAGGGTGGGAACCTTCTCAACCCCTCATGGTATGGTAGAAACCCCCCGTTTTATGCCTGTCGGAACCCTAGCAACGGTTAAAGGGCTAACCCCTGCCCAACTGCAAACCACTGGCGCACAGATGATTTTAGCCAATACCTATCACCTTCATCTACAACCAGGAGAAAAAATCGTCACAGCAGCTGGGGGGCTTCATGGTTTCATGGGATGGAATGGGCCAATTTTAACCGATTCTGGCGGTTTTCAGGTATTTAGCCTGAGCGAACTGCGTAAAATTCGAGAAATTGGTGTTACCTTTCGTTCTCCGAGGGATGGAAGCATTATTGAATTAACTCCTGAACGCTCGATCCATATCCAAAATGCTCTAGGGGCCGATGTTATTATGGCCTTTGATGAATGTCCCCCAGGAAACGCAGATTATGACACCGTAGCTGCTGCTACAGACCGAACCTATCGTTGGTTAGAAAGATGTATCAAAGCCCATCAAAGACCCCAAGATCAGGCGTTATTCGGCATTGTTCAAGGGGGGACTTATCCTAAGTTGCGATCCGATGCCGTCTCTGCTTTGATTAGATTGGATTTACCTGGTTATGCCATTGGTGGGGTCAGTGTAGGCGAAGAACCGGCTAAGGTCAGAGAAATTGTCAAATACACCACCCCCCTCCTTCCTGAGTCCAAACCTCGTTATTTGATGGGAGTGGGAACTTATAAGGAAATGGTGATGGCCATCGCTTCTGGGATTGATTTATTTGACTGTGTCATTCCTACGCGTTTTGGTCGTCATGGAACCGCATTAGTAGCTGGGGAACGCTGGAACTTGAAAAATGCGAGATTTCGAGAGGATTTTGCCCCCCTCGATCCTCAATGTCCTTGTTACACTTGTCAAACCTTTTCACGGGCCTATTTGAATCATTTAGTGCGATCGCAAGAAATGTTAGGTTATATTCTCTTATCGCTGCATAATGTCACAGAATTAGTGCGATTTACCCAACGCATTCGAGAGTCGATTTTGAGCGATCGCTTTACTGAAGAATTTGCCTTGTGGTTATAGAATCTCTATCCTCAATCGGGTATTTCTCGCCAGGATGGTTAAAAATAAAATTAAAAACCATGCTAGGATAACCCCATAAGAATTATTTTCCTAAGTTGTTTTGTTAACATTGATTTACAAGCATCTAAGTGAATCTAACTCTCCATAATACTCACTTTAGAGAATTTTTTATGTCAATTTATGTCGGCAACTTAAACTATGAGGTCACACAGGATGACCTCGAACAGGTTTTTGCAGAATATGGCACAGTAAAAAAGGTGCAACTCCCTTTAGATCGAGAAACCGGAAGACCCAGAGGATTTGGCTTTGTTGAAATGGAAACCGAAGATGACGAAACCAAAGCCATTGAAGCATTAGATGGTGCTGAATGGATGGGACGTTCTTTAAAAGTCAATAAAGCAAGACCAAGGGAAGACCGCAAGGGTTCTCCTGGTAGAGGTTCCACTCGTCGTTATTAAACCCTTTCTAACTATTTAGCAATTCTTAAAAGACAGGGACTTAGGATTTGACATTTAAGATTGTAGATTAATAAATGTTTAAAAACACAAGCTTGTTCTCATTAAATCTACAATCTCTCCTCAATAGAATATAAGTCCCAGTTAAACCATCCAGGAGAATAACAGAGATGAATATTAAAGAACTGTTAAGCCGTTATAATGCAGGGCAAAGGGACTTTAAAGAGATTACCCTGATTGCGGCTAATCTGAGGAATGTATATCTAAGTGGGATTAATCTCAGGGGGGCTGATCTTAGAGGGGCTAATCTGACTGGGGCAAATCTCAGCCACGCTGATTTAACCGATGCTCGTTTGCAAGGAGCAAACTTAACAGAAACAAACCTAACAGCAGCCAATCTCAGTGGGGTTGATCTTGAGGGTATGGATACGAGTAAAACTTACCTGTCAAGAGCTATTTTTAACCCATCAAAAGAGTTGTTTGATAATTATTAAGGTCACTATGACCAATGTGTTAATGAATCTAGAAGGCAAAAATTAAATGACTCAAATCATTCGCGGTGAAAATGAGAGTATTGAATCAGCTTTACGCCGATTTAAAAGACAAGTTAGTAAAGCAGGAATCTTTTATGACATGAAAAAACATCGGCATTTTGAGACTCCTCTTGAAAAACGTAAACGTAAAATCCTTGCTCAACATCGACAACGCAAACGATATCGTTAAAGATCCATAAGACGGTATTCAAAGTTAGGAAAACATAAGGGAATTTAATCCTTATGTTCGCGTCAAAATCAAACAAACTCTGACTTTTCCCCCGCTTAACCCAGGAGTATCGGAAGATATATAGCACTTCCCATACTCATAAGGTGCAGGGGTTGTGGTTTTAAGGCAGGAGGCAAGGGTTAGGGATACCTTAGGATTAACTAGGGTTCTTCACCAGGTTCTAAAATACGTTGAAAAAGATACCCTGTTCCCCTTGCAGTTAAGATCAATTCTGGGTTACTCGGATCATCCTCTAACTTAGCCCTCAAACGAGAAATATGGACATCTACCACCCTCGTATCCACATGACGTTCAGGGGTATATCCCCATACTTCTTGTAGAATCTCAGACCGAGAGAAAGGTTCTCCAGAACGACTCACTAATAATTCCAGTAAGCTAAACTCCATCCCTGTCAGACGAATCCGCTCATCTCCCTTATAGACTTGACGCTTATTGGTATCAATCTTAATGGAGGCAATGGAAATAACGCCCGAACTGGGAATCCCTGGTGCGCCATTTTTTTCCACCCGTCTGAGAACCGAACGGATTCTCGCTTCTAACTCTTTGGGAGAGAAGGGTTTAACCACATAATCATCGGCCCCTAATTCCAGTCCTGTAATGCGGTCAGCCACATCCCCTAAAGCCGTTAACATGATGATGGGAATGTCTGACTCTTTGCGTAATTCTTGACACACCCCATACCCATCTAGTTTCGGCATCATCACATCCAATACCACTAAGTCGGGGATAGCTTCATGGAAGATGTCTAAGGCTTCCTCCCCATCGGCTGCGGTGACAACATCATAACCAATCATAGACAGACGGGTTTCTAGAATGCGACGAATACTCGCTTCGTCATCAACCACGAGAATTTTTTCCTTATGTGTTTCCAATTTTGCCCACGCTCCCTAAATACTAAGTAAAGTTGCTAATCTTTAAGATAAATGGTTACTCTTTGACCTTTCTAAGATCCAGAATATCCCTTTTTCCCTATCATTAAGCCTAAATTCTTGCTTTAGAATCTAAACATAGGAGGAGTTTAAGCTTAACAGTCCTCTTAATACTCCTTATCATTTTCTAAGGTTATTTGACTGAGATCCAGGGTTTTTTTAAATTTTTTTAACGTTTCTTTAAATTGAACTATGGCTAAAACACGAACTGTCTATATTTGTAGTGCTTGTGGGGCAGAGTCTGTACAATGGTTTGGCAAGTGTGAAGCTTGTGGGGAATATGGAACTCTCGAAGAACAGTTGGTTTCCGGCTCAACTTCACCGGTGGGAGCAGCTAGGGGCGGATGGCAGTCCAATGGCCGCGCAGATAATCGTTCTCACGTTGCCCCAAAACCTCGGATCTCTGTCTCTTTTAATGATATTACAGAAGAGGAACAAGCGCGTTTTCAATCGGGTTATGGGGAGTTAGATCGGGTCTTAGGAGGGGGAGTTGTCCCTGGTTCTTTAGTATTAATTGGGGGTGATCCAGGTATTGGAAAATCAACTTTATTATTACAAACTGCTAATCAATTATCCCAAAGATTGGCTCGCATTTTGTATGTTTCCGCCGAAGAATCGGGTCAACAAATTAAGTTACGGGCTTCTCGTTTAGGGGTAGCAGAAGCCAGTAGTGTCACGGCAGCAAAAGAGGTAGAAAGTAATGGTAAAAATAGCAATGGAAAAAGTCCAAAAAAGAAGCAAGAAACTGAAGATAAAGCCAATCTTTTTATTCTTCCTGAAACCGACTTAGAAGAGATTTTAAGGGAGTTAGAATCCCTACAGCCCCAAGTGGCTATTATTGATAGTATTCAAACCCTATACTTCGCTGCATTGACTTCTGCTCCAGGTTCTGTCGCCCAGGTTAGAGAGTGTACTTCAGCATTAATGCAAGTAGCAAAACGGGATAATATTACTTTATTTATTGTTGGTCATGTAACCAAAGAAGGGGCGATCGCAGGTCCTAGAGTCCTAGAACATTTAGTCGATACGGTACTCTATTTTGAAGGCGATCGCTATGCGTCTCATCGTCTATTAAGATCGGTTAAAAATCGCTTTGGGGCAACCCATGAAATCGGTATTTTTGAAATGGCCGAACATGGGTTAGTGGAAGTGGATAACCCCTCAGAATTATTCTTAGGTAATCGAGATGAGTTTGTTCCAGGAACGGCCACGGTGGTCGCTTGTGAAGGAACCCGTCCCATTGTGGTAGAGTTGCAAGCATTAGTGAGTCCCACGAGTTATGCATCCCCTCGTCGGTCCACCACTGGGGTTGAATATAGTCGTTTACAACAAATTTTGGCAGTATTAGAGAAGCGGGTGGGTATTCCTCTGTCTAAGTTAGATGCTTATGTCGCTTCAGCAGGAGGGTTAGGTGTTGAAGAACCGGCCGCAGACTTAGGGGTGGCGATCGCTGTTGTCGCTAGTTTCAGGGACCGTGTGGTTGATCCCCGAACGGTATTAATAGGGGAAGTGGGTTTAGGGGGACAAGTCCGTTTAGTGTCTCAGATGGAATTAAGGTTAAAAGAAGCAGCAAAATTAGGGTTTGCTAAGGCGATCGTTCCTAAAGGACAGAGTTTTGCTGATGATATTGGTATAGAAATTATACCAGTGGGAAAAGTAATTGATGCCATTATTGCTGCTATTCCACCACAACAAAAATTTGGTAAAGACTTAGAAGAATTTAGCGAAGAAGACAATTCTGAAGTATTTTAAAACTACAAAAATTTATGTCTAATAATCAATCTAGAAATGAGAATACGACAATTAACGCTATTAGTAATTTTATTGAAGTTGCTAATCAGAAAGGGATACCTGATGACACCATTTATAAATTACTTAAAAGTCAAGGATGGTCAAAGCAAGATATTGAGTTAGGGTTTACTCAAGCTTTTGAAAGAATCATCGGAATTTCGGTTCCTGTTCCTAACAAACGGAGTGGTGAATCAGCCAAAGAAACTTTTTTATATTTACTATCTTTTATAACTTTGAGTATTTGGAGTCAAGCGTTAGGAAGTATTGGTTTTATTACTGTTAATTACATTATCAATGATCCTTTAAATCGTTCTCGATGGTTCAGTAATTTGGCTGGAGATTTAGCAAGGTTAATCATTGTTTATCCTGTTTATTTACTATTCATGAAAATTATTTTTTCTAATTTAGAAGAACAGTCTGAAAATTATCAATCTGGAATTAGGAAATGGTTAACTTATATCGCCCTATTTATCACTGCTTTAATTGTGATTGGTGATTTAGTTTTGTTTCTAACTTCTTTATTAACAGGAACATTAACGTTAGGATTTATTTGGAAATCAGTTATTGTTTTATTAATTGCAGGTAGCATTTTCTGCTATTACTTACTTTGGTTAAGAAAGGAGTTAATTACATCATGAAATCTCTTAATCGTTTTTTTCTTTGGTTATCTATTTTTGTGGTTACAATTGGTATTGTAACAGGATTTTGGTTATTAGGTTCACCGCAGTTACAGCGAAGCTTAAAAGCGGATCAAAGACGAGTCAAAAACTTACATCAGATTGCTACATTTATTGGTAGAGAAACCAATAAAAATGAAAATAATTTCGATATACCTCAGTCACTTCCAGATAAGGGTTATACATCAGATCCCATTACGAAAAAATCTTATGAATATAAGATTATTGATACAACTCAATATGAACTTTGTGCTAACTTTGAAACAGATAGTCAAAACAATAGAAAAAAAGATGACTTTTATCGAAGACTTGATCCTTTTTGGTATCATTCCCAAGGAAGATATTGTTATACTTTAAATGTTCAAGACGATGTTCCTAAGCTTATTGATTATAGTCGTTATTAAGGAGAAGATGACATGATAAATGAAAATGAACTCTTGAATATTTTGCTGAAATTTTTTCTCTTGTGTTTCAATATCTAAGGGGAATAAGGATAGTTGTTTTAACATGGAAATAATTATTTTAGTTGTACTTACTACAGTATAATTTTTTTGTTCTAGAATTGCCTAAATTATTGAGGCCGTAACATTTGTCTCACTTTAATGTAAATATCTTCAAAAGCTAAAATTGAGACTTCATTCTCATCAGATAAAATTATTTTTTGCTGATATTCTCCCTGAAAAGGTTTACGAAAAACAGATAATTGACGATTGGTTAGATCCAAAACCCAATAATCAGTAATTTCTGCTTTAGCATAAACCTTCGCCTTAAAATCTTTATCTCGTTCTATACTACTATCAGCGACTTCAATTAATAGATAGATTTCATTCGGATTAGGATGATGTTCCTCATAATCTAAAGCATCTATTTTAACGATAGCAATATCAGGTTAAGGTTCAGAATATTCGTTTAAATAAATAGGAGATTGATATCTAATTAAAGCTTTTTCTACTAAACTATTTCCCACTATTCTCTCAATGGGAGTAATAGCAGCTTCATGGGATGTTTCTTTCATCAGTTTTTTGATAATTTGCCTATCAATTAATTCTATTGATTCATTAGGGTCAAGAATTCCTAATTTTCCCATGCGATAATATTCTTCAACCGTTAAATGACGTAAATCAACAACCATTTTAACAGTCCTAAAACTAACCACTACAATATAACATAGATAGAGATTGTTGTAGCACTCGCTAAATTATCTATAACTCATCGAAGCTTTATAAAAAGTATAAACTGCTAACATCGCTAACATTCCATAGAAACAAAGACTAACAACTTTATCAGGTAACTTCGGCAAAAAACGGGTACTAATTTGTACCCCAATTAATCCTCCCAAACCCAAAATAAAGCCAGCTAACCATACAACATTATTATTTAAAGCATGACCTGAAACAGAAGAAATGGAGGTAATAACAATCACCCCTAAACTGGTTTGAACAGAAACTTTTATTGTTTCATTTAACAGTAACATTTGCAAAGGAACCATAATAACCCCTCCTCCAATTCCAAATAAACCAGATAAAAACCCTCCAATTGCACCGGTTAATAATCCCGCTATTTCACGAGTTAATTGTATAACGGATCTTTGATGAGATTTCTTAACTAATTGACGACGTAAATTAGCTAAAAATATATTAAAAATTAAAAGAATACCAAAAGCAGTTAATAAGAAAAAATCAGGAATCTTATTAGCCACAACTACCCCTAATTGTGCCGTAATAATTGCAGGAAGACCTAACAATAAAACCCGTTTAAAATTCAGATATCCCATGCGCCAATTTTGAATACTAGCGGATGAAGCAGTAATAAAAACTGCTAAACTACTGGTTCCAATTGCTTGTAATGGTAAATAATTTAAAGCCAGTAAAAGAGGAACTAATAAAGTTCCTCCCCCTATTCCCAAAATACCTCCAATTAATCCAGAAATTAAACCACTTAATATTAAAATACCAATATTTTCTAACATTGTTTAACCTAATTATTATCCTCATTAAACGGTTGAACTTCAATAGGAATCCCCACATAACCCTCTTCTCCAGAGGGGACCGAATTATCAAAATTTGTCTCAGGAATACGAGAGAGTTCTTCTACAGAAATAAAGTTAGTATCAGTATCACCTCTTTGTTTAATCGTTAAATTATTTTCTCTTTCTTGAAAATGATTTTTCTCTAAACTATTAGTGGATTTAGCTGTTAATGGAGTTGACTGTTCTAAGTTATCTTGGGTTGCTTTTTGCTCAAATTTTGTTTCAATTGGCATAGGGGATATAGACTTAATTGCTGAAGGATTACACTCAGGAGAAATTAACCCTAAATAACAACGAAATTCCTCCCTAGCAAGAGAAACCCCTATTCCTGCTACAGATACCATCAATGCTGTCATTGACAAAAAGTATTTAAACATTGTTAGCACTCCTTACTATAAATATTAAATTAGTTTTATCTATGTTATCTTAACGCAATAAAAAATGCTTTTTCTGGTCAACTATAATATTATAAGTGATAAGATTATTAATAGACTAGCTACAGAGACAGTTGATGAATTGTCTCTACAAGAATGCAAATGACGAAAATGGTACTATCTAAAACATTAGATTGTTTCAAATCCATTCATTATAATGAGGAAGTATGCCTAACCGTTTAGCCAATACTCAAAGTCTTTACCTCCGTAAACACGCAGAAAATCCCATAGATTGGTGGTATTGGTGCGAAGAAGCCCTAGAAATTGCTAAAAATGAAAATAAACCTATTTTTCTCTCTATTGGCTATTCTAGCTGTCATTGGTGTACGGTAATGGAAGGAGAAGCCTTTTGTGATCAGGCGATCGCCACTTATCTCAATGAGAATTTTCTCCCCATCAAAGTCGACCGTGAAGAACGTCCTGACCTGGATAGTATTTATATGGTGCGACCCGTTTGTTAGAAACTCCGACCTCACAAGAGTTTGGAGGGGATTAACAGCTAGGACAGAATCTTAAAACTGTACCTTGACAACTTGATTATCGTGTTGGTGAGTTCATTAAAACAAGTCCAACCCTCTAAGTGCAAGAGTGATGATGCTTCCCCACTTTCAGAGAATAGTTATCAAAGAGAGTGAAGCGGGAAGAAATGTCAGTAACCCAAAATCCGATTGCGGAACCCTGGCTAATCACCTGACTATGAATAGCGTAAGCAAACCTTCACCTGAACTATCGTTAATGCTGAAATAGCCTACTCGGATTATCGGCTATCGACAAAACGTCAAAGAGACGGTGGGTTGAAGTCCATAGATTCAACCAAAAGTTATCTAGGTCATATAACTAGATAAAGCACTCTCAACGAAGGATAAGAAATTATCTTGATACAAGTCTCCGGTAGAGAAGAAGGATTCTAAGGTCAGAAAACAACGGTAATCAGGAACGGGATAAACTATCCTTGGCTCTCAGAAATAGGTCGAAAACTGAGTAGTAACTAGCGCAAGCCACCGATAGTTAGGATTGTCTCAAAAGCAAAAGCCCTCTAGTAATAAGAGGGATACGCAGACAGAGACACGATGATTTAGATGATAAAGCTGAAAATAAGAGTTAAAAAGTTATGAACACGGAAACACCGATGTATAAATGGAATGAAATCCCCTGGCAAAAGCTAGAAAGGACACTATTCAAGCTCCAAAATCGGATTTATCGAGCTAGTCAACGTGGCGATGTTAAAACAGTCCACAAATTACAAAAACTTTTGATGAGTTCATGGGCTGCTCGATGTATAGCGGTTCGTAGAGTAACCCAAGATAACCAAGGACGAAAGACAGCAGGAGTGGATGGAATCAAATCACTGTCCCCAAAACGCCGTCTAGCACTTGCAGGACAACTTCGACTCACAGGAAAATCCAAACCTACCAGAAGAGTCTGGATTCCAAAACCTGGAAAAGAAGAAAAACGTCCATTAGGGATACCTACTATACATGACAGAGCATTACAAAACCTAACAAAAATGGCACTAGAACCCGAATGGGAGGCAAAATTTGAGGCAAATTCATACGGCTTCAGACCTGGACGCTCACCCCATGACGCAATCGAAGCTATATACAGTCACCTAAGATTACACCCAAAATACATCTTAGATGCCGATATAGCCCAATGCTTCGACAAAATCAACCATCAAAAATTACTTCAAAAGCTCAACACAACTCCCACAATTAAAAGACAGGTAAAAGCCTGGCTTAAATCAGGAGTTATTGACAACAACCTCTTCCAAAAAACCACAGAAGGCACACCTCAAGGGGGAACTATATCTCCCTTACTGGCAAATATCGCCCTACATGGCATGGAAGAACATCTAAAATCTTTCGCCGAATCTACTCCTTCAAAATATGAAAAAGAAGGAAAAAGAGACAAAAGGGCAAGATTAGGGATAATAAGATACGCTGATGACTTCGTAATTATTCATGAAGACTTCAACGTAGTCAAACAAGCCAAACAATTAATCAATCAATGGTTAAGCCAAATGGGATTAGAGCTTAAACCGAGTAAAACCAGAATATGCCACTCATTAAACCAAATTGAAGAAACACAACCAGGATTTGACTTCCTAGGTTTTAACATCAGACACTTCAAAGCAGGTAAAAACCATAGTGCAAAAAACACCAAAGGAGAAATCCTTGGTACAAAGCTCATCATCAAACCTAGTAAAAAGAAAGCAACAGAACACTACAATAAACTAACAAAGATAGTTGACAAATACTCCAATGCACCACAACACGCCCTAATATCGGCGTTAAATAAGGTCATAAGAGGATGGAGTCAATACTATTCCACAGTCTGTAGTACAGAAACTTTCCACCATCTAGACCATCTTCTATTTTTAAAATTATGGAGATGGGCAAGAAGAAGACACCCACAAAAAGGCGCACAATGGGTAAAAGCCAAATACTGGCACAACCATAAAAATAGCCAATGGGGTTTTAAAACACTAGGTCAAATAAAAGTCTATCTCTACAAACACGGGGATACAAAAATCACCAGACACATCAAGGTCAAAGGTGAAGTAAGCCCATATAACGGAGATTGGACATACTGGGGAAAAAGAATGGGAAAACACCCCCTCTCAACCCTAACCAGAGCAAAACTTCTAAAGATTCAACAAGGAAAATGCTCAATATGTGGACTAAACTTTAAACATGGAGACTTAATGGAAACCGACCACATTACACCTAAAAGCCTAGGCGGACAAGGTGTATACAGTAACCTACAACTTCTCCATAGACATTGCCATGACCAAAAAACAGCTAAAGATGGAAGCCTGAAAAGGAAAACCAAAGCTGGCTAGTATGTTTGACAAACACTAAGTCATTGAGGAGCCGGATGAGGTGAAAGTCTCACGTCCGGTTTTGAAGACGAGTGTAGAAGGTGACTTCTATGCTTAGTTCAACTCTTCTTTACAAATGATGGGAATACAAGGGGGTTGGCCGTTAAATATTTTCCTCACACCAGAGGATTTAATTCCCTTTTATGGAGGAACTTATTTCTCTGTTGAACCTCGTTATGGTCGTCCTGGTTTTTTACAAGTATTACAGTCTATTCGTCGTTTTTATGATGTAGAAACAGAGAAATTAAATGGTTTTAAACAAGAAATCTTAAAAAATTTACAACAATCAGCAACATTACCCATCAATAATGTTGAAGTCAATGATCCCCAAGTCATTTATCGGGGAATTGATGTTAACACTAAAATAATTCAAGTAACGGCTGAGGATTTTGGTCGTCCTTGTTTTCCCATGATTCCTTATAGTAATTTAGCCCTGCAAGGGACTCGTTTTGCCTTTGGTGATCTTCAGCAAAGAGAAGAATTAGTGATACAAAGGGGTCGAGATTTGGCATTAGGAGGAATCTTTGATCATGTGGGTGGAGGATTTCATCGTTACACTGTAGATTCTACTTGGACAGTTCCTCATTTTGAAAAAATGCTCTACGATAATGGGCAGATTGTAGAATATTTAAGTAACCTTTGTAGTCAAGGACATCGAGGACCTGCGTTTGAAAGAGCGATCGCTTTAACAATAGAATGGTTACAAAGGGAAATGACTGCCCCAGAGGGTTATTTTTATGCTTCCCAAGATGCGGATAGTTTTGCCACATCAGAGGAAAATGAACCAGAAGAAGGGGTCTTTTATGTTTGGGATTATCAACAGTTAGAGAGGTTATTAAACCCTGAAGAATTAGAAGAATTAGCCGAAGTCTTTACTATTACTGAGGAGGGAAATTTTGAAGGCAAAAATGTTTTACAACGCCGTAATGGGGCAGAACTTTCTGATACTTGTGAACAAATTTTAGATAAGTTATTTATTGAAAGATATGGGGATTCGAGAAATAACTTAGATACTTTTCCAGCAGCAAAAAACAATCAAGAAGCAAAAAAAAATAATTGGCCAGGGCGTATACCTGCGGTCACAGATACTAAAATGATTGTTGCTTGGAATGG
Source organism: Crocosphaera sp. (assembly GCA_051439445.1). GTDB lineage: Bacteria > Cyanobacteriota > Cyanobacteriia > Cyanobacteriales > Microcystaceae > Crocosphaera. Next base: position 64,089 of record JBFRWG010000043.1, read on the forward strand.
TTTAATGATTTCTGGTTTAGCCAGGGCTTATGGGGTATTTAAACAGTCTTTATATTGGGAACTTGCTATCAAAGCCACTCAATTTATTTTAGAAAAACAATGGGTAAATGGACGATTACATAGGCTTAATTATGAAGGAAATCCCTCAATTTTAGCCCAATCAGAGGACTATGCTTTTTTCATCAAAGCCTTATTAGATTTACAATCAGTTGCTCCTCAAGATACTCAATGGTTAGAAAAAGCTATAGCTGTTCAAGAAGAATTTGATGAATTATTCTGGAGTTTAGAAATGGGAGGTTACTATAATAATGCTGCGGATAATAGTGGTGATTTATTAGTTCGTGAACGGAGTTATATTGATAATGCAACCCCTTCCGCTAATGGTATTGCTTTGAGTAATTTAGTCCGTTTATCCCGCTTAACCGATAACTTAGACTATTTAGATAAAGCAGAACAAGGATTACAAGCTTTTAGTAGTATTTTAATCCAATCGCCTCGCGCTTGTCCGAGTTTATTGATAGCCTTAGATTGGTATCGTTATGGTAATTTAGTTAGGACAAATCAGACTATCTTAGATAAGTTAATCGGTCAATATTTTCCCACAACCGCTTATCGTTTAGATGAAAATTTACCGACTAATTCCATTGGTTTAGTTTGTCAAGGTTTATCCTGTTTAGAACCAGCGATGAGCGAAGCACAATTATTTGCCCAAATCAGGGAAATGACCCACAATTAAAATAGTAAACCATTAGGATGAACATTAACTGTTCTCGGTAAAATAGTTTCATTATCACAGCCTTCGGATAGGGAACAATTATCTTGATAAAGGGCTAACTCAAACCAAAATGTCGTCCCTATCCCTACCTCACTAATGAGATTAATTTGACTGTGATGTTTGTCAATAATATTTTTAACAATAGACAATCCTAACCCAGTTCCTTCTAGGGTATGAACCCGATTTTCCACTCTGAAAAAGCGATCAAAAATAGCTTTTTGATCCTCATAAGCAATGCCAATTCCTGTATCAGACACTTCTACCCTAACGCAAGATTTATTATTAAATTGTTTTGATTTAGTCTGAAAATGATAAGCCCGAATCACAATCATACCCCCAGAAGATGTAAACTTAAGGGCATTACCCACTAAATTAGTAATCACTTGTAGCAGTAAATCATAATGACCTAATACTAAAGGTAAATTGGGTTCAACCTCTTTCTTTAATACTAAATCTTTATCCCTAGCATTGAGTTGATAAGTTCGCAAGGTTTGTTCAATTAACTGAGAAAGATCAACGGCATTCAAATGATAAGTTTTTGAGGATTCTAAACGGGATAAATCTAAAACATCATTGACTAAACGAGTTAAGCGATCGGTTTCATGATTAGCGGTTTCTAGAAACTCTTTTCGTTCTGTTTCACTGAGGTCTTCTCCAAATTCTGATAAGGTTTCAATAAAAGATTTGATATTAAATAAAGGGGTTCTTAACTCATGGGAGACATTACTAATAAACTGACTTTTTGCTTCATTTAACTCCACCTCACGGGTAATATCTTGTACAGTCATGGCGATACCTTTCAAGGTTTCCCGATGTTTATCAAAGACTTGGGTTAAAAGAACCCGAACAATTCTAGGGGTTGGTTGACTGAGACTGATGCGATATTCTCCTGGAGAAATTTTCTGTTCTAACCCTGTGCTTTCCTCATTTTCTCCACCATCTAATGGTTCAACAACTTTAGAATTTTGTTCAACCATTTGTTGTAAAGGTATTGTTAACTGATTGCCTAATTCTGAAGGTAACCAGTCTAAAAGATTTTCCCCAATTACATTTTTACCTCCCCAAGCAAACATCCCCCTAGCTGTAGGATTGACTAACAGTAAATTAAGATTAGTATCTAAGAGAATTGCTCCATCAACAATCGTAGAAACTAAAGTATCTAATTTTGCTTTTTCTGAGGTTAATTCCTCAATATTTTGTTCTTCATACCTTTCTAGTCGTTCTGCCATTTCATTAAAGCTAATAATCAATTCTCCTAATTCCCCGCCAAAAGGAAGATTGATCCGTTGTTGAAAATTTCCGGTGGCAATATTTTTTACCCCAACTAATAATTCTTTGATGGGACGAGTAATCGTTAAAGCATTAAATACTGCTCCTAAAATGACCATTGCCCAAATGGCGACAAAAACAGCAATGGTAACGTCACGGGTTAAATTTGACGAGTTAACTACTGTGGCATTAGGATTAATCCCAATGGCTAAATATCCTAAATTCTCGCCTTCATGTTTCAGGGCAACAAAAACATCTGTTACCTCACCGTTAGGACTTTGATGTTGTCTAACGAGAGGTAAATGATCATTGTCAGAGGTAAAATTGGGCAATTCTAGACGACGTTCGATGGTTAAAGAGTTTTGTACCTCTGCGGATGAATAAGGAATGCCAAAGAAAATTTGACCCTGTTGATCGGTGTAGATCATGTAGCGCACACTGGAGGTACTTTGGTAGAAGCGACTGGAAAAACGGGCGACTTCTGTTAAGTTATCCTCTGCAATCAAAGGGGCGACATTGGAAGCAAGTAGTAACCCTAAATCTCGACCAAACCTTGTATCATTCAATTGAGCATCTTTCTGAATGGTATTAACCGCCCAGAAGGTTAAACCACTCATGAATAAAGAGACGGCTAGGGTCGCTGCTGCCATTAACTTAGTTTGCAGGGTGAACTCCGACCACCAGCGTCTGAGAATCTCTTTTATTTTATACAGGAGATTTAACAAGGCTAACTTACATTTATATTTTGTAATAGACAATCGATTCCGTACCATTTTATCTTACAATGTCGAGAACCCACAGGAAGACTTTGGTTGAGGCTCAAACATAAATTTTTCCTTGATTGGTTGCAATTCTCTAACTGCTATGCTACTATGAGTAATTGTGAGATAAATGGGTCGATGCCCGAGTGGTTAATGGGGGCGGACTGTAAATCCGCTGGCTATGCCTACGCTGGTTCAAATCCAGCTCGGCCCACCACAATTCGATAATGCCCGTGTGGCTCAGTGGTAGAGCACACCCTTGGTAAGGGTGAGGTCACGAGTTCAATCCTCGTCACGGGCTTCTATCTTAAAATGTCAGGGTGAAGACCCCCGTTACACGAATGTTAGCGGTGGGCCCAAGCCATTTGCACAAACTTCACTCTAAACTACTGATTCGCCTAGGTAGCAAAAACCTATTAACATCTGCTAATAGACTATAAAGTTTAGCAGATTCTAGGAGCAACTGATATGAAATCCGCTTAATCAGTAAAGGTTAAAATTCCTCTAGTAAATCCATCTTCCTCTGCTTCCTCTGTCTCCCCTGCTCACCTCATCTTAACGTATGGTATTCAAAAAGATTTCATATGACTTTTATGACAAGGTGATTTATCATAACACGCCCCAGGATTAAACATCATCCCTTCACTTTGTGGGTTTAAGATTATAAATACCATTGCTAAGAGGAAGAAAGTTTCGGCGTACTCGACACTTTATCTCCTCATGAAGCCCCTGACAGTAGGTGAGTCCCCCCAGACTTTTTGATAAGGTTCTACAATAGTCACTCCAAAGATGTTCTTCTGAGTTTTTCTCAGTGATACCTTGGAAAATTATTAGTTTTTGAGGTAGAATTGTTAGATAATTTTCCTAATAACATTATTAACTTAACACATTTACTGATATAATCATCGACTTAAGTTGGTATTGATTCCCTAATCAAAAAACTAATACAAACTTATTATATTTTAATTGAAGAGAAGAGATGAAACAAGACCCCATTGTGTTACCTGACAGGTTAACTCGTAGATACAGAAAGTATCAAAAAGAAATTTCGGTGACTCTCATTTTTATAGGGATTATTTTTCCTTTTTTATTACTAATCTTTTTTGACTCATACCATCGATTTGACGTTGGGGTTTTTCAAAAGTGGGCTGAGTGTTGGGGGGATCAAGTTTACCTACAATGTAAATATGGTTCTCCTAACTATCCAATGGCTGGATTAGCAATGACGGCTGGAATTATTAATGCTATAAAATCTACATTTAATATTACTGATTCTAAAACTTTAGCCTATATATTTCGCTATTTCCTGGCTATTTTTGATTCTTTAAACTTTCTTCTCTTGGTATACTTAGCAAAAATAATTCGTCTCCCTTTGCCGATTATTTTTTCTTTAATTGTGTTAATGATTCCTGCTACTTGGGCTGGCACTGCTGTCTGGGGTCAAATTGATGGAGTTTCTTTATTTTTTGGGTTAGCATCTGCTATTTGTATTTTTCAATCCTGGTTATTCATTTCTTCTGATAATCAGCAAAACAATTTAGGGAAACCACTCATTTTTTGGATAGCGGGAACCGTATTATTTTCTGTTTATCTACTAACTAAACAATTGACCATTTTTTCCTTACCTTTTTTCTTTTTGCTTTCGATAATAACCTTAATACAGTTTTGGACTAAGTTAGGTTACAGAGGAATTATCATTGTAGTTATAGGATTGGTTATATCAGCTTTTTCTTTCTCGTATTTCGATAGTTTCTTCCCTGTTGCAGAAGAATTTAATAATTCTAGTTATTGGTTTGTATGGGCGGGAGGGGGTAGTGAACATGGAAAGAAAATTGCTGGCAATGGATTTAATATGTGGATCTTCTTGTTCAGAAATCAAAAAGCTTCTTCTGTGGAGCCTTTTTTTAGTTTGAATATTGGTGGTTTTACAAGTTCTTTATCTCCCTACAAAGTAGGAATTTACCTATATTGTAGTTTTATCGCCTTCCTTCTGTTTACTGGTTGTCGAAGTGGATGGCAATTTTTGAAAAAAATAATTATTGCTCCAAGAAAAGATAAATTAATCTATTCCATTGTACCTGTTTTATGTTTTTTTCATGGACTTTGCCATCTTAGTTTTAATGTTTTCCTTACTGGAACCCATGAACGCTATTTATATCTTGGCTATCCATTTTTGTTAATTGCAGTAACCTGGTTTTATAGCCGTAAAATTGGATTCTCTTGGTATTCAACTCTATTTTGTTTCATAAGTTCTTTTATCTATGGATCTTTTGTTTATAGTAGAATTGGAACCTTACCCAGTATTCTTTTTTTCTTAACGGAACCAAAATTTTTAGGAATAGTTCATATATTTCTTTTAGTTGTTCTCTCTTACCATTGGCTTCAAGTATGCAACTATTATAAGAATCATTCTAATCTTCTTTTAAATTCCTATGAATAAAAAAATGAAAAATTTTCGGTCAATCACTCAATCAAAGCTTCAGATTTTAGTAACTTTTCTAGTTTGTTTATCCTTAGTTGTAGGAATCTTTTTTAGATTTTATCATTTAGATTACAAATTTTATTCTTATGATGAAACCCACACATCTTTAAGAGTTTCCGGATATTATTCTCGTGAAATGTTTGGTGAAATACGGAAGGGAAATACAGTGTTGACGGTTGATGATTTTCAGAAATATCAACGCCCTAACGTAGATAAAGGTGCATCACAAATCATCTCTGGTTTATCTAAAGAAGATCCTCATCAGTCTCCCATCTATTTTATTTTAGCAAGATTTTGGGTACAAACTTTTAATGGTTTCCTCAATGAAGTAGCAGCAACTCGGGCTTTTTCTGCGTTTTTAAGCTTATTTGCTTTGCTGGCAATGTATTTGCTGTGTCAAGAATTATTTAATTCCCAAAAAGTTTCTTTAATTGCTGTTTCTTTAATGGCTATTTCACCTTTTCATGTTTTATATAGTCAATATGCTAGACCTTATAGTTTATTTACTATGATGGTTTTATTATCTAGTTTATGTCTCTTACGTGCCATTAGGAAAAAAACTTTATCAAGTTGGTTTTTATATACAATAACCTCTCTTTTCGGCTTTTATACTCAGATTCTTATGAGTCTAGTTCTTGTCAGTCATTTCCTTTTTGTTGTTTGTTTAGAAAAATTTAGATTGACTAAGACATTATGGTATTTCGTTCAATCTGGTTTAGTTATGTTTGTAGCAGCCTTCATTTGGTTGTCAGGGGCAATTTCTATTAATAGCGAAAGAGGAGCAATCGGTAGTTTTAAGCTGTTTAGATTATCTGAAGTTATTAGACTGCACCTTCTCAGAATCGCTAGATTGTTTGTCGATACTCATAATCTTGGAGGAATAGTTCGCTTTGAATCCAATAGTTTATTAACTAACATCGCTCGAATCTCATTAATGATATTTTTGCTAATTATTATTATTTATTCTCTTTTATACCTAATTCAAAAATCTACTAGGAGAGAATGGATTTTTATTTTATCATTGATGGCAGTCACAGGTTTATTATTGGGGGGAATAGTTCGGTTGATGCCTAACCAAATGGAAACTCGATACTATGTTCCAGTTTATCTAGGGATTGAAATATCTTTAGCTTATTTGTTAGGGCAAAAAATAAATAAACAATTCAATCTGTTTTCTGGTATCTTCATTTTTTTAATAAGCTTAGGTATTATCTCTGGTATCATTAGTTCTCAAACTAAAGTTTGGTGGGTTAATCTTCCTAGTTCAATTATACAAGCTCCTCAAGTGGTTGAGACAATTAATAAGGTTGAAAATCCTATTATTGTTTGGAATGATTATAAAAGTAATGGGAACTGGAATACCCATATTCTCTTGGGACTCAGTTATAAATTTAATCCCAATACAGGTTTTATGTATCTCAACAAGAAGCTTAACCTAGATAAAGCTCTCGAAGATTCTAATTCTGTATTTTTATATAGACCTCATCCAGAAATACAAGAAAAGTTGAGCAAACGCTATGATATGATACCAGCCTACCAAGAAGAAAGGGGGGCTTGGTTATGGCGAGTAACTTTACCTAAAAATCAGTCTTAAAGTGATGGGGTCAATCTAATTATTCTTCATTTTTTCCAATTAAATCAATGACAGCATTGATTAAAGTATCATCATGAAAACTACTTTTGGTTAAATAATAATTGGCCCCTGCTTCTAATCCTTGCAAACGATCTTCTTCTCGATCTTTATAAGAAACAATGATGACAGGGATAGATTTTAACTGGGGATTACTTTTGATGTTATGAACTAATTTTATACCATTCATCCGAGGCATATCAATATCACTAATAACTAAATCATAATCCCCCACTCGAACTGCATTCCAGCCTTCCATCCCATCAACCGCTACATCGACTTTGTAGCCCCTATTTTCTAATAATTTTCGTTCCATTTCTCGAACAGTAATAGAATCATCTACTACTAAAATATGTTTTTGAGAATTGCGCCACTTATTATCTTCTTTAGTGTTAACATGATTGATAGAAATATTGGCTAAAATTTTGTCAAGAGAACGCACTAAATCCAAAACATCAATAATCAAAATAGGTGAGCCATCTTCTAATAAGGCTGCCCCAGTAATATCTTGAACTTTGCCTAACCCAGAATCTAAGGGACGAACCACTAAACTTTTTTCACCGATAAAACGATCAATGACTAAACCATATCGATTCATTTGATCGCTGACAACAATCACCGATAACGGTTCTGTTGGGGTGGAATTAGATACTAATTCTAAGACTTGTTCGGCCCTCACTAAACCGATGTTTTGATTATTGAGGGTAAAATATTGACGATTTTCAACGGAGTAGATTTCATCGAAATTAAGGGTTAAAATTTGATCAATTCGGGATAGGGGAAAGGCATAGGGTTCCCCTGCAATTTCCACTAATAAGGTGCGAATCACCGATAGGGTTAAGGGAAGTTGAAAATGGAAATTCATGCCCTTTCCAGGCTTAGAAATGGCTTGAAGATTCCCTCCCACTTCTTGTACCATTGTTTTCGCAATATTTAGCCCCACACCCCGTCCGGAAATTTCTGTTACTTGTCTAGCCGTTGAAAAATTGGGTAAAAAGATGAATTCCATTAATTCAGCTTCATTTAATTGATGGGACATTTCATCCGTCACTAATCCTTTTTTAACAATAGATTCTCGTAACTTTTCCAAAGCAATTCCCTTCCCATCATCGGAGATGGTAATTGATAACATCCCGAAGCGATGGGCCGCTTCAAGATGAATGGTTCCCTCGGCGGGTTTCCCCTCAGCTATACGTTCATTGGGCAATTCTATGCCGTGATCGATGGCATTACGGATAATTTGTGTGAGAGGGGCTTCTAATTTTCTTAAAATATCCCGATCAACCATGGTTGATTTACCCACAATTTCTAATTTAACTCGCTTATTTAAGTGTCTGGCTAAATCTCTGACCATGCGAGGAAAACTACTGACCCCTTCTTCAAAGGGACGCATATGAGTGGCAATGACCTCTCGATATAAACGATCCGATAAATTGAAAGAACGGTAAGTAAATTGCTCTAAAGCGTTTAAGCGATCGTTGAGAATGGAACGACATTCGCGTTCTTTGTGAACTAAATCACTAAAATAGGTTTGGGCTTCTTTAGAAAGAGCGGTTTGGGCCAAGCTGACTTGTAATCGTTCGAGTAATTTTGAGAGTTCTAACTGACTTTTTTTGAGGTTTAAGAAGGATTCTGATAAAGGCACTAAGGCAGTGGCTTCCACTAAAGATTCTCCGGCTAAACCCATCAAACGATTTAAGTTGTCGCTGCTGACTCGCACAAAGCGATCTTTAGAAGTCCCCACACCGGGAGAAGACATCAAAGAGGTTGAAGCCATCACATTCTCTTGATCTAAACTGTCTGAGGTTAAGGCCCGAAATTCTTTAATTTCCTCTTGTTCATCATCTACCCAGGCAATCACTGGATCATCCTCTGGAGGTGGTATTTCCGAAGGGGGCAACTTAACGTCTTCACTGAACAGAACCGACTCATCCCCTTCTTCGGGAAAAACATCATCTAAAGATAAATCAAACCCCGAAGTCTCCTCTTGATCTATCTTGGGGGTTTCGAGTTCTATGGTAGACTCCATGACAGAGGAAGCGGGGGGTTCTATCGAGATAGGTTTTTCGGTGGTTTTAGGGGGTTCTGGGGGAGAATGGATGATGGCAGTGATCGCTGCGACAATCTCCTCTGCTGGGGTTTCGTTTTCTTCTAACCACCTATTCAAATCTTCTTGCTCAACTTCTGCAATGGATTGCAAAAAGTCCACTCCTTGCAGTAAAAAGTCAATATGATTGGGGGTAAGGGTTATCCCTCGCTCCATCGCTGCCATGAAACAGTCCTCCATGACATGGGCAATATTGACTGCTGGTTCAATTTGGACGATTCTCGCTGCCCCTTTTATGGAATGGGAAGCTCGCATTAAAGCTTCTAGCAAAGACAAGGAACCAGTTGCTTCTGGAGAGTCTTGCAGTTGGTTTTCTAGGGTCAATAGTTTATCGTTAAGGACTTCTCCTTGAGTTTCTACCTCTAAACTAAAGAGGTCTAGCATGGAAAAATCACTCAAATCCATCTTTATAACTCCAGGGGACTCCCGTTATAGGTCAGGGGGATGTATCGAGCCGTAGGTGAGTACCCCCGAACCCTTAATGGGAGACGTTGCGTTTGACATACTCCACTGCCCTTATGGCGAGTGGATTGTGATTCAGTAATTACTTACTGAAACCTACTCTATGCGCGAGGTTTACCCTAGCTGAGGAGGTACTTAACTTGCTAGGTAATACATCCATCCGTTTCCAGACACCCTGCCGATTCAGGGCTACTCGTCACTTCCTGGGGTAACCCCAGTAGGTAGCTGTTAACCCTACGGTTTGATTCTAACACAATTACGCCTCTTCGGGCGGGGTTTGAGACCCATGATTTTCCGATAAACTGCCGAGGAAACCAAAGCAGACAGCCACTTGGGAAGGTCGTTCAACGAATAAATTGAGGGAAGCGAATCGTTTGATCATTTTCAGCAATCTTGGTTATTTGATAATGTCAACACTTTGCTATAACCATGACATACAAAAGACACACACAACCCTTAACTTGGAAAATGACTCTTGAATTGAGGAAACTATTATGAAAGTTACCGTCATTGTTTGTAACGTGGTTGCTACACTCCTTATTTTAACTGGATCTGGCCTGCTGTTAAATAAGCTGGAAACAGTGTCTTTATCTAATCCTTTTCTGGTGAAGACAGCCAATCTAAGCGTAACCAATTAATTTAACGGCTAATGCGATCGGTTCATTCTTGGGGAGGAAGCATGAGAGCGTATTCTTTGATATTTTTCTAATTATCGACCTCAAATTTGCTCAGGAACTTAACAATGAGAAAGACAAGAGAAATTAAAAACTTTCAACTTTTTATTATTACGTTTGTTTACACATTCTCCTTGTTTCAATCTTTTCTGCCTCAAAAACAAATTCAATAATCCCTTTCTCTAACCCAATAATACCAGTGTATTAATTAAGAAAATGAGGGATAATCAATGATGGATATTTAATTGGAATGGAATGACCCCCGACGCACTACAAGAACTCCTAAATGCGATCGCTACAGGAAAAATAAGCCCTAACACTGCGCTAGAAAAACTAAAACACCTCAACTTTGAACCAGTAGCAGACTTCGCTAAAATTGACCATCATCGTCATCTGAGAACCGGGTTTCCTGAAGTGATTTGGGGACCTGGAAAAACCCCAGAACAGATCGTACAGATCATGATGACCATGTCCCGTCATTCCCCTGTGGTCATGGCGACTCGCATCGAAATGGCGATGGCCGAACAACTCGAAGCCGAGATCCCTTCCCTGATCTATTATCCTACTGCTCGTATTTGTGCCTTAAAGACGGGTCAAATCCCTTCTCATAGTTCAGGTATGATTTCTATCTTAACGGCGGGTACAGCCGATTTACCAGTGGCTGAAGAAGCTGCCATTACTGCACAATTATGTGGTTTTAGGACCCAACGACTGTGGGATGTGGGGGTTGCGGGTATTCATCGTCTTCTCAGTCATCGAGACTTACTTGCCCAAGCTGATGTTATTATCGTGGTGGCGGGAATGGAAGGAGCATTACCCAGTGTCGTGGCTGGTATGGTAGACTGTCCTGTGATTGGTGTCCCTACCAGCGTCGGTTATGGGACAAGTTTTGGTGGTGTCGCCCCGTTATTAACCATGTTAAATTCCTGTGCTACGGGTATCGGGGTGGTCAACATTGATAATGGTTTTGGGGCCGCTATTTTAGCAGGGCAAATTTTACGTACTGCAGCAAGAATCAACCGTAGGAAAATATAATGAGAAGTACACTTTAGCTAACGATATGGAAATCTTAGCTAAAGTGTTAATCGGTATTATTTTCGCTCCAAGCAGAATGGGAAAATAAAGAAGCTGTCACTCTTACCCCTCGTAATTGATTTAATAAAGGAAGATGTCCCACCGGCGCACTTAAATCCCAAGTAAACTGATTAGGGTATTGCGTCCAATTCTTCTCTTTTTTCCAGCCAATTTTTGGCCATAATTTATTAAAGTCTTTACCCACAGATAACCAGAGTTTGCGCTGTACAGAAAAACCAAATTTCCCTTGTGAATGCAACCACCATAAACCATTAATCGTCTGTAAATCAGTTGCAGGGAATTGTTCCACTTCTGTAAAATAAACCCATTTACGCTGCACGGCCCCTTCTCCTGCTAATTCACACATCAGATGACGGGTTAAGGTGTCTGCTTCTTGAAACTTTTGTTCCAGAAGTAATTGATTGAGGTTACTATAATCAATATTACGTTCGGAGTTCAGAGGAATAATTCCCTGGGCAAAATGGGTGTTGAGAAATGCTTCGACTGTTGGGTTTTTTAATCGGTAAAGTTCACCATAAACTTGACCTCTTACTTGATTAATGCTATCAAAATCTGATGCTTGTAAAAAATTCATTAACACTTCCCAACCATTCTCCCCCAAACTAATTAATTGAGGAGTCAATGACAGTTGCTCTTTTTTTGAGCCATTGAGAAACCGCTCCCTCAGTTGGGAAAGAGTCTGATCTGTATTATCAATTGTAGCGACTTGTTGGTCAGTCATGAACCCATCCATTAAAATCAGCATTGACACTCCACTGCCCTTATGGCGAGTGGATTCTTGTTTCATCAGGTTTGTCTAGTTTAAAGCTATTACTGGCTTTAAACCCCGTCCAGATTCCCCTCCACAAGCATCTGTTTAATCTCCACTGACTGCCCGGCAGCAGACTGAGGTGTGTTTTTATCTGTTTAACAGCTCGAATTAACTCACCATTAAACCTGCTATTACTTTTTTATTCTGTTTAACTGGGTAGGACTTGTCCGTCGCAGAAAACGTCTCAGAGGGAATTTACCAGCTATTCTGAGTACAGAAACCTAGATTCTAGGCAAGAAACACCTAAAAAATACCTTACGCTCATTACCTCTTTTTCTATTATAATCTCAAGTCGCCCTAAAAGGGCGAGGCTTTAAACCCTATTTTTCGGTGATGTTGATGTTTGTTCGCTTAATGCTTATTAACGGCCATCTGTTAGTTAAATTCATCCCCTAAAATTTCGGGTTCAGTGAATTCATCTGACATCTCCAATACAGCACGGATAACCGGTTTCATCATGGGAGTATCAGCATTTTGTGTATCTTCGTAACGACACCGTTTTGCTCGTCTAGACACTTGTACCACCACACGATAACGATTTGAGGCCGCACTCATTAATCGATCTGCTTTATCTACCATTTCGTTAGAGTTGACGGGAAAATATCTAATCATTAAATTGACTCTTAATAACTGTCTCCTTGAGGCTATCAAAGAAGCGTAAAGACTAATTCAAGAATGGGATAAAAAAAGATTAATGATTAAAAATCAATGAAGGGGGTGTTTTCCCTCTCTTGAACCATTGGCTCTATTCTTTATCTTAGGACCAATGGGTGGACATATATTTTTTGAGCTTATTTCTTGCTATAATAACTAATGAATTATACACAAAAAGGCCATGATTATACAAAAAAGATTCACCCTAAAACAAGAACTTTTTAAAGAAATAAATGCCCAAAAAAATATAGGCAAAATTAAAAGAGGTTCTCCCATTAGTGATGTTAGATTAAATGTCCAAATAAAAGAAACGATTGATACCTTAATTCAATCTTTAGAGTCCCTAAACCCGAATCCCCATCCTCTCCTTAATTCTCCTCAATTACTTGATGGAATTTGGCAGTTAAATTATGCAACTGCGAAAGAAATTCGTCGTCTATCTTCTCTAAAGTATGGGTTACAAACTGGAGCAGTCTATCAAGTTATTGATCTTTCCACAAAATCATTTTTTAATCAAGCGTTTGTGAATCATAAATTAGGTTTAGTATCGGGTTACGTCTTAGTCAATGCTATTTTTGAAGCAGCTAAAGATAGTTTGTCGGATTTACCTAATGACACCTTAAATATTGATTTTAAAAAACGCTATCTTGCAATTAATAAAATTGTCAATATTCAAACTCCAAAACTTGATCCTTTTAAAGTTATTCCTGCTAATAAACCTCAACAAAGAAAGCCCACATTTAAAATCACTTACCTAGATGAAGACTTGAGAATTGGACGAGGAGGAGAGGGGGGACTATACATTCTTTCTAAATCTCCTAATACGCAAGCAATTGAAGATTATTACAAGTTTATACAAGAAAATAACTAATTATAGTCGATCAATCTCTTTAGCTTTTTTAGGTAACTTTGCTTTTTTTTGTCCTTGACTTCGAGAATAAAAACTAAATAAATCAATAGGCATTTTGATAAGATCGATAGGACTTGCTTTCCCTTTTATCAGTTTTATTGTATCTCTAGGAATATCTTTAATAATCCAGCGTCCTAAACGATATAAGATTTCTTTTGAAGTAAAATCTCTCATTAAATCAACGCCATACAATTGATGTAAATATTGATTTGAAGTGCCATAACGTCTCCATTGACTCCTTAATTCCTTTAAATTAGAGCGATGACGATGACGGATTACTGCTTGCATCGCAAAGGTTAATTTCCAGTCAGTTTCTTGTTGAATTCTCCAACAAATATCAGCGTCCCCTCCCGTGGTTAAGTAGGGACGGAATAAACCAACTTGATTAAAAATACTTCTACGAATCGCTAAATTTGCTGTTTGTCCATAGGGTAAAAACGAATGTTCTAATAAAAATTTTTGAGACATTACCCCATAGCGTTCAGCATATTTCTCTAAAATACTATTTCCAGGTAATGCAGTTAATTCTCCCACTACAATACCAATTGTTTCATCAATAAAAGGTTTAACTAATTCTTCTACCCACTCAGAAATAGGGCGACAATCAGCATCCGTAAAGGCTATAATATCCCCAGTACTTTGACGAATTCCTTGATTACGAGCAGCATAAGAACTTTGAATTTTATTCTCATTTAATGCTTTTAATATAATTCCTTTTTGTTCGCCTTCTTTTACTGCTTGGTCTAAAATTTTAACCGTAGAATCACTACTATTATTATTGACTAAAAGATATTCTATTCTATTTTTAGGATAGGTTTGCTTGTAGAGACATTCAATTAAATCACCTAAGTCTTCCTCCCCATTATAAATAGGCACAACTACAGAAACTTTCGGAATAAAAGAAGATTCATTCAATAAACTTTTGTTAGGGTTTGACATAAGAATTAATAACAATAATGAATTTAAGGAGTAGTTTCATGATAAGATAAATTAATCTGCTTATCAACCTCAATTTTAATTTTAAACTAAAGATGAAAAGTTTTCTAAGAAAAATTGTATTTTATTTAGGAATTATACTGACATCTCCTCTGCTTATTCCTTTTCTATTAACCAGTGAAAAAGAGATCATTATCGCTGATATTGATCGTTGGCAAGCTTGTTTGTCTTGGGAGAATCGTTGTCTACAAATTCAATTAATTGCCCTTTTAAAAGAAGCAAAAGAATTTCGGAATTTGTACTATTTTCGTTTATTTAAAGGAAATTTTGTGGGACGTTTTTTCATGTATTTATTAAAAATATTTTATCCAGAATGTCCCTACTTTTTTTTAGATAACTCTTGTAATATTGGAAAAGGATTCTTTATTCAACATGGCTTTAGTACAATTATTATGGCAGATATGGGAGAAAATTGTTGGGTTAATCAACAAGTTACTATTGGCTATAAAGATCAAAAAGGAAGACCGAAAATTGGTGATAATGTGAGAATCACAGCCGGTGCAAAAGTAATTGGTAATATTACCATTGGTAATAACGTTACCGTGGGAGCAAATGCAGTTATCGTTAAAAATGTACCTGATAATGCTGTAGTTGTTGGTGTTCCTGGTTACATTATTAAACGAGATGGGATTACAGTTAAAGAACAATTATAATTAGTTAATACGCTGTTTCAGAATTAATTCTGCGATGGCTAAATCCACAGGGTTTGTTACTTTTAAATTCGTTTCTTCCCCTTCAACAATTTTCACAGGTAATTGACATTTTTCAAATAAAGCAGCATCATCTGTTACTTCCCATCCTAGTTGATGGCCTTTTTCATGACATTCTTTTAATAAGTTTACCTCAAACCCTTGAGGGGTTTGTGCTGCCCATAAATTGGAACGGTTAGGGGTATCTGTTATGAATTGATTACTATCAACAACTTTAATCGTATCTTTAACAGGAATAGCTGCTATGAGTCCTTGACAAGTGAGTAATTCTTCAGCACATTTATCAAATAATTTCGCTGTCGCTAAACATCTCGCCCCATCATGAATTAATACCCTTTTAGCCTCAGAAGGTAATGCCTGTAAACCATTATAAACTGAAGCTTTACGGGTTTCTCCTCCCTGTATTAAATGAATTGGTTTGCTGATAGAAATACCTTCTAAAATTGTTTTAAATGCAGGAAAATCGTAAGATTGTCCAATAATACCAATCCAACTAATTTTTTCAGACGCTTCTGCCCCTAATAATGTCCAACTTAACAAGGGTTTTGCTAAAAGTGTCAGTAAAAGTTTATTGCGATCGCTACCCATCCGTTTTCCCATTCCTGCTGCTGGAATTAATAAATACATAAGTTAAATAATTCAGAATATAACCTTTTTAGTTTAACAGAAAACGCCCCTTAACTTGAAAAAATAATCTCACGATTTGTTTCAGTTGTTTTATAATAGTTATGATCTGTCATCACTAAATGACTAGGGTTTAGGGAAATATTTTTCTCTAATTGAATCCAAGAAGGGCAACCCCCATAGGTTGATTGATAAGGAATGACCACAGGTTTAGCAAATAAATAAACTCCCAGTAACAAGATAAAAAGAGGCTGATTCGGTTTTCATGTTAACCGTTCTTCTACAAAATTTTCTGTCCAAATATAGTAGAGTAATAATTGTTTAATCGTTAATGGTTTGTTAACTTGAACAACATCAGTAATATCAGCTCAACTAGCAATAGAAATCCTTTGGGGATACCATCCCGATGAAACAGCCTTGACTAAAGAAGCATAATCTGATTTTAATAGATGAGGTTTTTGATGTTCATAAGTAGGGTATAATAGTACAGGGTTATATTGTACTTTAAAATTATCTTGACTCTCCCTAATGACCCCCTTGCTTAACAGCAAAATTGTCTTACCTTTTTCAAGGGCATTAACAGTAACATCCCATTATTTTAAAGCATGATTTAACGTGACTTCCATGAGACTTAATCCTCTAGAAAATTTAACACCCAGTTCTTTTTGACTTCAATCTAACAGAAGTAAAAATATCAATATCGTACTAAACTATGTCCATGAATGACATTGCAGCCGTAATCTTAGCAGGAGGATATGGAACCAGGGTAAAACACCTACTTCCTAATATCCCTAAACCCATGGCCTCCGTTGCCAATAAACCTTTTTTAGAGTGGATCATCCATTATCTAAAACAACAAGGAATTACCCAAGAAATTTTATCAACCGGTTATTTAGGAGAGGTGATTGAGGAACATTTTAAAACTCATCAAGTCGATGGAGTAGACATTTACTGTTGTCGAGAAGAACAACCTTTAGGAACAGCAGGAGGTTTTGTAAATGCAGTGCAACAAACTAACCTATCTTGTACAGGATGGTTAGTTATGAATGGTGACTCCTTAATTGTAGCGAACTTTCAAGCATTACTAAACTATTTAGAGGATAAAGAAGTAGGATGTGTCATTTTAGGTGTATCAGTAGAGGATACCTCTCGTTATGGTTCCCTATTATTTGATCGCTCTCAAAACCTATTAAATTTTGCAGAAAAAAAAGCAGGAAAAGGAGTGATTAATGGAGGGGTTTATTTATTTCGTCATCAAACTTTAGAGCATTTTCCATCCAAGTTTCCTCTAAGTTTTGAATATGATATTTTCCCTACACTACTGCAACAAGATATCAAAATAAAAGTCCATCCCATTGAAGCACCCTTCTTAGATATTGGAACCCCAGAAACCTTACCCCAAGCTGAAACATTTATCAAAGAAAACTTTACAAAACTAATAGAATCATGTTAATTTCACGCGCCCCTGTTAGAATTAGTTTTTTTGGAGGTGGAACCGACTACCCAGAGTATTTTTTACAGCATGGAGGGGCGGTTTTAGCTACAGCAATTGATAAGTTTTCTTATGTCACTGCTAGTCCTTTTCCTAGTCATTTATTTGATTACTTAATTCGGGTATCTTATCGGAAAGTTGAGTTAGTTAAAACCGTTGATGAGATTGAACACAAAGTGTATCGTGAATGTCTAAAATTTTGCGGTTTAGATAAAGATGTTGAACTGCATAATGTTGCTGACTTACCTGCATTTACAGGGTTAGGTTCATCCTCAGCTTTTACAGTATCTTTACTGCAAGCATTACATAGTTTTAAAGGGGAATTTGTGAGACCATTGGACTTAGCTTATGAAGCAATTTATGTGGAACGTCATTTAGTTCATGATCGGGTAGGTTGTCAAGATCAATTAATGTCAGCAATGGGAGGATTTAACCTAGTTGAATTTAGAACAGAAGAAGATATTATTGTTAATCGTGTCGATATTTCTCCCCAAAGGTTATCTGAGTTTGAATCCCATATTTTTATTGTTTTTACAGGTATTAAAAGACGAGCTTCTCAAGTCGTAGAAAAACAACTAAAGCGAGTCGGTGATAATACAGATACTTTGAAAAAAATGAGAGAAATGGTCGATAAAGGATGGGATATTCTCAACAGTAATCAATGTCTTTCTGCCTTTGGTGAATTATTAAATGAAGCTTGGGTTGCCAAAAGGAGTTTAGATACCGTCATTTCTAATCCAGAAATTGATCATCTGTATCAATTAGGGAGAGATGCAGGAGCTTGGGGTGGTAAACTATTAGGGGCAGGAGCAGGGGGTTTTATGTTATTTTTTGCTCCCCCAGAAGTCCATCCTAAATTATTAGAAGTGTTTGCCAATCATCAGGTGCTTTCTATCAAAATTAATGCCCCAGGCTCTCAAATTATTTTCTCATAATTTTAGTAATCTTCATGATAGTATTTGCCTATTTTTATAGCGAACCACTACTAGAATCCGATTTAAACATTAATATTAATCAGTTAAGCCTAGATAGAATTTATCATGACTTAGGGGCTAGATGTGAATTAGAAAAGTTGTTAAATGACTGTTATCAAAAACCCCCTAATTATCTCCTAATTCGTAAACTGGAAGAATTAGGAGATTCTGGAAAAAATGTAAAGAATAATTATCAAAAATTAACTCAATTAGGTATAAAAATTATTAGTTTAAATGCTGATAATACATACACTTTTGAAAATCTTATAACCATTGATATTAATGATCCTCAAATTCTAGAAAAAATCGAAAAAGAACAGCAAAGATTATCCTTACAAAAAGGACAAGCATTAGCACGAACTAAAACTTTACCACCCCCAGGAAAAGCTCCCTATGGATACCGTAGAGGAAAAGAAAGTTATATTATTGATCGCAGTACCGCACCGATAATTAAAGACTTTTTTGAACAATTTTTATTATTTGGCTCATTAAGAGGTGCCGTTAACTATTTAGCCAAAAGATATGGTAAAAAAATCTCGGTTTCTACTGCCAGTCATTGGTTAAAAAGTCCTGTCTATCGAGGAGATATAAAATATAAAAATAATCAGATCATTTCTAACACTCATGTTCCCATTATTTCACGGGAAGAAGCAGCCCAAATTGATCGTTTATTGGGAAGAAATAGCAAATTATCTGCAAAAACAGCCAGTGCAAAACATTCATTAGTGGGTTTAGTTAGTTGTAAAAAATGCCATCAACCTATGATGATTAACCATGTAACTCAAAGAAACAAAAAAAAAGAATATCTCTATATTTGTCCTCAAAACTGTCCCTTACAACCCCAATGTAAAGCAATTTCTTATCAAGCATTTTTAGATAAAACTATTGACTATATTTGTGAAAAATTCCCCAATAAAGTTAAAAGTTTTGACCCTCAAAAAATAGAAGCGTATAAACACAATATTCAAACACAGATTAAAGAGAAAGAAGATATTATTCAACATTTATTATCCTTAGTTGAATCCAAAATATTAGATGAAACAACTGCCAAAATTAGACGTTATAATTTAAACATAGAAATCAGTGAATTACGGGCAAAAATAGAACAACTGCCCCCAGAAAATCTAAAAAACATTGCCGAAGCGGTTTCCTTACCCAGATTTTGGCATGACTTATCCGAAGCAGAAAGACGGTTTTACTTTCGAGAATTTATACATCAAATTTATCTCGACTCCATCTCTAAAGACAAATGGAACTTAGAGATTACTTTTATTTTTTAATCAAATGGAAAAATTGAAAATGATATTTATCCTAAAATGTCGGATTGAAGACCCTCGATTTCATCGAAGGGATGAAAATCCGACCAATATATTAACTGCGAAGCATCGTTTCTCTTGGTGCGCGTTCTGGGGGCGATTGAGAATCGCCGGGGTCGCACCGCTAAACATCAGGACTATCTTGAGATTTAACATATTGTTTGAGTTGTTCAATAGTGACACCACCGCAACTAGCAACAAAATAAGAACCAGTCCAAAATACTCTCTTGTAATAAACTTTAGATAGTTCTGTTTCAAATTCACGCCACATAGTTTTTGAAGCAGTAGCTTTCATGTTAGCAATTAAACTACTAAGAAGTTTATGGGGAGGATAACAGATTAGCAAATGAACATGGTCAGTTTCTCCATTAAATTCTAACACTTCAGCATCCCAACTATTAGCCACTGATGAAAAGACTTCATGTAATCGTTTTAACATAGAAGCATTAATGACTTTTTTTCGATATTTAGTCACCAAAACTAAATGTACGGTTAAATTGTAAACAGCCCTTCGAGTAGTTTTGTATATAGTTTTCACAGCTTGACAAATGAGACAGTTAGATATACAATCAAGAGTAGCATGAAGCTTAGGGGTCGAACAAGTGCAAGTCTTTGAATTGAAAATAAAAGCCCATAAATATCAATATTCAGCCATTGATGAAGCCATTCGGATTGGTCAATTTATCCGTAACAAGTGCTTAAGATTATGGATGGATGCCAACCGAGAAGACAAAATCAACCGTAATAAGTTAAATAAATATACGAAAGTTTTGTCTGATAACGAAGAATATCCTTATGTTCATAAGTTAAACTCAATGGCCAGACAAGCATCAGCCGAAAGAGCATGGTCTAGTATTAGTCGGTTTTATGATAATTGTAAACAGAATAAACCAGGTAAGAAAGCGGATTCGCAACCCGCCGTCGCACGGCGGGATTATGCGAACCAAGCAGGCTATCCTAAATTCAAAAAGTTTTCTCGTTCTGTGGAATATAAAACCTGTGGCTGGAAACTTTCTGATGATAGAAAGTATCTAACTATAACTGATTTGACAGGAATTGGAAAACTAAAATTAGTGGGAAGTCGAGATTTACATTTCTATCAGAAAAACCAGATTAAACGAGTCAGATTAGTCAGAAGGGCTGATGGTTACTATGCTCAATTCTGTATTGACATAACCAGGGTAGAAAATAGTAATTCTACAGGTAATTATCTGGGAATTGATGTAGGGTTAGAATCTTTTTACACTGATTCAACAGGTAAAAAAGTAGAGAATCCTAGATTTCTTAGAAAGTCTGAGAAAAGACTTAAAAAGTTACAGCGCAAACTGAGTAAATGCAAAAAAGGGAGTACAAACCAGAGAAAAGCACAAGCAAAACTAGCTAGGCAACATTTAAAAGTCAGTCGCCAGCGTAAAGATTTTGTCATAAAAACGGCAAGATGCGTAGCAATGTCTAACGATATTGTGGTGATTGAAAATCTCAACATTAAGGGATTAGTTCGGACAAAATTGGCTAAATCAATCAACGATGCTAGTTGGTCAATGTTCCGAGAATGGCTAGAGTATTTCTGTCAGATATTTGATAGAAAGCTGATAGCTGTTAACCCTAATTACACCAGCCAAGATTGTAGTAATTGTGGTCAAAGAGTTAAGAAGTCACTATCAACTAGAACTCATATTTGTAGCTGTGGTGCAAGACTTGATCGTGATCATAACGCCGCAATTAACATCTTAAATAAAGGATTGGATAGCGTAGGGCATACGCAAATCACCCAAGAATATTGGGTAAACGCTTCTGGACAGATGAGCCTCTTCTGTGTTGATGAAAATCATTGCAGTAAGTTCGCTGGTTGAAAGAAGAATCCCTCGACTCCGTCGACGGGAGTGTCAAAACAATCAGTAATGATATGGGGGAAGTTACAACACATTAGGACATAATACTATTATGTCCCTACAAATATACTCTTATAGTTTAATAGGTGTTATGGCTCAAAATTCCTCCCCTAATCATGCTTATTTAGCCTTTGATTTAGGTTCATCTAATAGTCGGTCCGTAGTGGGTTGGCTTTCAGGCGATCAGATGCAGCTTGAAGTCGTACATCGGTTTATTACTCCCATCATTGAAGAAAATGGACAACTATATTGGGTTTTAGAAGTATTGTGGCAAGAACTACAAAAAGGACTGCGTTGCGCCCTTGAGTTTAATCCTAATCTTTGTAGTCTTTCAGTAGATTCATGGGGATTCGATTATGTTCCTTTGAATATTAGTGGCCAAAAACTTCGTGATGCTTACTATTACCGAAGTCCGAGAACAGAGTATTTGGAAGGCCAGGGGTTTGGAGAAATCAATGAATCTTTACTCTATGAAGTGACTGGCACCCAGTTTTTGAGATTTAACACCTTGTGTCAAGTTATCGCTGATAGGGAACAAGAGAGGGAACAAGACCCAGAGTTATTTGAAAAAACAAACAATCGTCTCATGATTGCCGATTATTTTAACTATTGTTTTGGTGGACGCGCTGTATCTGAAGTGTCCCTTGTGAGTACCACTGGGTTACTCAATGTTTACAATCGCACTTGGTCTACAGGAGTGATGAATCAGCTAGGAATCCCCACAGATAGTTGGCCTGAAATTGTTCCATCCGCGACAATTATTGGTTCGGTGAGTAATCATCCATCCGTTAGTGTCATTGCTAGTTGCTCCCATGATACCGCCTGTGCTGTCGCTGCCGTCCCTGTTGCTGAAAATAGTCCACCGTGGGCTTATTTAAGCTGTGGTAGTTGGTCATTACTGGGGATAGAACTTAACTCCCCCATTACCACTGAAGTTGCTCGACAACATAACTTTACTAATGAAGTGGGTGTAGACGGGACGGTTCGATTTTTAACCAACTTAACCGGTTTATGGATTCTTCAAGAATGTATAAAAGAATGGCCAGACTTAGGGGTAGGGGAGGATTTTGACTATGATACTTTACTCGAAGAAGCATCGGCCGAACCTCCCAATCCTGAAATTGTAATTGATTTCAACCACCCGATTTTTCAGAGTCCAGGCAATATGATCCAAAAAATCCAGGATTATTGTCGTCAACATGGGATACCCGTACCAGAAGAGCGGGGAGAAATAGTGCGAGCTATTTTATATAGTTTAGCCTCAAGCTACAACATAGCTTTGGGTCATTTAGAAGAAATCATTGACGAAGAAATTCAAATCTTACATATAGTAGGAGGGGGAGTGCGCAATCATTTACTGTGTCAATTTGTAGCGGATGTTTGTCAGCGTACAGTTATCGCAGGTCCAATCGAAGCAACAACAATGGGAAATCTACTCATTCAAGCTCGAACAATGGGACATCTCCCGACGAACGTTTCAATCCGTGATGTTGTTAGAAATAGCACTGCCACCGTCAGTTATCATCCTTCTTCGTAACATCAATTACGGTAATTTTGGTCAATTATCTTAAAAATGGATAGAGTAGGCTTGTTTTCTTGTCCGAGCTTCCTATCCTATGAGTGAAATTTTTACAAATGATTTATTAGCCGGGGCCGTTGTTGCCTTAGCCCTCATTCCAGAAGCGATCGCCTTCTCCATTATTGCCGGCGTTGACCCAAAAGTGGGCTTATACGCCTCCTTTTGTCTTGCCATTATCACCGCCATCATTGGAGGTCGTCCTGGCATGATTTCCGCCGCCACTGGAGCAATGGCCCTATTAATGACCACCTTAGTCAAAGGGCATCCCGAAAACGGCTTACAATACCTCTTTGCCACCACCATTCTCACCGGGATTTTACAACTGTTTTGGGGTTGGATCAAACTGGGAAACCAGATGCGCTTTGTTCCTAGGGCGGTGATGATCGGCTTTGTCAACGCCTTAGCCATTCTTATTTTCCAGGCACAACTTCCCCAATTCCAAAATGCCTCCTTATTAGTTTATCTCATGGTTGCAATGGGATTAGGTATTATTTATGGCTTACCTCGACTCACCACCCTCGTCCCCTCCCCCTTAGTGGCCATTGTCATCATTACGGCTGCTTCTTGGATAGGAGGATGGGATCTGCATACCGTTGGGGATGAAGGAGCCTTACCCACCCGTTTACCCATCTTTACCCTTCCGCAAGTTCCCTTTAACTTAGAAACCTTACAAATCATTCTTCCCTACGCTCTAGCCATTTCTTTGGTGGGGTTACTCGAATCCTTTTTAACCGCCAACGTCATCGATGACTTAACCGACACCTCCAGCAATAAAAACCAAGAAGCCTTAGCCCAAGGAACTGCCAATATTATCACTGGCTTTTTTGGTGGGATGGCAGGTTGTGCCATGATTGGTCAATCCGTGATTAATATTCGTTCTGGAGGACGGGCCAGACTTTCTACCCTCAGTGCTGGTATTTTTTTTATTTATCTTTATTCTTGTCTTTGGGAAATGGGTGGAACAGATACCTATGGCTGCTTTAGTGGCAGTGATGATTATGGTTTCCATTAGTACCTTTAGTTGGGTTTCTTTGATTAATATTGGCAAAGTTCCCAAAAATGAAACAGCCGTGATGATTACGACTGTTTTAATTACTGTTTTGACCCATAATTTAGCTATTGGGGTCTTAATTGGCGTAGCGATGAGTGCCATCTTCTTTAGTCGGAAAATAGCCAATCTTATTCATGTTGATTCCTACTTAAAAGAAGATGACCAAGAACGCATTTATGGCATTAATGGACAAGTGTTTTTTGTCTCTGTAGATAGCTTTTTAAGTGCTTTTGATTTTCGTGAAAAATTAGAACGAGTGACCGTTGATTTAACTCATGCTCATCTCTGGGATCATTCTGCTGTAGATGCAGTGGACAAAGTGGTCTTAAGGTTTCGTAAACGAGGGGTAGAAGTTAAATTAATTGGCTTAAACGAAGCCAGTGCCACCCTGTTAGAAAAATTAGCCACTCACGATGATCCCAATGCTTTGGAGAAAATGGGAGGTCATTAAGAATTAAGAAACATAAACATTCTAAATTCTAAATTCTAAGCACTGTACTTCCACTGCTCAGTTTTTTGTTTTACCTTCTCTAATTGATAAGAAAGCAATTCTCTAATATCCCTGTAATTTTCTAACTCAGTTAAATGGGCTTTTCCTTGTAATAATTGACTGTGTTCCTTCAGGTTTTCTAATCTTTGAGTCGTTTGGTTAATCATACGATTAGCTAAAGCAACTTTTTCTGAGAGTTGGGTTTCATTTCCAGAAACCACTAGAGGACTATTCAGCAAATCAATGACTTGTTTAATTTCTTTTAAACACAAGGCTAACTTCTCTTGGTAATCATTCAAGATGGCTTCTAAGGTTCGATTGTCTTCCAATGATATATTGTTCATAAAATGTAATTATCAATTCCTACAAAATAATTGGTTTTGATACTAACATTACTTTTGAGGAAGTTAGAAAGCTTTTAGATAGTTTTAAGGATTTATGCTGAGAAAATAGCAAAAAAACCTAATTCTATGTTTACTCAGTTGACAAACGCTCCAAGTAGTAGTATATATGGTTGAGATTATTTCCTAATTAGAGTTATAGGATCAACAAAAGAGAAAGTTTCGATCCAAACGGTAGCTCCAAAACACTTAGGCGCATGAGGACGATAAACAAGGCGACACGGACCATTAATCTTGATTTCATGGCCATATATGTTCTGCTTATAATTTTTCGCAGAAAGAACTGGGGCCAGCTTGGCTATATCTGCTTGATTTTTAACCAATTCAGCATTAGCTTCCAATGAACTACCCACAATCGTCGCTACGCTTTGATTGGGGTTTCTGTCGCTTCAACTCCCAATCTTTAGCAAACCCTCCACACCGCTTGGGTGTGTGAGCTTGCTCAGAGGACTGAGATCCACGATTG
>JBFRWG010000044.1:0-2526 GCA_051439445.1 Crocosphaera sp.
AACAAAATCCCCGAAGGGACACCTCCCCTTGGGAGGGTGGGGAGAGGGGTGGTGGAGGTTGGGGATGGTGGATTTCTTCCTTCTCTCTCACAATTGCTTGTGAATTGTAACATATAAAGGCTTTCAGAGTTTTTTCCAACTCCGAATATTTCTAAGGTTTGAACGAGTTTATTAGGGTTTTCGAGATCCCATACCCGCCCCTTTGGGGAAGGCAAAAAGCAAAAGGCAAAAAGTTTCTATTGATAGTTGGGGGAAAACTAGCGAAGCGCGATCGCCTGTCAAAAATCTATAATCCTGAGATGGAGGATACGGCTAAGGCTGTATTAGCTAGTTTAGGGAAAATAGACGGGCCTTGGTTGACGGAGTTGGAGGAAGGGTTATTAAAGTTTCTTGACTCACATCTTGCACCTGACGAGACAAAGTTCCAAACCGTGTTCATAAAACCAGGGATTAAGTGACTTTAACCTCTTGAGAAGAGAAAGGAGTAAAATGTGTGGAAGAAGTAAAACTAATGCTTGTTGGGCTGAATCAAACCAATCTAAATCATCACAATTATTATTGTGTAAATAAGTCAAATATGCTAGTATATAAGAAAGAAAAGAAAGAATTAACCAACGATAAACCCCTAGTAAGGTTTTTTGTCCAAAACGGTGGAGACTAAACTGATGTTTTGCGGTTTTGAAGAAACCTTCAATTTGCCACCGATATTTTCCCCATCGGACGATGGTTTTGCCCTTCATAGGCTTCGTAGAAATCACAAATCGTTTAACTCTTTTTCCGTTCCTTTTTAGCCAAACCCATGATATAAATACAGGAAAATTTAAGCCCTTTAGATATACTTGTTGCCCGCGAGTTTTCAACTCAGATACTTTACGTCCATCGGTTAATGTTCTGGTATTAGGGATTCCCAGAATTCCATGATGATTAAAAGAATAACTACGAATTTTTTTGATAAATTTAATTGTGCCAAATGCCGTATCTCCCAAGACATAAATTTGGAAAGATTCTGTTAAGATAGAAGGGAGTGTGTTCAGAAGCTTTAAAGCTAATTGAGATGGAGATGGAGTGTCTTTTCCTCTATAAACACGAAAACTCCAAGGAATTCGCCAATTTCCTACAACTAAATAAAGAACAACAATATGTAAACCCTTCTTATGATTATAGACTCGAATCAAGTCTTTTAGGTGAGGAAACTTGCCAACTTTTTCTAAGGTTGTTAAATCTATGATAACTTGTAAAATGGGTTTTCTTCCTTTTTTTCGTTGGGATAAAACAAGATTTAAAATAAAAGAACGAATGGTACGTATCAAAGAACGAGTTGGCCAATTATAATGATTCAAGAAGCGACTAATGGCACTTTCAGATTTGGTTTCACAATGATGAGGAACTGCATTTCCTTGTCCGTCTAACAATAATCCTAAAATAGATTCTAGGGTTTCTTTTTGGTAAATCGTAGGCATTAAATCTTTTAAAGTTGAAAGTAATTCCTCGACTTGAGGTAAAATAATCTGTGCTGGCATAGTTATCTTATTTAATAAGAGAACTATGATAACACACTTACTCAAGATAAAAGTGGAAAATGCCAAGGACTGAAAGTGAACTAGAAAAAAATCAACGAGCAGACCGTATTAAAGGCGCAATAGATGCTTTAAAACGGGAAATATCTGAAATCGAGGCAGAAGGATGGATAGCCCCTCGTGATTGTTACATAGCGAGATATCGAGCTAAAGGCGCAAAATATCGTTATTGGTATTATCAACTTAAGTCCTCATCAGCCGTATTCCCTAAAGCCAATAAAAAAGGTGAGTTTTCTCGTTTTAAACATTTGGGAAAAGCGGGAAGTCAAGCACACATAGATGGAGTTAACGCTGTTATTAGAAGAACTAAAATTGACCAGTTAACTTCAGCTATGGAAGATTTATATGAAAGTTTATTAGATTTATATCCTGATGAAGAAAAACCCGGCCATCGGGTGGAGTAAAATAAAAAGTATGTTGGGTTTTTATTAATTGTTAATAACTGTTCTCTTGATGAAACAGAGAACTAAAGACAACCCCCGTCAGATAAGGATTTCGGGTATCGCTTCTCATATCAACTTTTCTTGGTGCAAGATGTGAGTCGAACTCATCAAGTTCGAGGGTAGAGTTTTATGACCAAACATTGAACATTGAACATTGAACATTTATCATTGAACAAAGAAACACAAATATCAAAAATACTTTGTCAGGCGATCGCCTTTTTAAAACCCGTTCCCAAAACCAATGGATTAGAAAAAAGTCCAACTTATCAAGTGATGGGGGAACCCATTTATTGGGATGAATTGGTAAGAAACTATAAACAATTAGTTATTAAGTGGCATCCTGATAATAATCCATCAGTTGAAGCCGTTGGAAGAATTCAATTAATTACCCAAATTTATCAGGAATTAAAGACTCATTGGATGACTAAATATAGCCCTTTGATTTCTTTATCTAGAATTGGCGAAGAGAATTTACAAAGAGCTATGTCTCAAAAACTTCCTTGGAC
>JBFRWG010000045.1:0-32587 GCA_051439445.1 Crocosphaera sp.
GCTCCATATAGCACACTCACTGTTCCAATAATAGCTAATCCAGGGGACACCAGGAGCCAAGTATCAGGAAATAATTGCAAACCAAAGCGAATTAAGCCATAAGTTCCTAGTTTAGCTAAAATACCTCCTAATAATAGTGTTACAGCAGGAGATGCTTCTGTATAAGCATCAGGAAGCCATGTATGCAAAGGAACTAAAGGAATTTTGATACCAAACCCAATCAATAACACAGTTAATAATATCAGTTTGGTGTTTAATTCTAAGCCTTCTGTGGTGATAATGTTGTAGTCGAAACTACTGGCACCATTGAGAAAGCCAATGCCTAAAAATGCGACTAACACTAACAGTCCAGAAACCGCCGTATAAAGTAAGAATTTAGTAGATGCATAACCTCTTTTTTCCCCTCCCCAAATGGCAATCATTAGGTAAAAAGGAATTAATTCTAATTCGTAAAAAATGACGAATAATAAGAGGTTTTGTGCTGCCAATGCTCCTGTAATTCCTGCATTGATTAACAGGGTTAAAGCATAATACAAGCGTGGTCGTTCAACATTTTCTCCTATACTATAAATTGCTATTATTGTCAATAAACTATTTAAAGCAATCAGAGGTAAGGATAATCCATCAACAGCTAAACTGTAACTTAAGCCGATAAAATCTGACCAGGGTAAATATTCAGAAAATTGCCACCCTGGATCACTCAAATTAAATTGAGTTAATAACCATATAGTAGCACTAAAGATAATGAAAGCTAAAATGGTCGTAATTTGTCTTAACCGAGAAGACTGTAATTTCCCTGGAATAAAACCAACAAGAATTGAACCTAATATGGGAAACCAAAGCAAAAAACTTAGCATTTTTTCTCCTAATGCAATGATGATATAAACTTTAGTTGTTTAAAAAATGAAATTTGAAAAAATCATGCCAACAAAAAGAATAACGCCTAGAAAAATTGACAAAAAGTAAAATTGAGTTTGACCAGAAGCATTATATTTTAAGGTTTCTCCACCAAAGATAGTAGCTAACCCCACTAAGTTAATAACTCCATCCACCAAATAGCGATCAAACCAATAGATAAGCTGAGAAACTAAACCCACGATAAAGACAATAGTGACACGATAAAATTTTTCTGTGTAAAGATCGTAAGCGAAGAAATCTTGTAATGCTTTAGAGGGGAGTTGAATGGGTTTAGAAATATCCTCGTTGAGGTAGAGATAAGCTGCCGTTCCTGCACCGATTAAACTGGTAATAGTAAACGATCCTGCTACTGTGAAATTCAACGCTTGCCAAATGGGTAATAATTGCCATTGATACAGTAAAATAGGAACGTGGAAGGCTAACCCCATCATAACCATCATGGGCAATACCAAGGCCCATAACCCTTCTGGAGAACGCACGGTCATTTGTTTGGGTTTTCCCCCGAAAATAAGGCTAAACTCACGGGTAAGACTAAACGCAGTTAACCCATTCACCACCACCATAACTATCACTAATTGAGGATAACTTAACCACAGATTATCGGCCATCTCTGTCAGTGTCCAAAAACAGCCTAAAGGAGGAAAAGCAACCAGTGAGACTATGCCAACTAGATAACATAGGCCAGAAATGGGACGACGAGACCATAAACCGCCGTATTGAGTCAAATCTTGGGTAATGCAGTTTAAGACAACACTCCCGATACTCATCACCAATAAAGACATGGCGATCGCATAAGTTAACAATAATTTCAACGCGACTTCATCCTGTTGGGTTGCCACTGCGATGAACACCAAACCCATGTATGCACTCACCGAATAAGACAGCGATCGCTTAATATCGATTTGAGCAATAGCAATTAAACTAGCACCAATAGCAGTTACAGAACCTACCCAAATCATAACCGTAGAAGCTACAGGAGACAACGCCAACACGGGTTGCAGTTTAATCAATACCCATGCTCCCGTAGACACTACAATGGTATTCCGTAGTATGGTAGCCGGCATGGGACCTTCCATAGCCTCATCTAACCATAAGTGTAAGGGAAATTGAGCGCATTTACCCAAAGGTCCAGCAATAAGGGCTAAACAGAGCAATGTTGCTGTGGTAGGGTTTATACTGGTAGTTTCGGCCCAGGTAGCCAACTCATTATAATTCCAAGTTCCCGCTAAGGGTAACAAGGCCACAACTCCCATAAGTAAGATTAAGTCTCCTACCCGTTTCGTTAAAAACGCATCCCTGGCCCCAGTTATTACTAATGATTGATTAAACCATAAACCTATTAATAAATAAGTCCCTAATGTGAGAATTTCTAGGACAACGTAACTAAAAAATAGGGAATTACATAACACAAGGGTAGACATTCCCGCTTCAAAAAGAGCCAGCAAAGAATAAAATCTCGCCCATCCCCAGTCCATTTCCATGTAACCAATGGCATAAATTTGTGCTAATAAATTTAGTCCAGTAATTAATATTAATGCACCAATGGTAATGGTAGAAATCTCTAGATCAAAAGTAATGTTTAAATCAGCAGCATGAAGCCAAGAAAAGGATAGATAAGTAGTTGGTTTGTCCCATGTATCTACCAAAGCCACTAAACTATGAATCAAGGCTATGAAGGTCATTAATAGGTTAACATAACCCGATGGCCTAGGGCCAGTTTCCCGAATAATTCCAGGGGACCACGGTATGACAAGGATGGCCCCACTTAATGCGTACAAAGGAACTAGCCAAATGGTTTGACTTAAGGCTTCAATCATTTGTATTTTTCGATGGTAAGTTTTACGTTAATTTACTTATATCTATTAAACCAAATTCATAGAATGAAGTCTATGGGAGAAAACATAAGATTGTCTTATGTTTGAGATAAGCAAATTAATTGTTTATCTTACAACGCTTCTGTTAACTAGGATAGTTAAGATAGAAAATCTAATTCTAACATTGACAAAATGCTCTTAATAAGGTTGAGAGTATTGTGCTGTGATGAAGATGTTCTACTGATAAATAATTCAATCAATTTTATTGATTATTTAACAAAAAAAGGAGTTTAGTTTATGCAAGTAATCACCCGAAAATTTAATGTTAATGAATACCATAGAATGGCAGAAACAGGTATTTTAACCCCAGAAGATAGGGTAGAATTAATCAGGGGAGAAATTATTGCTATGTCACCTATTGCAAGAAAAGATGCTGCTGCTCTTAACCGCTTAACGAATTTATTTCCTCCATTACTTGGAAATAAAGCTATTGTTAGTGTACAAAATTCTATCAAATTAGATAATTATTCGGAACCGCAACCCGATCTTGTTCTTCTAAAACCTCGTTCTGATTTTTATGAAAGTAAAATTCCTGAAGCTGAAGATATTTATCTCTTGATTGAAGTTTCTGACAGTACCATAACATACGATCAACAAATAAAATTACTCCTTTATGCTGAAAGTAATATTAATGAAGTTTGGATAGTTAATTTGAACAACAAAACTTTAGAAGTTTATCGACAACCTCAAAATAAAGTTTATCTCGAACAACAGAAAAATGTTAAGTCTATTGCTCCCTTAGCTTTTTCTGATATCACTTTAAATATTAATGATATTTTTGGTTAATTATAGATAGATTAATTAGTATATATAATTGTATTGGATTGTTTCAACTAATTTGTTGCATTAGATTCAACGTAGTGCGAGCATCTTGTTCGCTATTTTTGCAGCTAGTGAGCATCTTGCTCACATTCCTATTAACTCATTTTAAATGAAACAGTCAACTACTTAATTTTGTGTTTACCAAAAATCTCTAAAATATATAAAATATGACTCAAAAAATAATTAATTATTTCGGTTAAATTATTTTTTCCCAACCTATTAAACTTTCCTCGTTAAAAAACTCCTAAATCAGAGATTGATTTAGCCCTTAAGCGTAAAAAGGAAGATGAAGACGGTAGTGCGATCGCCATCTTTGAAGAACTTAAGCAGAAATGATGTAAAACAGAGCCAATCATGGCAAAATGGAAGGAATGTGGTTAATATTGTTCCCACTGTCTTGATAGCCAACGTTTATCAATGACCGTTAACTAAATTTAGGTGCGTATAATTTAATGAAAGCCATGATGGTAGTAGGAACTACCTCTCACGCTGGAAAATCCTTTATAACTGCTGCTATTTGTCGTATTCTCGCCCGTCGGGGTTGGCACGTTACCCCCTTCAAAGGGCAGAATATGGCCTTAAATGCCTATGTTACCAGCAGTGGAGGAGAAATCGGTCACGCTCAAGCCATACAAGCTTGGGCAGCCGGAATCAACCCTAGAGTGGAAATGAATCCTATTTTATTAAAACCCCAAGGTAACATGACCTCACAAGTCATTTTAGGGGGAAAAGCCGTCGGCGTAACCACAGCTACAGACTATTATGAAAAATATTTTCAAAAGGGATGGCAAGTGATCACCAAATCCCTAGAGCGTTTAGCGACTGAATATGATTTTGTGGTTTGTGAAGGGGCAGGAAGTCCGGCGGAAATTAATCTCAAACATCGAGATTTAACTAATATGAGAATTGCTAAACATCTTAATGCCCCGACGCTGTTAGTGGTGGATATTGATCGTGGTGGGGCCTTTGCTCATGTGGTAGGAACCTTAGAATTATTAGATGAATCAGAACGAGCTTTAATTAAAGGAGTGGTTATTAATAAATTTCGAGGACAGCGATCCTTATTAGATTCAGGCATTGAATGGTTAGAAAAGTATACCAATATTCCTGTTGTGGGGGTGATTCCCTGGCGAAATTTATCTTTCTCGGCGGAAGATTCTTTGGATTTATTAGATAGAAACCGCTCCCGAACAGAAAATGAAATTAATATCACTGTTTTACGATTACCTCGTATTGCTAATTTTACTGATTTTGAACCCCTGGATGCTGAAAATACTGTGGGTATCAAATATTTAGATTTACACCAAAATTTAGGCTATCCTGACGCAGTTATTCTTCCTGGATCAAAAACCACAATTAATGATTTAATCGCTTTACATGAGACAGGAATGGCCAAACAACTGCAAACTTACGTAGGAGCAGGGGGAGTGGTTTTAGGCATTTGTGGGGGTTTTCAAATGTTAGGAGAAATGGTATTTGATCCCGATCAATTAGAAAGTGATAATGTGGCTTATCCAGGACTAGAATTACTGCCCATAGAAACAGTTATTACCCCCGAAAAAATTGTCCGTCAACGTCAAACTTGTTCCCTTTATCCTCAGCAAGGCTTTCCCATTAACGGCTACGAAATTCATCAAGGGATTACCCGTTTACCACAAAAGAAAAATCACCCCATTCCCACCACAATTCATGCTTTATTTGAGGATAGTAGTTTAGGAATAGTCAATGAAAATCAGTCAGTTTGGGGGTGTTATTTACATGGTATTTTTGATAACGGGGCTTGGCGAAGAACCTGGTTAAATTATTTGAGACATCGTCGAGGTTTGTCCTCTCTACCCACAGGAATTAGTAATTATAGAGAACAACGAGAAGCTATTTTAGATGATTTAGCTGATTTAGTTGAAGAATTTGTAGACTTAACCCCTTTGTTAAATAATGAATCGATTTAAGGAGATTTTATGAGCGTTACCGTGCAATTTTTACCCGATGATATTACCATTGAAGCTGAAGCAGGAGAACCCATGCTAGAAGTAGCCCAACGAGCAGGGATTACCATTCCGACAGGATGTTTAATGGGGTCCTGTCATGCTTGTGAAGTAGAACTCGAAGATGGAACCCCCATTTGTGCTTGTATTAGTGCCATTCCCGCAGGAAGCGATCGCATCACCATCAATCTTTATAGCGATTTAGGCTGGTAATAGCAAGACTGAACTTGTTGAACAAAATTTTTTGCGTAGTCCCCATCTAAATCAAAGATTATAGATGGGGTTAGCAAAAAGCAGAACTTGTGTTAATGTACTAGGAGAGGCATATTTACAAGGTACGGTAAAGATTTGTATTCGGAGACACAACCTTTTGCCTGTAAGCAATTATCTATATCGATCAGATTGCTTTTACTGAGGGACTGGTAAGCAAAAGTCTTACGGTTCGGTGAGGACACCACCTTTCTCGGTAACGTCTTCACTAGGTGCAAAAAGAATCCCCAACTATAATCGCGAGATTTAGTTGGCGGAGTGTTCAAAGCCTCGTCCCCACCTAAAATGTGAGTATTTTCTAGAATTTATCGAAAATAATTGGGTCTAAAACCCCGCCTTTTAAGGAACCCACAGTTTTTGAAACGGAGCATATCTCTTGGTGCGCGTTCGGTGGGCGATTGCGAATCGCCGGGGTCGCACCGCAATCTCCGTTTCAAAAACAACTTCTGTGCGATAGCGCGCCCTACGCAGTGAGGAACTTCTGACTTCGTTAAATTAGGGGATTTACTTGTTCTAGATCGGGCACAGAAATACCAGGTAAACTCTGAAGTTGACTATCTGTCAAAGGGTCTCCTCCAAATTGATCATAGAGACGAACTAAAGCACCTGTTAGGCCGGCATTGTAGTCAAGAGCAACTTCATTGCGAATGTAATCGGAGCGCACATCTACATAATCATAGTCGTTGGGTGATGCTGGCCCCCCTACCAATGCACCATAGAGGATATAGTCATTGGGATCCGGGTCGTTGATGTTGTAGCCACCGTGAGCATTTCGATGATGGGGATTTAGGGGATAATCGTCCCCAAATCCCACCATATAGCTAAAATTCCGGGGGTTATCCCCTAATAAATAATCGATTTGATCTTTAGCAAAGTTGGCATAGCGATCGCCATAGTCATTGACTGTATCACTATAGATTCCTGCAACAAACGCTGTATTGGCGCTGTATCTGAGTGAACCCCACTGATCTAACCAAGCAAGACCTCCAGACGTGTATTGAATACCACCTGTTGGATTAGACCAATAATCAAGCCATTGTTCAACATCCTCTAGATATTCGGACTTTCCTGTGGCTTGAGCAAGTAACGTTGCCGCACCATAGGATTTATCATCCCAATTTTGAGTCCACGATGGATTTAGACCTTGATAGTACTGCTCTGCTTTCTCAAGATAGGTCAGATCACCTGTTGCTTTGTAAAGCCATGCTGCACTCCATGACAACTCATCCATATAGCCACTCCAAGAGTTGTAGAAAGAACTTGCATTTGAAATAGCATCTGAATACTTGCCACGATACTGATCAGCAAAGTTAAACAGTTGTTTTGCGTTATCCTCTAGAAGATCAGCATAAGCAGAATCACTTTCTCTAAAGATTATCGAAGCAGTTGCTAGTGCAGCGGCCGACTCACCCGCGAGATCAGATCCTGGATTTTGGCGATCAATCTTAAAGGATGGACGATTCATCGTCATTTCTTCAGCCGGACCCCAGTAGGAATGATCGACGAAACCATCTCCCACTTGTCCCCAGAATTCTAGTGTTCCTTGGTCATCAGTGATGTGAGCGTTGAGAATGTAGTCAGTACCCCACTTAATCGCCTCCAAAGCTTCATCAAGCTGCCCACTTTGTTCATAAGCATCACCATACTCAACAACGCCCCAACTTAACATCGTCATTGACGATGCCATTGGGAAACCAAACTTAACGTGGTCTCCTGCGTCATAATAGCCACCAGACAGATCAACCCCAACATCTGCACCATCATTCACAGCAGAATCATTACGCCAATCAATGCGATTATCTTCTGGAAGTTCCCCAGAGCGTTGTGCTTCGTAAAAAAGAAGAGATTTTTGCAGGGCTTCTCCATAATTAAAATCACCTGTTGGTGGAGAATCTGGAGCGACTGGGTCCTCCGGAGCGATTGGGTCCTCCGGAGCGATTGGATCAGTATTGGAACCGATTATCACTCCATTGAGTTTAAAGACATCAGGTAAATTGGAGGTGGAACCATCTCCTAAGAAACCAAAAGAAACCTCTTGTCCAGGAGATATGGTGCCATTGTGAGCTGCATTGCTAATTACATAAGTGTTTCCATTGCGACTAACAATTTGTCCATCCCAGATTTGAGTGATGTTGCCAGAAAATTCAAACTCAACAGTCCATCCATTGAGTGGACTACTATCATTATTCGTGATTTTTCCTTGACCTTGATATCCACTACCCCAGTCATTAGTAATGGCAAAATCTACTTCTGAGTTTGAGGTTATTGGATCAACTGGATCAACTGGATCAACTGGATCAACTGGATCAACCGGATCAACCGGGTCAACCGGGTCAACTGGATCAACCGGATCAACTGGATCAACCGGATCAACTGGATCAACTGGGTCAACTGGATCAACTGGAGGGGGATTTGTGCTGATTAGTGTACCTGTGTAATCGGGATAGTTAGTGTGATAGGGGGCTCTGTCTACTAACCCTGCCATAGCCACACTCTTTCCACTAAATACATTTTCACTAACGATTCTAAAATTGGCTATTTTCTCCGATAGTCCCATGCGACCAGCAAGATTATCTTCAAGCTGATTGGCCCTCCATTCAAAGTGTGAACTATCCAAATCCGAGAAGGTTATATCTTTGAGGGTCAGACTTTGCCCTGTGATGGGACTATAAAACCTTACCCCTTGATCCGTCTGTTCCACCGCAAAGTTAAGTTGATTATCCCCACGCACACTAAGATAGAAAAAGCTAATTTTGTCAGTGTCTGCATTAAAATTGACAATTTCTTCTAATCCTTGTTCATGGGAACGAATATAAACAGTATTTTCCCTCACATAACCTGTACCGTTTTCCCATGCTAAAGCAGCACTGAGGTCTTGTTGAAGGTGAGCGTCAGAGATGGGGTTAAAGTTTTCTGCTTTGAGGTCTTTGAGATTAATCCCCACCAGGGTTAAGGAGCGGTTGGGGTTAAACATATTTTGAAAGACTAGACCCTCTGCAGTATCAATAGCAATTTGATTGTGGATCGAATCAGTTCCGATATCCACTTTATCTTGAGATGGGTCGAAGTTGCTTATGCGTTGAGTTGTCCCGTCACTGTAGAAAATTTGACCCCCATCTGTCAAAGGGTCTGAGTTGCCATCATCGGGTAATGGTTCCTCATTATGGTTGTGATGGTTGTGTTCATCCCCATGATCATCTGCTGGGTCATGATTATGTCCATCTCCATTATGATCATCCCCTCCAGAGTCTACTGGGTCAACTGGATCAACCAGGTCAACTTCATTGAGTCGATAGTTTGTTGGTTCAATCGTCATTTCGTTTGATTTATTGGCGTTAAATCCGAACGAGATCGCCTCACCAGCATTGATTGTGGAATTCCAGGCAGCATTTTTAATCACATAGTGATTTCCGTTTTGGCTAACGATTTCGCCATTCCAAAGGTTTGTAATTTCAAATGGTGCATCAAACTCAATCATCCAACCATTGATCGGTGCTGTTCCTGTGTTTGTAATTGACAGACTACCTGTAAAACCGTTGTTCCAGTCATTAATAATCGAAAAGTTAATCATGTCCTCTGTGTCGTAGTATGTGGTTAAATAGCTTGACTGAGCAGATAGTCTGCTAATTTAAGCATTAGCTTAATTGCCTAAATTTAACCTCAAAAGCGAGTTTTACGTGCCTTTAAAAAGTAGGATTCTTGACTGTTTAGCCATGAGTATAACTATTTATTAGACTGAAACTTTTGTTCTTATCTCCTAATAGAAAACATCAGGGAGAAAAAGTTTGAAAATTATTCCAAAAACTTCCAAACGAAAAGTATCTTGAACAAAAGCATCTTGAACAGTTTATGATGCTGTTCATTAAAGGACTTACTCTTAGGGGATCTATTAGTTTTGGAGACAATTGTAAGTATTTGAACAGTTTCTTAACATCCCCTTAACTATCCCCTCCTTGTGAGGATAAGCACCGCTTATTAAAATAAGCAAGCTAATATTTCTCTCTCATACTATCGAAGTTTTTAAGCCCTTAACTATAAGAGAAAATTAGTTTTATTTTATTATTTAATCTTTCCATAACACCACTGGGATTCCACTGATTAACCTCGTCCATCTTGAAACGAATCCTGCACTCGTTAACTTATACTCACATCTTGCATTAGAACAAAAATACTGAATAATCAGAGAGATCAGAGGCAGTAGGAGATAAAAAAGTTGAAAACTGCTACCATGCTCCCGTATTATTTACTGCTGGCCATTCATCCCTAACTTGTAGAACTTGAGGGTATTCTGGCAAAATTAGGATAAAGGAGAGAAAATGGGGGGAGGCTTCTTTTTTTGAAAAGTTCCTCCCCTCAACGCTTGAACAGGTGCCAAGCTATTGTGACCGTAAGGCTATTTCTTTTGTTCCCCTATTTTCGCCTATGCACGACCATCAGACTCACTTAATTAACCCTTTGAGTGTAGCTCCAATGATGGACTATACTGATCGCCATTTTCGCTATTTCATGCGTCAAATCACCCGTCATACCCTACTGTACACGGAAATGATTGTGACGGCTGCTATTCAATACGGCGATCGCTCAAAACTCTTGGACTTCTCCCCTGAAGAAAAACCTTTATCCTTACAGTTAGGAGGTGATAACCCCCAAGCATTAGCTGAATGTGCCATCATTGCCCAAGACTGGGGTTATGATGAAGTTAACTTAAACGTCGGTTGTCCCAGCGATCGGGTTCAAAGTGGTCATTTTGGGGCCTGTTTGATGGCTAACCCCAACTTAGTAGCCAAAGCAGTGGAGAAGATGCAGCAAGGGGTGAATATCCCTGTTACCGTTAAACATCGCATTGGTATTGATAACTGCGATCGCTACGAGGATATGGCCAACTTTGTACGCATTGTTTCTCAAGCAGGATGTCAACGATTTACAGTACACGCTAGAAAAGCATGGTTAAAGGGGTTAAGTCCGAAAGAAAATCGTAATATTCCGCCCCTTAGATATGATGATGTTTATCGTCTTAAACAGGAGTTTCCTCACCTATTGATTGAAATCAATGGAGGTATTATTAATCTTGAACAAGTGCAGCATCATTTACAGTTTGTTGATGCTGTTATGATTGGGCGCGCTGCTTATGATAACCCTTATTTATTTGCTACAGTTGATCGAGATATTTATCAACAAGATGTGATCCCCCTCACTCGTCATCAAGTTATTGAAAAGATGTTACCTTATATCGATTATTGGGTAAGTCGTGGAGTAAAACTCCATAGCATCAGTCGTCATTTATTGGCGATTTTTGCAGGGATTCCAGGTACAAAAAAATGGAAACGTCATATTAGTGAAACTGCTCATTTACCAGGGGCTAATTCTCAAGTTATTGTTGATGCTTTACAGAAAGTTTGTTGTTAATTTTTTTTAAATGGTGTGTTACAGAACGCATATAAAACTATTTATTTTTTCTCTGCACCTTAGTAACATTAATTTATTTAATCTGATGGATAAGAATTAGATAAAATCTTATGGACTTGTAGAAAATATTCCTATCTATTTAGGAGTTTCCCATTGATAGCGGTTTTCAATTGGGTGTATCAATATTTTAGTAAAGTTGAGTGTGGGAGGTGTGGGAGAAAGGAGAGCAAAACTATAAAGAGGTTTTGACAATCGGATTTGGTGTCAAGCATAGTATTTTTGTACGATACGAAACTCCTATCTATTGCGCAAGAGTCCTGCTTTTTTCAAACTAACCTGTTATAACCTGTTATAAATTATTGAGCTTAAACTATAGTGCTAGGGTTTTTCTCGTATGAACGCAATAGTCAGAAACTATTGAGAATGAGGTCAATTAATTTAATGCAATTGTACTATATAATGTCTTATCGAGTTTTTGACAATTATTGGCTACGGTCAAAAAATCCTATAGTAAATCATTTGATTTAACAATGGTTTGGCAGTCTGGGTATCAATTACAAGGTGGAAGATACAGTATTATACGTCTGTTAGGATCGGGAAGATTTGCATTGACTTATCTAGCCGAGAAACAGGATGGAAGCCAATGTGTCATCAAAACCCTTAATGATAATATTCTAAATCAACGTGATAAAAGAAAAACGGATCATTTGCAAGATAAATTCTGGCAGGAAGGACATTCTCTTGCAGCTTGTGAACATCCTAATATTGTTAAAGCGCAAAAGCCATTTCGAGAAAAAACGCAAAATTTTTTAGGAACTCTCTCACAAGTTTGTATCCCGATGGAATATATTGAAGGAAAAACATTAGACGAATTTCCTCTGCCTCTTTCTGAAAAAGAGGCACTTAAGTATATTGAACAAATTGGTCAAGCTTTAATTACTGTTCATAATAATAACCTGTTACATCGAGATATTAAACTTAGTAACATCATGATTCGAGATAAAACTGATGAAGCTATTTTAATTGATTTCGGTTTAGCTAAAGAATTTGATGAAGACTTAACAAGCATTAATCCTACTGTATGTGATGGGTTTTCTCCCCCAGAACTATATTATTGTGAAGAAGAGCGAGGTCCTTATACTGATATTTATTCCTTGGCTGCAACTTTATATATTTTATTGACAGACAAAATTCCACCAAAGTCTACAGAAAGATTTCGTATCGGTCTAATTTCT
The DNA here is from genome assembly GCA_051439445.1 of Crocosphaera sp. Lineage (GTDB taxonomy): Bacteria > Cyanobacteriota > Cyanobacteriia > Cyanobacteriales > Microcystaceae > Crocosphaera. Next base: position 12,511 of record JBFRWG010000045.1, read on the forward strand.
CCTCAAGAAATCAATCCTAACATTAGTAATCGTGTTAATCAAGCCATTATCACAGGAATGGAAATTGAGAAAAATCGTCGTCCTCAAACGATGAAAACTTGGCTAGAAGATTTGTTAAATAGAAAAATTAAAATTGAACGAAAAAGGTTTATTTTTGATCCACATTTAAGATTAGGATGGGCTACATTATGGGTAATGGTAATTGGTATTATAGTAGGAAGTCTTTCCACATTAATAGCACCGATTATTCCTCAACTCATAGAGGAAAGGTTACCAAACCCAATACAAAAATCTGAAAAAAATTAGGCTAAAAAAACTTTTAAATGCTCTTGTGAATTTAGATTGCTTATGATATAAAAAAGAAAATATACTACTTAAAAGTAGTATGAAAATTTCTAATATTATAAAACTATAATGTCACCAATTTTGTTGCAACCAGGAGACAAACTTGTTTCTTATAACAATGAATCTTATACGATTAAAAAAATTCTTCGAGAAGGTGGATTTGCTATAGTTTATCTAGCAATGGATAATCACCAAAAGAAAATAGTTGCGATAAAAACTTTAAATTTCCGTTCGCAAAATAAAGAGAGAAGGGAAGTCAAAAAAATATGCCAAGCATTTGAGCAAGAAGCAGAAATGTTAAAGTTTTGTAGTAACCCTAATATTGTCACAATTGAAAAAATTATTTATAGTCCAGACATACCTAATTTACCCTTTATTGTTATGGAGTACATAAAGGGTGAAACTCTGAAACAATATGTTAAAAAGCAAAAGACAAAAAAATTATCTATACCAGAATCATTGATATATACTCAACAAATTTGTGATGCTTTAGCATTAGTGCATGAGCGAGGAATACTTCATCGAGATATTAATCCTAGCAATATAATAATTCGTTCTGGAAAATTACAAGCAGTTTTAATTGACTTTGGTATTTCTAAATATGATGTACCAGAAGAAGAGCAAAACTTTACAAAAGAGCTAGGCGAAAGCAGATACGCACCATCTGAACGATCTTTCGATGAAAGATATGATAAAAGAGATGATAAAAACAAAAAGGAAGGCAAATATACAGATGTGTACTCTGTAACGGGAGTTTTAAAATTTATGTTAACTGGAAACGATCCACCCTATTATTCCCAGCTAAGTCAAAGAGAATGTATATCTGATATGTCAAGCGAATTAAAAAAGAACAAGATTGATGCCAATATTATTTATGCAATTCATAAAGGAATGAGTAGAGAAATTGACAAAAGATATCAATCAGTAGAAGAATTATGGACGGATTTAAACGAACATGACAATCACGATTTTTTAGATGAGTTTAAGTTATTAACGATTAATATTGAAAAGGAGATTGACTATGTGTTTGATGAAACTATGTATTTTGCCAAACATATAATAAAAGGTAGTTTTTTCTTATTATCACTAACAGCCGAAAATACCTATTTCTTGCTTAAAAATACTTCTAAAATAGTTTTATATTTATCTATATTTGTAGGTCTTCCTGTTTTAGTTTTGACTGTTGGTGGATCTATTTTGCTTCAAGTACCAAGCGTATTAGATAAAAGCAGAGAAGATAGCGATCCAAACACCGGAGAATTACAACAAATAGAAACACAGGGAACAAAAGAAAATCAAGTTCCTCAGCTACAAGAATTAACAGAAGAAACTGAAGATCCTGAGCTACCAGAAACTATCCAAGAACCAATACTAAATCCAAACTTAGGTACGAAAATTGACCCAAATATAGACAATAATCTAGGTAAGTATCTAGATATTTTGGGCAGAGAAAAGACAGTTGTAGAGATATATGAAAAATATAAACAAGAGACAACTAAAGCATCAGGTGCAATTATCTCAAAAACTAAAAACCGGTACATTATCTTAACAACTGCCTATAGTATTCTAGGGGGAAATGCTGATAATTTGAGAATTAAAACATTTGATGGTCAAATTCATGAAGTTGAAAAAATTGAAAACCCATCAGAAAACATAGATATAGCTTTAATTTACTTCAAAAGTCCTTTCATTGCTTATCCTTCTGCACCTGTAGATGATTCGTTGAAGTCTTTAGAATCAAATAAAAATTACCAAGAAGAATTTTTTATGAATAATTTTAATTTACGGAAGAATCATACTATTAAATTAGTCAATAGTCAAGAAATGCCAGACTTAGATAGAAAAATGTGTAAAGGTTATCAACATATTTTTGAGGGTGATATTCCTCCTGGTATGAATGGTAGTCCAATTTTTAATAACCGTAAAGAAATTGTTGGGATTTATTGTGGAGAAGATAATAATTCATTGAAAGATAAAAAAATACATGGCAATCATTTAAGGAAAATTCGTGTTATTCCTATCAAATTAATTAGGAATCGTATATTTGGAGCAAATAGGAATAATAATGAGAGTATTAACTATTAATCTCTCAAATGGTGTGTTAAAAACTGCTGTGATACCAAATCCGATTGTCAAAACCTCTTTATAGTTTTGCTCTCTTTTCTCCCACACCTCCGACCCTTCCCACACTCCCCACCCTCCTCAACTCACAAGATAAGAGGGGTATCTAAAGCGGATTTGGTATGATTACTTTCATCTCCTTTCTAGTTTATCAAGGAGTAGGGTGGACAAATGCGATCGCTGATTAAATTTAGAATTAACTGACTATCTTTATTGACTATTATGATTCGGTGGGCAAAATATTAATCTTAAAATGTATCAATTTATATTTTAATTTTGCCCACCCTACTGAATTGTGTATTAAATCTTCCTAGCAAACCTCAATTTTGCTGAACGAGAACGAGGGTTTTTTTGTTGTTCTTCTGGTTGAGGAATAATGGGTTTTTTGGTAACCACATCTAATAATGACGAATCTCGAAAACTATATTTAACCCGACGATCTTCAAGACTATGAAAACTAATAATGCCAAGATATCCCCCCGGTTTCAGCCAATGGGGGGCCTTTTCTAAGAACCGTTCTAACGATCCTAATTCATCATTAACTGCAATGCGTAACGCCTGAAAAACGCGGGTAGCAGGATGAATCCTACCATAACGTTGTTTTGGGGGAAAACACTTGGCGATCGCCTCGGCCAACTCGGTGGTGGTGTTAAAGGGCCTCTGTTGCAACAAACGACGAGCAATCGAGCGAGATCGTCTCTCCTCCCCATACTGATAGAATAGATCAGCGAGACTATTTTGATCCCAATGATTAATAATATCAGCCGCCGTCAAAGACTGTTGAAGATTCATGCGCATATCAAGGGGGGCAGTATGGCGAAAACTAAAGCCCCGTTCTGGTACATCAAACTGGGGAGAACTTACCCCTAAATCGGCAATAATACCGTTAAATTCCCCTATTTCACCTGGATAATCTGCAAAATTTCCTTGCCAAACTTGAAAGCGGTTCCCTGCTATGGGTTGTAAATAGGCTTGAGTTGTGGCGATCGCCTCCTCATCGAGATCAATCCCAGTGACCCTAACATCAGGAAAAGCTTGCAAAATGAGACGAGTATGGCCACCTCGTCCTAAAGTAGCATCCAAATAATGTCCAGTGGGTTCAATGGCCAAACCCTCCATGACTTCTTGAGGTAAAACCGAAACATGAAGAGGAAAGTCAGCAGGTTGATCAGAGGGGTAGGATGGGATCATAAAAATTTAAGCTTGAGGTTAAGAACGAAGGGGGAAAAAGAAAATGGATCGCAGTTGTTTGGGAATACTCAGGAACTTATAATGCTTAAAATAATTCAAAAAAAAAGAAGCCCAGGCGGGGATTCAGTTATTATTATGGATTTGGCGGCTCAACGCATGGTGTTTATTCACTGTTCCCTTTTGAATTTGAACAGAATCTTCACTCGTTCTCTTATGTCTAGTTTAGTAGCACTTATCGGTATTCTTCATGGGTGTAGTCTTGTTCCCAACGTTTCTCCCACTCCATCGCCGCCATTGTCTGATTTTAGTGATGAAGAGGTCAAAAATTATGCTCAAATCGTTCTCAAGATCGAAGATAAGCGTCAAATTGCCTATCAAGAAATAGAAGAGATTGTTAAAGATCCCCCTCCAGAGATTGCTTGCAATCAACCGGATAGTCTCAAACAGTTACCCAAACAGGCCCAAACTATTGCAGTAGAGTTCTGTAATCAATCCAAACAAATAGCTCAGGATAGCGGTTTAAACTCGACCACCTTTAATGCTATCACCGAAAACGCCCAAAAAGATGACACTTTAAAGAAAAGAATCCAAAATGCCATGATTCGTCTTCGAAAGTCCTAAAAGACTTGCTCAAATGAGTTGAGGCAAAATATCTAACAATTGTAATTATTTGTAAGGGATCAACCATTTTGAGGTGAAAGTTAAGACATATTGACTAGAATAAGGGAAGGTATTTTCCTCTTTGTTTTGGAACACTTAGATCAGTGATGTGATTACATCTCAAAGGGAGTGAGGAAAAATAATCGTCATTTTGCCACAGATTCTAAATTGAATCAATTGAGACTGTTGTCAATTTCTGCTCAACTATCCCTGCCGTAGCTTCAATGCTGACTCTCAAAGATTTTCTATACTCAGTTCCCATTTGTACTCCTGCCATCTCTTGCCAAGAACTATTAAACTTGTTTAAATCTCATCCACAAGGTCATGATGCTGTGGTTGTAGTCAATCAACAAGGGATACCCTTAGGCATCATTTTTAGTCGTGATTTCTATTTAACAATCCTCGAACAATCTTCAGTTTCTGATCAACCCAGCAAGGAACAATCATCGCTGTTATCCACCTCCTCTTGGAACTGGGAAACCTGCCTCAGTCCTTTAAATCTAATTCGTTGTGATCTCGGCGTGGCTGATTTTGCCGATCGCTTAACGACTCACTCCCCCATGGCCTCACAACCCCCGACCTATGGACTGGTGGACGAAGGGGGGCTATTTTTAGGCTTATTAAATAGTTGGCAAATTTTACAAAGGTCTCACAAACAGAGGCCGAAACCTCAAACCGAGTTCGCTTCAGCGAAACAACTGCTCAAAGAACTCCTCGAAGAATTACCCCTACCAGTGATGTTACAAACCAACCAGGGGGAAATGATTCAACAAAATCGGATGTGGCGAGAGCAAATTGGGGAATTAATGCCGCCAGATGATGCTACGGCCTGTCCTTTACCCCAAGAAGCTAGCAAAATTGCCCAATTTGAAAACGGGATTGGGTCACAGCAATCGTCGGTCAAACCAGAAAAGACCAAAGCCATGATAAATATGGCTTTTGAGCAGTGGTTGAATACCCAACCTCACACCTGGAAATTACCCCCATCACAAGCTACAGAAGTTATCTACCCCTCTGTCATGACAGACAGATGTGATCTTCAACCTCCACCCATTGCCCATCAAAACAGAGCTTGGCAATTCATTAAATGTCCTTTAAGAAGCGATAAATTATCGCTTCCTATCTCTATTTTTGTCGCCACTGATGTCACCCAACAGCAACAGTTATGTCAAGAACTGGCGGCTAAAAATGCCGATTTAGTCCAGTTAAATAGACTCAAAGACGAGTTCTTAGCTTGTATCAGTCACGAACTCAAATCACCCCTAACCGCAGTGGTGGGTTTGTCGAGTCTTCTACAAGAAAAGAAAATCGGCGATCTCAACCCCCGTCAAATTCATTATGCTCAGTTGATTTATCGTAGTGGTCGTCAACTGATGACCTTAGTGAATGATTTATTGGATTTGACTCGTTTGGAAACAGGACAACTCAAATTGTCTTTTGCCCCAGTCAATATTAAAAGTATTTGTGAGCGGGCTTATCATTCCATTGTGGAAAAGTATAAAAGTAAACGGGAAACCCCTCTGGCTTTTAGTCTGGAGATCGAGCCTGGAGTACAATATATCCTGGCCGATGAGTTACGACTCCATCAAATGTTGCTGCATTTGTTGGATAATGCTATGAAATTTACCCAAACTGGCGGAGAAGTCGGCTTAAAGGTCAGTCGTTGGCAAGAGTGGCTGGCTTTTACCGTTTGGGATACAGGGATTGGTATCCCAGAAGAGTCTCAACACCTTATTTTTCAGAAGTTCCAACAGTTAGAAAATCCCCTCACCCGACAGTTTGAAGGAACCGGTTTAGGATTAGTGTTAACCCAAAGGTTAGCCCGGTGTCATGGGGGGGATATTTCTTTTGTCTCGAAAGTTGATCAAGGGAGTCAATTTACTTTACTGTTACCTCCTTCCCCTGATGAGAAAGAGCGATCGCTCAATACCCAGTTGTCTCATCCTCTGGTTCTCATTGTCGAAGCGATTCCCCAATCCATCGAAGATTTAAGAGATAAGTTAACTCAATTGGGGTACCATGTCATCATCGCCCGTACCGGAACCGAAGCGGTGGAAAAAGCACGACAATTACGGCCTCAGAGTATTTTTCTTAACCCTTTACTCCCTTTACTATCAGGATGGGATGTTTTAACCTTACTCAAATCCGATCCCCAAACTCAAAAGATCCCGGTTTTTCTTACCCAAACCCAGAAGAATCAAATCCCGCAAAAAACTACACAAGCGGATGGATTTATCCAAATTCCTGCCGATTCTCTGACTCTGAAAAACTGTTTGGAACCGATAGGTTCTAAGATTAAACCGTCTCAGCGTCCCTTAACGATTCTGGGTTTAATTCCTAATCTATCTAACCAATCTCAAGACAAAATAACTTTAGAAAACCGCTTACAATGGACTTCGATGGCACAATTATCCCAACTGAATCATCGCATTTTAGAAGCAGATGATCTCGATCAGGCCTCTCTATTGGTGGCTGTCTGGGATGTTGATGTGGTCGTCTTAGACGGACAATTGTTACAAGATACTGAGACTTATTTGCGATCGCTGGCGGATGATCCCCAACTCTCCTCATTACCTTTAGTGGTGTTAGACGTGACCACAGCAGAATTAGCCAATCAAATCGATAACTTATCTGTTTTTCCTTGTTTGATGTCTCATGGTCAGGAGCAAATGTCACAACTATGGGAAGTGATTTATATTGCGGCTGAAAACCATCAATAAAAGCTATGCGGATGGCGAGACTTGAACTCGCATGGCATAAGCCACACGCCCCTCAAGCGTGCGTGTCTACCGATTCCACCACATCCGCGCTTGGCGTATCCGAAATTTCATTATAACACAAAATAAAAGGAATTTAGAATGCGCGAATTTAGAATTGCATATTTTTTGCCCCCCTGCTCCCTCTGCCCCCTCTGCCCCTCTGCCCCCCTGCCTTAACTAACAATTATTTCCCAACCTAGAGAGTATGGGGGGACATTTTTCCAAGAAGCAAGATATAATTTGTTACAAAAGCGTTAACAAAGTGTGCCAAATGAGTAACCCTGTTCTTCATGCCTTCTTTCTAGGTAGAGCCTTTGCTGAAGTGCTCAGTGAAAAAGTAGAAGAGTCCCTTACGAATGCCTTGAGCGAGTTAGGAAAATTTGATGCTGAGCAAAGGGAATATCTACGCCAGTTTATTGAAGAAGTGGAAGCTAGAGCGCAACGAGATGCCAACCAAGATCCCACCAGCACCACAACCTCCTCAACGACTAATGGTTCTTCCGTAGATTTACAAGAAACCATTGACGATTTAAGGGCTGAAATCGCCCGAATGAAAGCGGAATTAAAGAATTATCGGGATCAAAAAACCTAATTCCTTTCCTACCTCTTAAAAATATCTCTATAAACCCAAGTTAATATAACCCCCAGAAAAGCGAGTGTCTGCCCTGTCATCAAACGTCAAATCATCCTTAGTGAAGAAAAACAGTGCTTCTGTTCCCAGAAGTATCAGCAAACTAGAAACGGCTGAAAAGTACCGTTGGAACCGAGAAAACTACTCCATTACTCGCCGTCGTTTAGATATCTGGCGGTTCGTTCTCTCCTTATTGTTTAGATTTTGGCGTAATGGTAAAAAATGGAGCTATAAAGGTGGCTTTACTGAGGAAAAATTAGCCGCCAGACGCAAAATACAAGCGGTATGGATACGGGAAAATTTGTTAAACTTGGGACCAACCTTTATTAAAGTAGGGCAACTGTTCTCAACCCGTGCTGACTTATTCCCCATTGAATATGTAGAAGAACTCTCAAAACTACAAGACGAAGTCCCTGCTTTTACCTACGAACAGGTGAGCAAAATCATCGAGAAAGACCAAGGAAAACCCTTATCCAAGCTTTTTCGCAATTTTGACCCGGCTCCCATCGCTGCAGCTAGTTTAGGTCAAGTTCACAAAGCAAAACTCCATTCAGGAGAGGAAGTGGTGGTTAAGGTCCAACGGCCCGGCCTCAAACAACTCTTTACCATTGATTTAGCGATCCTGAAGAAAATTGCTTATTATTTCCAAAATCATCCAAAATGGGGTAAAGGACGGGACTGGATTGGTATTTATGAAGAATGTTGCAAAATTCTCTGGTTAGAAACGGATTATCTCAACGAAGGGCAAAATGCAGACACCTTTCGCCGTAACTTTCGAGGGGAAGATTGGGTAAAAGTGCCAAGAGTTTACTGGCGTTATACTTCTCCTCGCGTTCTCACCCTAGAGTATATGCCAGGGATTAAAATTAGTCATTATGAAGGAATAGAGGCCGCTGGGTTAGATCGTAAGTTATTAGCTCAGTTAGGGGCAAAAGCTTATTTATGTCAACTGCTCAATGATGGCTTTTTCCATGCTGATCCTCATCCGGGTAATATTGCCGTTGATACAGATGGCTCGTTAATTTTTTACGATTTTGGTATGATGGGGCGCATCAATACCAATGTTAAAGAGAAACTGATGGACACCCTCTTTGGTATTGTCCAGAAAGACGGCGATCGGGTGGTTTCTTCTTTAATAGCTCTGGGGGCCTTGAGTCAGACGGATGATATGGGGCCGGTGCGTCGTTCGGTACAGTTCATGTTAGATAACTTCATGGATAAACCGTTTGAAGAACAATCTATTGCTGACATTAGCGATGATTTATACGAAATAGCCTACGATCAGCCTTTTCGCTTTCCTGCCACCTTTACCTTTGTTATGCGGGCTTTTTCTACCTTAGAAGGGGTGGGTAAGGGTTTAGATCCTAATTTTAATTTTATGGAGGTAGCTCAACCTTTTGCTTTGGAATTAGTCGCTGATATGGATGGCAGTACGGGAAATACCATCCTTGATGAGATTACTCGTCAGGCCAGTCAGGTGAGTAATACGGCCTTAAGTTTACCGCGACGTATTGACGATACCATTGAGAAGTTAGACCGAGGTGACATTCGCTTACGAGTTCGTTCGGCGGAATCGGACCGTTTGCTGCGTCGTCTGGGAATGATGCAAATGGCCACTAACTATAGTGTCTTTCTCAGTGCATTGGTGATCTGTGGGACTCTTTTATTTGTCAATGGTTATGTGAAATTAGCTGTTAGCGTCATTATCTTGGGTTTAGTTCCAGCATGGGCATTAATTCGTCTTATTCGTCGTATCAATCGTTTGGATAAAAGGTTTTAAGGTAATCAGTTCTTCTGGTTTAACGGTTTTTTGTTCTGTGATAATTCCTGTAATTAACTCAGCAGGAGTAACATCAAACGCCGGGTTATAATAATCAACCCCATCAGGATAAATCACCGTGTCTCCAACTTGATAAAGTTCAGAAGGATCTCTTTCTTCGATGGGAATTAATTGCCCTGTTTCTAAACTAAAGTCTACCGTAGAAAGAGGAGCAGCAACATAAAAAGGAACATGGTGCATTTTAGCAATAACCGCTAAACCATAGGTTCCAATTTTATTGGCAGCATCTCCATTCGCTGCAATTCTATCAGCCCCCACTACTACCATATCAATTAATCCTTTTTGCATACAATGGGCCGCCATATTATCACTAATAACGGTGACAGGAATTTTCTCCTGAACACATTCCCAAGCGGTTAACTTTGCCCCTTGTAAACGGGGTCTAGTTTCGTCTGCATAGACTCTTGTTAGTCTTCCTGCTGTCCAAGCAGAACGAATAACCCCTAAAGCAGTCCCATAACCGGCGGTAGCTAAGGCACCCGCATTACAATGGGTGAGAATGGTGAGTTGATGGGGATGACTGGGTAAGATAGATAAACTATTGTTACCAATTGCTTGACAAGTTTTTAAGTCTTCTTCTTGAATTTCTTTTGCAGTTTCTAATAAAATGGTTTTGATTTCTTCTACTGTGCCAATGGTCTCATACGCTGTTTTTAACGTTCGAGAAATTGCCCAAAATAAATTGACCGCAGTAGGACGAGTTTGACGTAAGGTTTCGGCAACTTCTTCTAAACTTTTTAAGAAAGTTTCTCTGTCTTTCGTATGAATTTCTCTTGCTCCTAAATACATCCCATAAGCAGCAGCTACTCCAATGGCCGGCGCACCCCGAACAATCATGGTTTTAATCGCTTTTGCCATGTCTTCATAACGACTAATTTCTACTAGGGTATATTGACTGGGTAAACAAGTTTGATCAATTAATAAAACTTTGTTATTAGACCACACAACTGGATAAATACTATTCATAATTTCTTGAAGATAGAGGTTTCAATTAACTATAACTGTCTTAACTTTATTGTGTCATAGTTCAGTCCCCTTGAGAAGTTTATTATTGTAATGATTTAATAGTTTAATAATATCTATATTTCGTCATCTATTGTTACAAAAAAAATCTACCTAGATTTTACTTTTATTTCCCCATGAATTCCCAGTTTTTCCACAACTTATTTCACAAGGTATTTTCGAGCAGACAATGATGAAACTAACTCTCATTCATCATTTCTCATCCTTTGTTGATTTTTTGTTAATAACATTTGGGGAAAATATGGAAAAAGTTGCTCCTAATTGTGGATAAGAAAATTAGGATTTTTATGTTATAATTAAGGTCTGGTTAAAAAAATTAGATAATTCATGAAACAATAATTAAATCCAATAATAAGTCTTCTACTAAGTCAGAAATAAAAAACTGTTACAGTGGTAACGTTTTTGTTTAATTTCTGTGTTACTTGTAATCGTCTAAAAGCACTGGTTACTGTTCATACATTAAAATATCGTCTATCCAATGAATAAATCTGTTAACTCTATCTCAAAGATCAATACCAATCAATATAAAAAATATACAAAAAGAAGAACTAATCAAACAGTAAATAGTAGAAAAAAAAATTATAAACATAAAAATATTGTTGATCAAATTCGTGAACGTCGTCCCGTTCCCAACCCTTGGCGAGTTGGGGAAGTTGCTAAAATTGTTATTAAGGGAAACCCTGATTTAAAGGGAAGAAGTGGCCAATGGTGTATCATTGAAGAAGTGTTAAATTTTTCCTGTTTAGTGAAAACTTGGGATGGAGTCATTCAAGTAAAAATTGAGAACTTAAAAGACTTTTATTACTCATCTCAACAACAAAAAGAAATGAAATTAATAAGCGATCGCTTATCCAAGATACCCCATAAAAATTTAGAAGAATCTATTATAAAATTTTTAGAAGAATTAGGAAAAATTGACCGTCCTTTTCTAACTCATAGAGAAGAAAAAATCTTAAATATGTTAGAGTCAGAAACTTACTGATATACCAGTCATCATCAATTTTTTGTTAATGGGACTTTAACAAAAAATGTTTGAAGTGATTTTACCTTGACCGAGGTAAAATCACCTTTCTCCAAGGCTTTTCCTCATGTTTAGCCTGAAAAAGTCACCAAGTCCTATTAAGAGACAAGAAAGATAAAATGGGTAGTTTAGAAAACTATATCATTTCCCCACCTTATCATTTTTATGTTTTGTTTATAAACAGTCTTTAAACATACTGAAAATGTTGAGAATTATTAAGATTTAATGAACTTGTATCAATCCCTTCAACAATACCGATGAGTTCATCTTCTGATACAAAAATTCCAGTACCTGAAATCCCTGAAATATTGACATTGGATAAAGAATAATCTTCACTTGAACCTGTCAATTGAATTAGGTCACTACTATCACTCAAAGACCTGAAAATATCAAAATCAGTAATCAGTGCATAATCATTATTCCCTCCAGCACTATAGTAAGTTTTGCGACCTTGACCACTTACCCATTTTCCAAGGATAAAAAGATCATTATCTCCAAAGCTACCACTGGTTAAGATATCTATTTCTCGAGTTCCTCCATTAATAAAGTCAGTTCCCTCAAGAACATCATCACGACTTCCTCCTATCAGAGTGTCATTACCAGCACCACCTAGAAAATGATTGTTACCACGACCTTCTAGAAAATCATTACCAGCACCACCATTTATCGTGTCATCCCCAAAATTCCCATCTAGAAAATCATTACCAGCACCACCATTTAGGGAGTCATCACCAATACCACCATCTAAGGAGTCTCTCCCATCACCACCATAGAGGAAGTCATTATCAGAACTACCCTCTAAAGAATCATCTCCATGATCACCATATAAAAAATCAATACCCGTACCACCTTTGAGGGTATCATCTCCAGAACCCCCTCTAAGAATATTCCTTCCCCCATTATCCAAGAGCAAGTCATTTCCATCATTACCAAATAGTCTATCGTTACCAGACTCACCTCTTAGAGAGTCGTCTCCATCGTTACCAAACAGAGTATCGTTGCCACCCCCTCCTTCTAAAGTATCATTTCCAGTCCCACCGAAGAGTCCATCATTACCCCCTCCTCCATCTAAAAAATCTTTCCCGGACTCCCCAAATAACACATCATGGTCGAAACCACCAAGTAGGCGATCATTGCCATCATTACCAAAGATTCTATCATTTCCACGTGAACCATTTATAGTGTCATTTTTAGAAGATCCAGTCAGAATGTCATCAAATCTCGTTCCAGTAATATTCAAACCCGTTGGATCGATCAATTCATCAACAATCGGGATAAAAACAGACCAATCAATAGTGAAAAGATTCATTTGTATTTGTCCTCTTGAATAGTATGTTCTGTGATTTCGAGTATATTGTATGACTCAATTGTTAAAAAAAAGGCTGTGCCAATTTTTTAGTCGTCTCACAAAACTTTTCAACTCAACGGAAAAACACGGGATTTGGAAATTTAGCTAACGGAGCAGATATCTACAACTTCTTTTAAAAAGTTGGCAGGATTAACATTCCATCTCCAAAAGAATAGAAACGATACTTTTCTGCAATGGCAACTCCATACAACTCTAATAATCTTTCTCTACCAATTAAAGCACTAACCAACATCATTAAACTGGATTTAGGTAAGTGAAAATTAGTAATCATTCCATCAATAATCTGCCAAGAATAGCCAGGATAAATAAAAATATCAGTTTTGCCATGAAAAGGAATTAAGCCTTTTTTCCCTTGCTCACAAGCTATTTTTGCTGTTCCTTCTAATGCCCTTACTACTGTCGTTCCTACAGCAATTACTCTTCCTCCATTGGCTTTAGTTTCCTGTATTTTTTTAACCGTTGTTTCTGAAATTTCTATCCATTCTTGGTGCATTTGATGTTGGAGAATATTCTCCTTATCAACGGGTCGAAAAGTTCCTAATCCAACGTGCAAAGTAATATAAGTTTGATTAATTCCTTGATCTTGTAGATTAGTTAATAATTCTTCTGTAAAATGTAACCCTGCTGTTGGGGCAGCAACCGCCCCAGGTTTTTCCGCATAAATAGTTTGATATTGGGAAGGTTCTGCTTGGGAATTAGTAACATAAGGAGGAAAGGGAATGTTGCCGAGTTTCTCAATTTTTTCCCAAAATAAGTCAATTCTATCCACATCAAACTTAAGTAATCTTCCCCCAGTTTCTTCATCCCTATCCACAACCGTTGCTTTTAAATAAACCTCATTATTATTCAGTTGAAAAATAATTTCACTGCCCAGTTTAAATCGTTTTCCCGGCTTAACTAAAGCCAACCAACAGAAAGGTTCTTTCTCTTCTAATAATAGAATCTCAACCGGTGCGCCGGTTGATTTCTGGCCATAAATCCTAGCAGGAATAACCCTAGTATTATTAAAAACTAATAAATCTCCAGGAGATAACCATTTAGGTAACTCTCGAAAAATACTATGAATCTGAGTTGTAGGAGAATTAACCACCAATAACCTGGAATGATCTCTAGGGATCATCGGATTTTGAGCAATTAACTCTGGGGGTAAATGATAGTCGTAACTCGATAATAAATGATCACTACTCATAAATACTTGTTCCCAAAAGAGGTTAACTTGTTATATGCTGGAAAAAAGATGTAAAATCGGATACATACTTAGGTTATCTATCCGAGTTTTCCCTGATAACCAGCAAAGGGTTAGATTCTCAGATCAGTAATTATCATGAGGTTTTTTCATAATTGGGTAATTCCCCCCAAAGGTTAAGACTAAAATAGGGGGGAAGTCCCCTATAACAAATGAAGCGATTCTTGGCACACTATAGCTAGAGGAATTGTTCGGCAGATAAATTTAAGGGGGAAAGCAATGGACTATATCTATTTTTTGGCAAATGCTAGTTTAACATTAAGGGTGATTGAATATCTACAACGAAAGTATGATTCATCCCTGTGCTTAATGACTGTTATCCATCAAATTAATGGATGGATCATTAAAATTAAGTTTAAACAGCCTTTGACTCCACAACAACATGGAGACTTTAAGGCCTTTATGAATGAACTAGGTATTCCTTACGAGTTAGAAATTCGTTTACAGATGGTTTTCTGGAGTTTAGAAACTGGCCAGTCCCCTATTGATGTCATGCGTCGTTATCAGGTAGCTATTGTTTCCCACGGATCTCCCGATAGTAATGATATTGAAGCCTTCCGTCAACAGTTTACCAGAGGGCTAGGTTATTGTCCTGAAACTTTAGCTTAAGTTTTTGTTTGCCCCAAAATCCCTAAGATGATGGCCGAAAAAAAGGGTTTTAAACCTCCCTTTTCAAGGGGTTAACGAAGTCAGAAGTTCCTCACTACGTAGGGCGCGCTATCGCACAGAAGTTGTTTTTGAGACAGAGATTGCGGTTCGACCTCGGCGATTCGCAATCGCCCACCGAACGCGCACCAAGAGATATACTCCGTCTCAAAAACGGTGGGTTCCTTCAAAGACGGGGTTTTAGAGCCAATTATTTTCGATAATTATCGCTGCTTAATTCGCGCATTCTAAATTACCCTCAGTTTCCAGTAATGATTTCCAGGATTCTCGATAAATCATTTAACTCCCCCACAATACGCCGAACGGGTTTTGGTAACACCCGAACTAAGGTAGGGGTAGCTGAAACGTGATGGGTTTCTGCTAACTCTGGATGTTTGCTAATATCAATAACTTTTAGAGTATAAGGATGAGTTAACTGGGTTTCAAGTAAGTGATGAATGTTCTTTAGGGTTTGTCTTGTTGTTACACTATTTCCTGAAACAAAAAGACGTAAAATATAGCCTTTATTAGTTGTTAGGTCTTCTACCGTTTCACTCTCTATCAAGTTAAATTGACTTTTGAATTCTCGTTCCCAACGATCATCCAAACGCACCAACAAGTCATGACCTTCCCAAAGTTGGGGAAACCGAGAACGATAGGTTTCAATGACGATAGGGTTACAGGTCTCTTCTTGCCAAGTAGCTGTACTCCAGGTCACATCCTTAAGACCAAAGAGAACATTTAATAAAGGTTCATAGCGACGGACAGCGGGATAAACTTCAGCCGCCGTCTTCACCCTTTTCTCTCTGGTACAAAACCAACGATCAACCGTGGCTGTATAACCTGGAACAAGAAAATGAGGGGGTTCTGGTAACTTCAATACATCTTGAAGCACTTCGCAAAGTTGGGAATGCCAATGAATTTGTTTGTTGCCATCGAGACAATAAACGAGATCACCACCTGGGGTAAAAAGGGCAATACCCTTAAACAAGTCCGGTGTAACCCTTGTTGTTTCGGCCATGCTCGTGATTGTTGAGACTTAGAGGAATTGTTGGAAAGATGAAGGAGGATTTAACCTCTATTAAAACCTCAATTTCTCCTTCATCTTAATTTCTTTAGAGTTTTTCTAGATTCGACCTCGTAACATCATCGCAATTTCGTTAGGGGTGGGGGACAACTCTAAAGCCGTTTCTTCCGTAATACGTCCCTCTTGATAGAGGTTAAATAAAGCTTGATTGGTGGTAATCATGCCATCGTACTCGCCATCCTTCATTAATTCCAAGATTTCGTCATTTTTAGCCTGAATGATGTAGTCTTTAACCGTTTCTGTATTGATCAAAATATCATGGTAAGCGGCTCGTTTTCCATCCGTGGTCCGACATAACCCTTGAGCAATAATGGCCACCAAAGACTCTGCCATAGCCACCCGCATGGCTTCTCGTTCATCAGCATTATATAAACTCAAAATCCGTTCTAGGGTTTTAACAGCACTATTGGTGTGTAGGGTTCCCATGACTAAGTGACCGGTTTGTGCTGCTTTAAGTGCCGTATTCACCGTTTCTTTGTCCCGCATTTCCCCCACCAGAATGATGTCAGGATCTTCCCGTAAGGCTGCTTTGAGAGCATTATCAAACTTGAGGGTGTGCATTCCCACTTCCCGTTGCTTAATCAAAGAACGACGACTTTGGTGGACGAATTCCACCGGATCTTCAATGGTAATGATATGTTTGGGGTGTTCTTTGTTAATATAGTCCACCATAGCTGCCATGGTGGTAGATTTACCTGAACCAGTGGGGCCTGTGACCAAAATCAGTCCTTTATGGGCATCGGATATATCTTTAAAAATCATGGGTAGGCGTAATTGTTCCATGGTCAAGATGTTGAGGGGAATGAGACGCAACACCATCGCGTGGCCCCGTAAACTATCAAAGATATTGATCCTCACCCTGGCAAACTCGTACTGAGTGGCTCCATCAAATTCTAATTCCTTTTTAAAGCGTTGAATTTCATCCTCTTTGAGAATTTCTCGTAACCAACTCATAAACGTATTCTCATCGATTTCGGGATACTCCAGAATCGTCATTTCCCCACGATCACGCATACGGGGTTTTTCTCCCACACCCAAGTGAATATCGGAATATCCTTCATCAAAGGCATGACGAACTAATTCATCCAAACTGGGTTGTCCGGGAGAGCGGCCAAAGCTTCTGGGGGGTGTTTTTGGTAATGGTGGCGGAGCCGGCATTGCCGGGGGGCGGATAGTGGCTTCTCCAGAACTTTTAGGCACGGTTGCTTGGGGAGTAACGGGTATCGTAGGTGTCGGAGGAGTTGGGTTAACTGGGCTTTCTGGCTCTGTCATCACAGGAGGAGCGGGCATAAACTGGGTGGCCCCCTCATCCTCCGTCATTTCTTCCATGTCCATCATATCGAGATCAGGTTCTTCGAAGGTGGGCATGGGGGGAGGGGGTAAAGGGGGCAAAGAGGGACGTTGAGATTGAGTCATAGTGTTCTAGGAATAAGCTTGCATTGAATAGTCTGATGGAAAAAAACAACGAGTTCAGGCGATTTACTCATGATGCTTTATGGTTAGTGTTCCCAAAATCACAGAGAAAACGTACCTTCGCTCTGTTGATGAGCTTTATGAGTTAGTATTTCTGAAAAAACCACTGTCTAAAATTAAGAAATATTAATTTATTCTTACCCTTGATGATTCAAAAGAAAAAATAAGGGTTGTAGCATTAACTACAGTCTTGCAAAACTTATGATTATTACAAAAGATTACATTCAATCCTATTAAGATCGGCTTGATCCCTGATAAGTTCGTCGGGTTTAAAATTATCTGCAACATTTTGCAATCTTTAACACAGAAAGTTAGGGTTGAATGTAAATTTTTTTTTCAAAAGGCTCATTTTTTCAGAAAGATTATTTATACTGATTGACACAGCGTTATCTAGAAAATTAGATAAAGTTACTGGTTTGCTCTGGAGGAAGATATGGAATTGGCACAAAAGACTGCATTAGGAAAAGTTGATTCTTTAACGTTTGTTAAGAGTTTTTTGGTGTGGAGTTTTACGTTAACGGTTTGTTTCTTAGTTGTTGGGTTTCCCCTGGTTGTTTTAATGGCAACCTTTGGGGCTTTAGCATCAGTTGTTTTACAATCTGTTTTACCGGTGAGTGCTGTTTTATTAGTGGTGGGTTCTTTAATTGGTGTGAATTTATTAGGGATTTTCTTGGGGGCAGCACTCCTGACGATTAAAGGTATTCATCCTCAAGATGTCCATTGGTTGAGATGGCTGCACGGCGAAGCAACTCCCTCTCACACTTCTGTTTATGCTGCTTGTCCTTTAACTTGTAATGTTGCCCATTAGGAAAAAGTAGCAGCTTTTGTTAGATAGTGATTTCGTTCATTATTAATTTATAAATACTAGCTAGTGCAGCCCGGTGATCAACCGGGTTTTTTCATTTATCCCTACATAAAAAAACAAAAGGGAGGAGTCAACATATGTTGATCCCCCCTCTATTAATTATACCAATTTCTGTTAGTCTAACTACACATTCTCGTAGGGTTCAACGGCCGTTGAACCCTACAACATTTATATCTGTAGTCTAAGTTTTTGAAATTGGTATTACCTGAGTTCGATATAAAGAAAGTTTTGGAAAAGTGAACTCAATACAGTGGAGCGATCGCCTTTTAAAAAGCGATCGCTCCACTGTATTAACAATGTCTCAACAAATTATTAGGATTGACTAATAACTTGCAAAGAGACACCACCTCGGTTATTAGAAGGATCTCCTCCATCTACCACATAAAAGTCCACTTCAGTCTCTTCTGTTAGAGTAAAGCTGACATCACCTGGTGGGTTAGCTAAAGCCGCTTCAGCCGTGGAATAACGATCAGTGCGGTCCACTTTAACTGAGTCAGTATTTCCTAATTGATAAAAATACTTGTGTTCCCAGCCTTTGCTGCAATTTTCCCCATTGCCATCACAACCATCAATTAGCTCAGTGCGAGTCCAAGCATCATAGTTACCACCATCTGCTTGACCAATCACATGAAGGGTATAGGTGCCAGCCGGTAGAGTTAGTTTCCTGGCTGTTTCTGGGGAAAGGTTCTTAGTGGAATCGATGTTAACGATCTTACCCTCAATGGGGGTAGTTCCACCAGAACAAGGAGTCAAAGGAATCTGTTTAGTACCAATTTCCGCAAAATCGAAGGATAAATAGGGTTCTTCGGGGGCATCAAAATCTACATCTAAATAACCCAGCCAATATCCTGCTTCTCCATTGCTATCACCATCACTAAATACGTCAGAGAAGTCTAAAGTCGCAAAAGCTGAAGTAATCAGACCATCGTTTTTCCCTTGAGCAGAAGCGTTCAATTCTCTGGTGACAGTTTTACCTTGACTATTTGTAAAGATGATGGAGATAGGCTCAACATCATAGTCCCCAAAGATGACATTGAAGAATAAAGGTGTACCTTGGGGTAATTTATCCTTAGCCACCTTGAAGTGGAACTTAAACCCAGGGGTATTGGGTAGGGTATTAGGATCTCCATCGGGGAAAGAATTACCGTAGGTAGAAGAAGTTGAATAACCGAAGACTTTACCTAAAGAAAGATCGGTATAATCAGAGCCTTTGCTGCCCATATCTTCAAAGCCATCACCAGTGAGATAAGTACCTGCGGTTTCAGCATCAGAACGGTTATCAAAGGGATCACCCTCACCACGATTACTGATTAACTGATCTCCATTGAAGTCAGGAAGGAAGTCTTTAGTGGAGAGAATACCAGTACCATCAACATTAATAGCTGCACCAGTAGCAGATTTTAGGCCAGTACCCTCTTCAAAACCAAAGCCATCAAAATCACCGATACGAATGGTGCTAAAGGCTCCAGGAATCGGTTTATTGGGGTCGCAAGGGTTGGAAGGTTGACAAACTTGAGAACCAGTGGCATTAAAATTATCAAAGGCGAAGCCCCCACCACCGATACGTTTTACTCCAGTAATACGGATAAAGCTAATATCCTGACCTTTATTAGGGAAACTGAAATTATAAGGTAAAGCATCAAAAGTGCCAGCCACTTCACCTCCAGGAATGTCACCAGGGGTTAGAATTGTACTAATTACCTGACCCTTGGCATCAAGAGCCTCAATTTTGTATTGTTCTCCACCATCAATATCCCAAAGTTGACCAGACGCACTCTGAACGGGAGTTCCAGAATAAACC
>JBFRWG010000046.1:0-12424 GCA_051439445.1 Crocosphaera sp.
CCAAATATTAATAGACTAAGAATAATTAAAGGAATAATAATTCCCCAAAAGATTCGAGGTCCCAATCCATAGGTGATGAATGGGTGACACTCTCCCTGAAACTGAAAACAAAGCTCAGATCCAGAAGGACCAAACAAACCATTGGGTTGTGTTAAATGGAATGATATAGGGTCATAAAATAGGGAAAGAATTAATACTAACCAACTAACAACAAGAAATAGTTGCGTTCGCTCTATACTCTGTCCTGACATTTTTATAAACATTAATGCTATCCTTTTTTTCTAGTTATTTATAACTAAATTAATTCTAAAGGATATTTTGCTAAATTAGTATAATTACCTAATTGTTTGTTAAAAAAATTAGACTCAGTAAAGGTTTAATGTTGTTAAACCCTTACTGACTTAGTTAAGCAGGATCAGGGATTTTTAACGCTTTTTTCGCCTTCAGTAAAGCATCACGGTAACCATAACTTGCTTTTACAATGGCCCCTCTTTGTTTAGCATTGATGGTACTGTAAGGAGTCGCTGCAACTTTTCCTGGTTGAAAGAAAGGTTCAATGGTTTTCATACAAGTTTGATAAGCAGCTTCTACCTCATCACTAATGGTTTTATTGAGAACCTTTTTATAAGGTTTAAATTGACTGTGAATACCAATCCAATTATGCTTGAAAATCAATAAACTTTGATCTGACCAAGTTTCTTCTTCACTGGAAATTTTTTTAGCAGGAACTTCTGTTGCTACACTTAACATTCCATCAAAATTTAGAGGGGCATTAAAATTATTAATGTCATTCAATTTTCCTTTCAATGATTTGATACTATCTAGTAATTCTTCTGCATAAGGAATAGCTGCTGCTAAGTTCTCATCACGATAAATAAAGGCTTCAATTTTATGAAAACCTTTAAACTCAGGAGAAGTTTCCCCACCTTCAATGGAATAAGGCCGAGCATCAATATCCGTATCTTCTTGTTCAAAACTCCCTGCATAAACTTCGATTTCTTCGTAGGGAGGACGAGACTCAACATAGGCTAATTTAGCCTTAGATAAATTGCCAGTTTTTAAAGCAGATAATAGCTGTTCCACTAGGGGCAGTTGTTCATCAACCCGTTGACGAAAATAAGCCACTCCAGCTTCAACTTGTGGGTCATATTTATTGGGTTGGGCCACTAAAGATCCTGTCAATAAAAAGCAGCAACTTACTATCACTATGATGGCAAAACGTAGGTTAATTTTCATTGAATTAAACTCCAAAAATAATCAGTTGTGGTGCTTAATATCGCACAAATATAAGAATTAAATAATTAATATATTTTGACAATTTAATCAGCTTCTTCAATACATAAAGCATCAGCTTCTGGTTGATTTAATTTGATTAAATTACCATTAATTTCTAAAATAATTGGCCAATTTTTAGACGCTTGACGAATGACAATAAATTGTGTCCCCGGCATTAATCCCATTGACAACAATTTACCTTGATAACCTTTAAAAATCTTGTCATATCCTACGATATAACCGATGGCACCGATGGGCAGTTCTCTTAAGTAAGTTTTCACAACTTGTTTCATTTTTTCCCTGAGAAACTTTATCTTTTTTTCTAGGGATAATTGATCAATTATCCCTAGAAAGATGAGGTTAAAAGTTAGATTAAGAAGAATTAATCATCAACTATCCTCCTAACGGTTTAAAACGTAAAGGTGGTACGAATCGTACCGATAACTAACGCTTCATTCCTATCATCAAAATCCGGTTCTGTAATGACAATAATACCTGGAGTAATGGCAATATTGTCGTTAAGCGGATATTCGTAAATAGCCTCAATATGAAAAGAACTATCTTGATCCGTTCTTCTTAAATCATCGGGTAAATTAATATCGGCCTTAGAAACCCAAGGTTCCATACCGATAATAATAGCCCCCGTATCGCCTTCTTTAAACGCATCAGGAAAAGCTAACGTTACGGCCCAATTCCAAATATCTAACTTACCCCGTTGAACCACATCAAAATCTTCACCAATATCAATAGGTCCGAGGGTTCTTGTACTGGTAAAACCACCCCAACCTCCTAAGACAAACCTATCCCAAATACGCCAAGTAAATTCCATCCCGTAGGAATTATTAACCGTATTCACAGACGCTTCAAACTCCTCAAACTCTTCCTCAATAAAGGTTTGAAAATTCGAGCGACGGGTTCCTGTTCCTGAGTCTAAATTATTGTAACCATGAACATAGGTAAAAGCGACCTTAAAATTATCACTGGGTTCATAAGCAAACTGTCCAATGACCCCATAAGGCCCATTAAACATCCCTGCACCCAAGGCCGGATCATTACCATCCGTCGCTAAATAACCCCCACTCCATTCAAACACCTCGAAAATACGACCTTGGAAACCAATACCGGGCCCTTCAGCCATATAATAAAGGGGATTACGACTACCAAAGGCAGAAATAGCACCAGCAGCACCATCACCATCGAGGAAGTTAACTGTGGGGACAAAGTCATCAAAAGCACCCCCAACCGGTTCGACGAACATCCTGACATTTTCTGCGAGATCAAACTCGTAAATAATCAGTTCTATAGCGAGATCACTCCCGTCAGGTTGTGCAAACCCTAATTCCCCTTCAAACGTCCCTGTGATGTCAGAATAAGCAGGTGCAGTCCCAGTTGCAAGACGGGTATAGAGAAGATCATTCCCGTCAAAGGTGGTATTGAGTTCCAGTCGTCCCCTGTAACCAAAGTTAGTCACTTTGTTGATCTCTTCGGTCCCCCCGTTTCTTTGACCACTGGTAATACCGGTTAAACCGACGACAAACTCTCCTGATAGTATGGTGGTGGTAGAAAACTGGTGATCTTCGAGATATGCTACCCTTTCCTCCAAGTTACCGACTCTAGCTCCCAAAGCGATTAACTCTTGTTCAAACTCTCGGGCCAACCGTTTCAACTTTTCGATATCTTCTCGTAAAACGGCAACATTTTCCTGGATTAATCGTTCTATAGTATTCATACAGGCATTTAGCCCGGCAGCGAACTCGTAACGAGATAAGGCTCGGTTACCCCGGAACGTGCGATCGGGATAGCCAACAATACAACCATAGCGTTCTACGAGTCCCCGTAACGCCTCGTAGGCCCATTCCGTGGGAGAAATGTCTTGTAACTCAGAAACACTGGTAACTTGAGACATAGAACCCTGCTTACGACTGGCCGAGTTCAAAAACCCATCACGGGACTGTCTTAACTGGAAGTCTCGATCCACTTTGGGTAACTGAGGTAGAGGTGATGTCTCTTCTTCTAAAGATACCCTACCCTGACGACGGAAAAAGTCGCTACGAGACTCTCTTAAAGATGAGTCTTGAGTTGGTAATGCTTGAGTAGGAGACGTAGACAAGAAAATCATTCCTAAAACTAGGATTACATTGTTAAACAAAAAAAAACGATTGAGCATTCAATTCCTCACACTGGTTAAAAAATGATAATGATTATCATTATCATAATACTGAATTATCTTTGATAGGTTAGATAGAGACTAGGAGGAATGAAGAATAAAGAATGATAAAAATTCTAAATTCTAAATTCTCCCTTCCCTATTTAGGCCCACCCTCCTCGGTTCATCACCTGAACCGCGGGAGCTAAGTTTGGACCAAAGGCAGCGATATTGGTATCATCTGCTTTAAAGGTGCCAAAACTCTCTAATACGGAGTCAACCGTTACCCCTTCTACCGCGGGATATTCGTTGTTACCCTTCGCAAAAAATTCTTGCGCTGTGTCGCTGGTTAAATATTCCAAAAATTTAACCGCATTTTCAGCATTTGGGGCATTTTTGACCACCCCGGCCCCACTAACATTGACATGGGTTCCCCTATCCCCTTGGTTAGGGAAAAAGATTTTCACTTTCTCAACAACTTCCTTCATGGCCGGATCATCGTCTTTAGCTAGACGAGCGAGATAATAGGTATTCGCTAGGGTAAGATCCCCCACTCCTGCTGCTACATCTTTAATCTGTCCGGTGTCGTTACTTTGGGGTTTCCTGGCAAAGTTGGCCACAAACCCTTTAACCCATGCTTCTGTTTTTTCTTCTCCGTGGGTTTCGATTAAAGAGGCCACTAAAGATTGATTATAAATGTTGCTAGAGGGCCGAATAATGATCCGGCCTTTCCATTTGGGATCGGCTAACTCTTCATAAGTAGATAATTCTTCGGGTTTTACCTTATCCTTGTTATACATAATCACCCTAGCTCGTTTGGTAAAGGCGAACCATAAACCGTCTGGGTTACGTAAGGATACAGGTATTTTCTCTTCTAAGATAGCTGAGGTGGTAGGGGCGAAAATACCCGCTTCTTCGGCCCGCCAAAGTCTGGCCACATCCACTGTCATTAAAATGTCCGCTTGGGTGTTATCTCCTTCGCTTTTGATGCGTTCGATCAGTTCATCGGCACTACCTTCCACCAGATTCACTTTAATCCCTGTTTGTTCGGTAAAACCGTTATATAACTCGGTATCAGTGTTGTAGTGACGAGAAGAATATAAGTTGACTTCTCCTGTTATTTCCGTTGACGGGGAACTTGATGTATTATCGGGAGCGTTACCACTGTTGTTATTATTGCCGCAACTGGTCATCAGTTGGCTGATTCCTACCACGGTTACAGCAGTGCTGCCACTCAAAAATACTCGTCTTGATAATTTACTCACCATAAGTAGATTCAATAGACTTTTATTATTTGCCTGACGTATTATAGCATTATTGAAAATGATTACTAATAATTAGGGCTTAAATTTTTTTAAACCTGAAGGGACTAAAATGCCCTAAAACCTTATTATAAAAGCATTTTAGGCAAATATAGAGATAAAAATCTATTCATCATCAAGTTTTCATAGACAATAGTAACTGATAAAGTTTTGATGAGAATTAGCAATAAATAGCAAAAAAGAGAATAGGCGATCGCAGGGGTGATGGGGTGACAGGGTGATTTATTAGTTAATTTCATTTAGATAAATCATTGATAATGTTCTCAATATTTACTTTTAATAAGGGTAAATCATTGACAATAATTAACCAAACTTCCTCTAAATCTATTCTGAGATAATCATGTATTAAAACGTCTCTAAATCCTGCAATTTTTCGCCAAGGAACATTCGGATCAGTTTCTTTTATATCGTTGCTTATTCTTTTTGTTGCTTCTCCAATAATTTCAAAGTTACGGATAACTGCATCTTGAATCATGCGATTTTGTTTAAAGCTTTCTTCTCCGTCTTTGGTATAAGTTTCTATATTTTGGATACATTCTTGAATGTTACTTAAATACAATTGATTGTTTTTCATAAGGGAATTGATTCTTGTAAAACTTGCTCTTTTATGATTTCGTGAAGTTGTTGAGGTTTTGCTACATCTACTTTACACTTTAATAAGTCTTCTAATTCTTGAATTAAACTAATACGATGGAGTAAACTATGTCCTGATTCTATATCCATCAGAAAGTCAATATCACTGTTTTCTGTTGCTTCTCCCCTCGCAACTGAACCAAATATCCTGATATTGCTTGCACCGTATTTTGTCGCTATTTTGATGATTTCCTGTCGTTTTTCTTGGATATGTTGGGGAATTATTTTTGATTCTTGTGGCATTTTTTTACATTAATAATATTACAGTAGGGTAGGTTTTATGGGGTGACGCGGTTTAGGCCCATAATTTTAAGAATGGGGAATTAAGGGGATTTCATATAAAATTAACAATAGACCCTAAAAAAGCCGAAAATTTCTATGGATTATACCGTACATAATAAAATTGTCTCATTTATTTGGCAAATTGCTGATGATTGTCTCAGGGATGTCTATGTACGAGGAAAATATCGAGATGTTATTCTACCCATGTTCGTGTTACGACGGTTAGACTGTCTTTTGGAACCCTCTAAGGATGCTGTTTTAGAAGAAGTGAGGTTTCAACGGGAGGAGGTTAAGTTAACGGTTTTGGATGATGAAGGGTTAAGGGATACATCGGGGTATGTCTTCTATAATATTTCGGAATGGACTCTACAAAGGTTAGTGAAAACGGCGACAAATAACCGTCAAATCTTAGAAAAGAATTTTAAAGCGTATTTGGACGGGTTTAGCGACAATGTCAAGGAAATTATTGCTAAATTTGAACTGAGAAACCAAATTAAGCGCATGGTGGAGGCCGATGTTTTACTGGATGTCTTACAAAAATTCATCGATCCTCGTATTAATTTGAGTCCTGAAAGCACCTTAGACCCTGATGGTAACACAATCCCTGCTTTAACTAACCTGGGGATGGGATATGTATTTGAGGAGTTGATCCGTAAGTTTAATGAGGAGAATAATGAGGAAGCAGGAGAACACTTTACACCCCGTGAGGTGATTCATTTAATGACACATCTGCTGTTTTTACCTGTAAAAGAGCAATTACCGCCAGTTATCACTATTTATGACTGTGCTTGCGGTTCTGGGGGAATGTTAACGGAGTCGGAGGGGTTTATTAAGCATCCTGACGGTAAGATTAAAGCGGAGGATAAAGCTGTATATTTGTATGGAAAAGAGGTTAATGGAGAAACTTATGCTATTTGTCAATCAGATATGATGATTAAGGGAAATAACCCCGAAAATATCCGTTATGGGTCAACTTTGGCCATGGATGAGTTTGCAGGGATGACCTTTGATTTTATGTTATCGAACCCTCCTTATGGGAAGTCTTGGAAGTCGGATCAAAAGTTTATTTTAGAGAAAAAAGCGGTATTAGATACCCGTTTTGAGGTGGTTTTAACCGATTTTAAGGGTATTAATGCTACTGTCCCCGCCATTCCTCGCTCTTCTGATGGTCAGCTACTATTTTTAATGGATATGGTGAGTAAGATGAAGAGTTCATCCGATAGTC
Source organism: Crocosphaera sp. (assembly GCA_051439445.1). Taxonomy (GTDB): domain Bacteria; phylum Cyanobacteriota; class Cyanobacteriia; order Cyanobacteriales; family Microcystaceae; genus Crocosphaera. The sequence goes on from JBFRWG010000046.1 coordinate 6,884, forward strand.
CTCATGGTAGCAGAATTGCATCGGTGCATAACGGATCTTCTTTATTTACAGGGGATGCAGGAAGTGGTGAGAGTAATATTAGACGATATATTATCGAAAATGACTGGTTAGAAGCAATTATTCAGTTACCTAATGATCTTTTTTACAACACAGGAATTACTACTTATATCTGGGTGTTATCTAATCATAAAACATCTCAAAGAAAGGGAAAAGTACAATTAATTGATGCTTCCCAAATGTATCGAAAATTAAGGAAAAACTTAGGCAAGAAAAATTGTGAGTTTTCTCCTGAGCATATTAATTTAATGACTCAGGTATATTTAGAGTTTACTGACGGAGAAGTTGCAGCAGATAATAACAATAATGGAGAAGAAAAACCTATATTAAGGTCTAAAATCTTTGATAATGAAGATTTTGGTTATTATAAAGTAACTATTGAAAGACCGTTAAGGTTAGCAGTACAAGTAACAAAAGAACGGGTTAAACCCTTGCGTTTTTTTCCTGCATTACAAGATATTATGGAGTGGTGTTATGAAAAATGGGGAGACGCTATTTATACAAATTTGGGAGATTATAAACAAGCAATCACAGAATATATAGAAAAAGAAGAAATGAATCTGACTCCTAAAAATAAGAAAGCTTTATTTGACATCAAAACATGGAATAATCAACGCTCATTATTAACAGTTATGGAACAGTTATATCCTTTAATTGGGGATGATTTATACTTAGATTTTAATCAATTTCTAAAAGTTTTTGATAATGGGGTTAAATCTTTAGGTTTAAAGTTATCAAGTAGTGAGAAAAATCAGATTATTAATGCCATTAGTTGGCGAGAAGAAACAGCAGAAAAGGTTATTAAAAAAGTGCATAAATTAAAAAGAGAAAAATTAGAACAGTTACTCACTCATTTAGAAACCAGTGAAGACTATTTACAGCATTTTGGTTATTTTGAATCAGAGAAAAAAGGAGAATATATAGAATATGAGTCAGACAGTGAATTAAGAGATACAGAAAATGTTCCTTTAACTGATAATATTCATAACTATTTTATGAGAGAAGTATTACCCCATGTTAGTGAAGCGTGGATAAACTGGGATAAGACAAATATTGGTTATGAAATTAGTTTTAATAAGTATTTTTATCAACATCAACCCTTAAGAAGTTTAGAAGAAGTTACCGCAGAAATATTAGAGTTAGAAGCAAAAACCGACGGGTTATTAAAACGTATCGTAGGGACATAATATCATTATGTCCAATACCATGATGTGGATAAGGAGACAATCTTTAGGGTAGGGTGGGTTAGACAACAATAATTTAAGTTATCATTAAAAGATAATAATCTGTCGTAACCCACCATTTTAGTTAAAATAATCAACTATTTAATGTTTTCTTTAGTAAAAGTGTCTAACTTATTCGTATATTATTCCTGATGGTCAGTAAAATTGTTGTAGATACAAGTGTTTTTATTAGTTCTTTAATTGGGGTGGCAGGTCCCAGTCGAAAACTGATAAGATATTGTTTAAGGGGAGACTATCAACCTTTGATGGGAAATGCTTTATTTTGTGAGTATGAATCTGTCAGTAAACGATCTGAAATTATTGAAAAGACTCCTTTAAACATGACTGAAGTTAATCAATTATTTAAAGCGTTTATGAGTGTTTGTCATTGGATTAATGTTTATTATTTATGGCGACCTAATTTAAAAGATGAAGGAGATAATCATTTAATTGAATTAGCGATCGCTGGGAATGGTTCTTATATCGTTACTAATAATATCAAAGATTTTCGTAACTCTCAACTTTTGTTCCCTCATCTTTCCATTGTTACACCGGAAACCCTTTTAAGGAGTTAAAAATGACAACTATTAAGATTAATTTTCCTGAAGAGAAACATCTTAAATTACAATCCCTTGCTGAGACTAAAGGGGTTAGTGTTAATCAGTTAATTCAAGAAGTAACAACCCTATTAATTGAAGAATTTGAAGTAGAAAAAAGGTTTAGAAAAGTTGCTTCTCAAGGAAATATTGAAGAGGGTTTACAATTATTAGATAAGTTGGATAAGCTAACAGAAAAATCTGAACTAGGTTAATATTATACTGGGTTTTAACAGCATCGTAGGGACATAATATCATTATGTTCAATACAATGATGTGGATAAGGAGACAATCTTTTACGTAGGGTGGGTTAGACAGCTATAATTTAGGTTATAACTAGAAGATAATAATCTGTCGTAACCCACCATGTTAACAGTTTGAGTTTAACAGTTTGGGTTTAACAGTTTTAAACCCCTACGAGATATAGGCGATCGCTATGAAAACAGTTTGAGCTATACTGAAAATACAACAGGATTTATATTGAATTAAAAGGAGAGTAAACTATTAATGGAATTAGCAGAAAAGTTTGTAACGGATGCACAGGGAAACCGTATCGGGGTACTTCTTAGTATAGAAGATTATCAGAAGCTTTTAGATGCTTTAGAAACGTTAAAAAGTGTTGAAACTGATGATAATGCTATCATGTCTAAAAAAGAAGAAATAACTTCACCTAAAATGCGTCCAACAGGGTTATGTGAAGGAGAATTTATTGTTCCTGATGACTTTGATGATCCTTTACCTGAAGAAATTTTACAAGGGTTTGAGTCAAGGAAAAAAGTCAATCGTTTTTGGGATAGTTTACAAACATTTCGTCAGTCTCAGGATTTTAAAGTGTGTAACTTTGATGAGGATATATTTACTGATTTACGAGATAAAAGTACAGGAAGAATAGTTGATTTATGAATTTTAAGTATTTATTAGACACTAATATTTTATCAGAAGCAATACGCCCTAAAACTAATCAAAAGGTGTTAAGAAAATTACAAAAATATCAACAGGAATTAACCACGGCTACCATAGTAATTCATGAGTTGTTATTTGGGTGTTATCGTCTCCCTTTGTCCAAAAAAAGGCAAACTTTACAAACTTACATTGAAACTGTTATATTAGCTAATATTCCTATTTTAAATTATGATTTAAGATCGGCACAATGGCAGGCTTTAGAAAGAGCCAGATTAACCAGTATTAGCAAAACTCCTGCTTTTATTGATGGCCAGATCGCTGCTATTTCTTATACTAATCAGCTTATTTTAGTAACTAATAATGTCTCTGATTTTCAATACTTTCAAGGTTTATCTATAGAAAATTGGTTTGATTAAAATATTCACAATAAAAGGATGTTAATTAATGGTTTCTTTTCCTAAATATGAAAGTTATAAGGATAGTGGGGTTGAATGGTTGGGGAATATTCCTAGTCATTGGGAGGTTGAAAAAATTAAATATTGTGCTTTAATTAATCAAAATACATTACCTGAAAATACTGATCCCAATTATACTTTTAATTATGTTGATATTAGTTCAGTTACTCAGGGTAAAATCAATAAAGTTGAGCCTTTTATTTTTAGAAAAGCTCCATCAAGAGCGAGAAGAATTGCAAAACTAGGAGATACTATTGTCTCTACTGTACGTACCTATTTAAAAGCAATTGCTTATATAGATAAACAACAATATCAAAATATTTATTCAACTGGTTTTTGTGTAATTAGTCCATTGAGTGAAAAAACGAATAAAAAATACTTTAGTTATTTTCTACAATCTGAATTATTTATTAATCAAGTTGTCTCTTGTTCTAAAGGAGTCAGTTTTCCTGCTATCACTCCTAGTGAATTATCTAATTTTCCTATTGTCTTACCAAACTTTGAAGAACAACAAAAAATCGCTAAATTTCTAGATGAAAAAACCGCAGAAATAGAAGAAGCAATATCCTATAAACAAAGATTAATTGAACTGCTACAGGAACAAAAAGCTATCTTAATTAATCAATCAGTTACGAAAGGACTTAACCCTAATGTTCCTATGCGTGATAGTGGTATTGAATGGTTAGGGGATATTCCTGAACATTGGGAGGTTTGCAAAATAAAATTTGCTACTACAATATTTAGAGGAAAATTTACTCATCGTCCTCGTAATGATCCAAGATTATATGATGGACAATATCCTTTTATTCAAACTGGAGATGTAGCTAAAGCAGGAAAATATATCACTGAATATAAACAAACTTTGAATGAAAACGGTTTAAAAGTTTCAACGCTTATCCCTAAAGAAACTGTTGTTATTACCATAGCAGCGAATATAGGAGATATATCTATTTTAAGCTTTGATGCTTGTTTTCCTGATAGCATAGTTGGTTTTTCTCCCAAGGAAAACTTAGATAGAGATTTTTTGTATTATATTTTGGTGAGTATGAAACAAGAATTCATGAATGCTAGTACAAAAAATACACAAATGAATCTTAATATAGAAAGAATAGGAGCTAATTTTATAACTGTTCCACCTTTAATAGAACAAAAAATAATTATTAATTATTTAGATAAAAAAACAGAAGAAACTAATGAAGCAATCTATCTAATTCAAAAACAAATTGATCAATTAAACGAATTAAAACAGATATTAATCTCCAATGCAGTAACAGGAAAAATCAAAGTATTGTAGGGGTATAATAATATTATGCCCAAACCTTATTCTATAAATCAACTATTAATAATTGACTCAAAATTGATTAAATTATGTTATAATAAAAGAGATTTAATTAATAAATAAAATGCTCTCAATAAACCTAGATAAAGAAACAGAAACTTACTTAGCAGAAATCATTGCTAAAGAGAATATAACCTCAGAAGAACTCTTGAAACAGTTAATTTATCAACATTGGCAAAGTTTAAAAACCCCTCAAACTTTAGCCCAAAGAAGGGGCGGCCATCCTAAACATTTATTACAAGACGCATCCCCCGACTTATCCTTACGAGAAAACCGTAAAAATGTAGTAAAAAATCATATTAAAAACCGTCATAAATCTTCCCTTTAATGAATAATTATAATAATTATCCCCCTTGTATTCTTACTGATAGTAGCATTTTAATCGCTTATTACAGTGCAAAAGATAACTATCACAATATCGTTTGTAACTTTTTTGAACAATGTACCAGTGAACTTATTACCACCACTGCTTGTGTCACCGAAATCATGTACCTTTTGAGTGCAGATTATCGAACACAAAACGAATTTCTGAATGATTTATCCCAACAACTTTATCAATGTATTCCCCTTTTACCCGATGATTTTCACCGTATCAAACAACTCAATGAACAATATTCAGACTTACCTGGTGATTTTGCTGACTTATCCTTAATTGCTATTTCTGAAAGACTTAACATTTCAGCTATTCTTACCCTTGATAGTGACTTTGATATTTATCGTCGTTATCGAAAACAACCTTTTCAACGAATATTTTTAACTTAAATTTATTGAGCTTATACCCACTACATTACAGTAGGGTGGGTTAGACGGCTATAATTGAGAATGTAATCATAAGATTATTATCCGTCGTAACCCACCATTTTATTAATTTTGCTGTGTGACAGATAAAAACACGAAGGTGGGCAATATTAATAAATAATCTACCAATCTACTTCTATTTTAGACATTGCCCACCCTACAGTCTACAG
>JBFRWG010000047.1:0-6452 GCA_051439445.1 Crocosphaera sp.
TATAGAATATGTACAGAACCAAGAAAAGCCGGAATAATAAGGATGCTTCGCCTTTATTTGCTGGTTTCGCTAACCCCATCTAAATCAAAGATTTTAGATGGGGACTGCGCTCAACGATTTTGTTCAAAGTACCTCGGCTCAGATTACTGCTAAGGGTATTTGGGATGATTCCGATGCTTGTACTGAGATCGATTGTGAAAGTGATCCTAATAGCAGTAAAGCTTTATCAGTTTATCTTGATGAGTTATTAAGCGACGGACTCTACATTAATATTCATACCACCACCTTTCCATCGGGAGAAATTAGAGGACAAATTGAATCCGTTCCCGAACCCACCTCTTTATTGGCCTTAGTGGGAATATCCTCTTTAATCGGTTTAAAATACTCTAAAAATAAATAAATCTTCCCTATGTCAACCATCACTGGAAAAACTAAATTATTGGGGATTATTGGTGATCCTGTAGAACATTCGTTGTCCCCAGTTATGCAAAATGCAGCGATCGCTCACTTGGGAGTCGATTACATCTATGTCCCTTTTCCCGTCAAACCTCAAAACTTAGCAACCGCTTTAGAGGGTTTTGCTACCATTGGAGTGATGGGGTTTAATGCTACTATTCCCCATAAACAAGCCATTATTCCTCTCCTTTCAGAGATTACCAATACTGCTAAGTTAGTGGGGGCAGTTAATACAGTTTGGCGCACCGAAACAGGATGGAAAGGAACGAATACAGATGTTATCGGCTTTTTAGCCCCCCTCAAACCCTTAAACCGCAATTGGAACACCATTAAACCCATTATCTTAGGGAATGGAGGGGCGGCCAGGGCTGTGGTAGTGGCTTTGGCTGAATTAGGATGCCCTCATATTTGCGTTGTGGGACGTGATAGCAATAAGTTAGAGCAATTTAAACAAAGTTGGGTCAATAGCGGGCTTACAGCTTCTGTAACCGTTCATTCCTGGAATGAATTATCAGGGATGGTATCAGAAACCGAGTTGTTAGTTAATACTACCCCCATTGGAATGTTTCCTAACAATGGTGATTCTCCTGTTGAAACTACCTTATGGAAAAAACTCCCTTCTGCTGCGATCGCCTACGATTTAATTTATATTCCCAGTCCCACTCAATTTCTCCAAGATGCGCAACAACAAGGGTTAATCATTATTGATGGGTCAGATATGTTAGTCTATCAAGGAGCAGCCGCTCTAGAAATTTGGTTACAGCAACCTGTGCCGGCTGATGTCATGAGTGAAGCGTTGAATTAAAATTACCAATTTTTTGCTCTCCTGTTCCCCTGTCTAAGGTGCATCCTCCCATTCTGCACTCAGGGTTCGATAGTCAAAGTCTTTGACCCCTGGATGACAGACAACACAACTTTTGGTGGTTATGGGTTCGGTGAACTCAACACGAGGATGGACAATTTTGAAATATTGAGATTGTTCAATATAGTAGGGAACAGGAGCATCTCTTTGCAAAATGGGACGAGAATAGGTTCTTAAATAATCCCAGATTAATACTTGGCTCAAGCGAATTAAATTGGGGACGGATGTTCCATAATGTTTATGAGGGTTCTCTAAAAGTTCTTGCCAAGTTTCTGTGGGTAAGACTTCTGGGGAAATGGGAATATGACACCCTGAACAAGTAGAAACATACATTTCTTTTCCTGCTTCTACAGTCGAACGATCTGGTCTTAAAGATTGAGCTAATCTGGGGCTAGGATCTGCTCCTAATGCTTGATTAAACGCCCAACCAATGCTAGTACACCACAAAATAATAGCAACAGAGATAATTAAATATAAAAGATTTGAACGTTTAAAATGAAATAATTTTGATAATTTAAACATTTTTGGTTAGAAGATATTTTGTGTTTCAATTTATCTTTGAATCATAAATACTGTAACATAAACACCTTGTTTATTACAGACTATAAGGCTGTATGATTATATTAATTGCCTGCTCTTTTTTCATAAGAACAGGCAATTATCAATTATTCATTATCCATTATCCATTAATTTTTGATAGCGTCCTAAAGCAAGTAATGGGAAATAATGACGATAGAAATGATAGCGAATATAGAAGTGACAAGGGAAACCCGTTCCAGTAAACTCTGCTTCTTCCCAAGTTCCTTCTTTAGTTTGGGTGTTTAATAAGTAGTTAATCCCCCGTTCAATGGCATCGGTTTCAAAGGTATTTAAAGCTTCTCCTGCATCTAATAATCCAATTAAGGACCAAGCAGTTTGGGATGCGGTACTAACCCCTTTTCCTTTGAGAGTGGGATCGTTATAACTCCAGCAGGTTTCTCCCCAACCTCCGTCCTTATTTTGACAGCTTAATAACCAGTTAATTCCTTGTTCTATTTGAGTCTTATGTTTCTCAGGGTTCATAACAGCTAATGCGGATAAAACACCACTGGTTCCATAAATATAATTGACTCCCCAACGACCAAACCAACTGCCATCTTTTTCTTGTTCTTTATATAGATAATTTAACGCTTTTTTAAGGCGATCGCTTTCCATTTCTAAATCACAAGATCCCAACATTTCTACCACTCTAGCAGTAACATCAGCAGTATTAGGATCGATCATGGCTTTTAAGTCCCCATAAGGTACTTCATTTAACCAAGCTTGATCATTATCTACATCAAAAGCTGCCCAACCCCCTGTTTTACATTGCATGGTTTCTATCCATTGTACACAGCGATTGATGGCTGCTTTTTTTCGGGCTTCATCTGGTAATTTTATGCCATTTAAGGCCATGACCACAACACCCGAATCATCGATATCAGGATAAAAACGATTGGTAAATTCAAACGCCCAGCCGCCGGGTTTTCCTGTTTTATTTTTAACTGCCCAATCTCCATATTCTAAACACTGTTTATCTAATAACCATTTTCCAGCTTTAACTAAGGAAAAATGATCTTTAGGTAAACCTGATTCTGTCAATGCTCTTATACACCAAGCCGTATCCCATATAGGAGAAACACAAGCTTGAACTCGGTAAGTCTCATTTTCTTCTCTGGAAAAACGATCAATTGCTTCAAATCCTCGTTGGACAGAAGGGTCATTGACATCATAATTGAGAACTTTAAATGCTAATAAAGAATTCACCATCGGGGGCATAATTCCGCCCCAATCTCCTGTTTCTTGTTGATGGTTTAACATCCATCGTTCGGCCGCTTGAAGTCCTTTTTTTCGGAAGGGAACTAAGTCAACTTGTTCGGCAAATTTTAAAACTTTATCTATCCCTAAAAAGATATCGCCCCAATTATTGTTTTTAGGCAATTGATACTTAACATTTTCTACACCTTCTGCATACAATTCATCCAAATTGAAGACAGGCTCAACAGCAAAAACTGGTTGCTGATCAAAGACAATAATCAGGGGAACTGTACTTTCTCTTGCCCAACTGGCCATTTCATAAATGGTGAAGGGAAAATTATTCGGAAAAAGCATAATCCAGGGGGGAATAGAGGGAATTCCTTTCCAGTCATAACAGCCAATTAAAGCTAGATGAAATTTGGTAAAAATTCGGGCTTTACTAATACCTCCTTTACTTAAAATAAAGTTTTTGGCTCGTATTAATGCGGGATCATCTTGGGGAACCCCTAACAAACGTAAGGCCATATAAGCTTCAACGGAGGTACTAATTTCTCCTCCGTCGCCATAGAAGAGTTCCCAACCCCCATGTTCCCGTTGTTGGCGACGTAAGTAACCTTCTACTTTTTGCAGAGGACGGGTTTTATCAGTTCCCCAAATTTTATGTAATAAAACGGTTTCAGCAGTGAGGGTAATATTGGACTCTAATTCCGCCCACCAGTAACCTTGAGGGTATTGTAAAGAAAGTAAATAGTTTTGACTGGCACTGATGGCTTCATTTAGGGATAAGGGTTGTTGTTGAGTTACTGTATCTCTCGTTTGCATGGATGATTCCGTTACACTCCTATCGTATCTTTACTAGGGTAGCACCGCTTTCTGAGAATCTTACTATTGCGCAACAGTAACAGAGCAAAAATCTCACTTCAGACTTCACATAAGGCGATCGCATTCTAAAATTCCTACTGTTGCGCAACAATAACAGAGGCAAAATTTAACTTCAGACTTCACATAAGGCGATCGCATTCTAAAATTCCTACTGTTGCGCAACAGTGATATTTAAACGAATGTAAAAAATGCTTGCTTTTCCTTGACTTGACATGATTTTCTATAGAAAATGCAAAAGGTGTGCGTCTACGACTACCCTGATAAGGGAAAGAGAAGAGAGAAAAAGAAACAGCAAAAATAAATGCTCAATTTTCAATCTATTGCGCACCAGTTATAAGAAGAATCAGCGATCGCATATTAAATGAAATGACTCCTCTTGATAAAGCTATAGAAACCCATGAGACAAGTGAGATGTTGAATCTCTATGACACTGACTTTGTAGAATGGACGATTAAACAAGGTCAAGCTTTAAAGGATCACAATATTAAGGCATTAGATTGGGAGAACTTGAAAGAGGAGATCGAAGACTTGGGGAAAGAACAGATCCATGCTGTGAGTAGTTTTGTTAAACGGTTGATAGAACATAAACTCAAATTAGACTATTCCCCCGATCACTATCCTCGAAATCACTGGAGGACGGAAATTAACAATTTTCAAGATGAAATAGAGAGAAGACTGACAAAAACCCTTTTAAAGAAGATAAATATAGAGAAAGAGTACGAAAGAGCGAAAAGATTAGTCTTAAGTGAATATAAGTTAAACCTTCCTGATCAATGTCCTTATGATTTTGAAGAATTGATGAGAAGATTGCCTGAAGGTTGAAACAAGGCGATCGCTTCCCCAAATTCCTACTATTGCTCAACAGTGCTGTTTGAATTAATGTAAAAAATACTTGCTTTTACTTGACTTGACATGATAGTCTATAGATAATGGAAAGAGTGTGCGTCTACGACTACCCTTGTAAGGGTAAAAGAAGAGAGAAAAAGAAACAGCAATAATCATTCCCAATTATTCATCTATATGCGCTTCACTGAAAGATAAAAAATACGGATAACGTTATCCGTCAAGACGATCCCTTCTATCAACTCTTACTGTTGCGCAATAATAACAGAACAAAAATCTAACTTCTGTGTAATAGTGTAGGAACGAAGTGAGGAAGTTCACATCAGGCGATGGCCTTCTAGACATCTTACTGTTGCGCAATAATAACAGAGCAAAATTTAACTTCAGACTTCACATCAGGGGATCGCCTCTTCAATATCTTCCGTAGGGGCTTAATGGTATGAAGCCCACACCCCATTAACCCCAAGACCCTTTATTTTAAACGAATGTAAAAAATGCTTGCTTTTCCTTGACTTGACATGATAGTCTATAAATAATGGAAAAAGTGTGCGTCTACGACTACCCTGATAAGGGAAAGAGAAGAGCGAAACAGAAACAGCAAAAATCAACACTCAATTTTCAATCTATTGCCCATCACTTATAGATAAAAAATGACGGATAACGTTATACGTCAATCAGAATTCAGGATTTAGAATTACGGCGATCGCTTTCTAGAGATCAATTATCAATTATCCATTATCAATTATCCATTATTAATTATCCATTAATCACACAAAGTTCTATCTTCCTCACTCACCTCTGCACTATATTTCAAATAATCTCCCACCCACTCACATCCTTGGGTTACTGAATAATCTAGTTTCCATAATAGGTTGAGATTCCAGAGTTTAATGGTCTGATCAGAACTAGCAGAAGCAAGGGTGTTCCCATCAGGAGAAAACTCCACAATATTGACCCTACTTTGATGACCTTTGAGAGTTTGCAGCAGCTTTCCTTCTCGACTCCAGAGTTTAACGGTCTGATCAGAACTAGCAGAAGCAAGTATGTCCCCATCAGGAGAAAACACTATGCTATTGACTAAACCTTGATGACCTTCGAGAGTTTGTATTAGCTTTCCGTCTCGACTCCAGAGTTTAATAGTTCGATCAAAACTAGCAGAAGCAAGGGTGTTCCCATCAGGAGAAAACACTATGCTAGAGACCATACTTAGATGACCTTCGAGAGTTTGTAGTAGCTTTCCGTCTCGACTCCAAAGTTTAAAGGTTCCGTCATCACTAGCAGAAGCAAGTATGTCCCCATCAGGAGAAAACTCCATTATAGTCCAGAGTTTAATGGTGTTGTCATCACTAGCAGAAGGAAGGATTTTCCCATCAGGAGAAAACTCCACACTCCATAGTTCACCGTGATGACCTTCGATAGTTTGTAGTAGCTTTCCATCTCGACTCCAGAGTTTAATGGTCTGATCAGAACTAGCAGAAGCAAGGGTGTTCCCATCAGGAGAAAACACTATCCTATAGACCCAATCTTGATGACCTTCGAGAGTTTGCAGCAGCTTTCCTTCTTGACTCCAGAGTTTAATGGTTCCGTCATCACTAGCAGAAGCAAGAGTTTGACCATCAGGGGAATAGGCCAC
>JBFRWG010000048.1:0-45058 GCA_051439445.1 Crocosphaera sp.
CTCCCAGTCCCCTTGTCAAAAAAGTCGAAGATTTGTCTATCCAATTGAAAAGTGTTGTAAGGCGGAGATTCTTCCTTCAACGAAAAACCCCTTGTAAAAAAGGTTTTAAAGCCAATTTTTCGATAAACTAAAAAAAACCCTAGGAGTAACTTATGAATGTGTTTGGTATTGGACTACCAGAAATGGCCTTAATTCTAGTAATTGCCTTATTAGTTTTTGGTCCGAAAAAACTGCCAGAGATCGGTCGTAGTCTAGGTAAAGCGATTCGTGGCTTTCAAGAAGCATCTAAAGAATTTGAAAACGAATTCAAACGCGAAACCCAGCAACTAGAAGACTCCATTACCATGAAAGCGCAACTCGAAGAAAATAAAATGGCTAACCCTTCCTCCCAAAATAGAGATGAAGAGACGGCTAACACCCGACAGGGTTAGACTAAATCTTAACCGAGGTAAAATTTTGTAATTGTTCTTAAAGCCAACTCCGTTGAGAAAAGATATAATCAAGGTCGAAGTTATTGTTAGTCTCTATAGACCCCCTAGGGTCAAAACTAACAGGATAGTTAAAAATCTGAGTGATTCAGTGGTTTGATGAGGGAAATATGGAAAGGAGGTTTTAGATGAGTGAACAAACTCCCTATGAAAAGCTTGGTGTCAGCGAAACGGCATCCTTTGATGAGATCCAAGCAGCCAAAAACCGTTTAACACAAGAATATAGCAATGATGTCAAAACCGTCGAAGATATTGAAGCGGCCTACGATTCTATTATTATGGAACGACTGAAACTACGCCAGGAAGGTAGAATCAAAGTCCCTGATCGCATTCGCTTTGCAGAGCGTCAACGGGAAACTCCCCCAACTCCCCCCTCCCTTTCCTTGGATAACTCTCCTCCCTGGTTACAACAATTTATCGATACCCCCTCTGCTAACGATATTCTCTGGCCAACAGGAATTTTTCTGGCCTTAGCTTTATTTGCTGGTTTTGGCGGTCCTCAATCCTCTATGCTCTCTTTACTGTTGGCCTTAGGGGTGTTTGCCAATATTTATTTTCTTAACCGTAAAGAAAATAAGTTTGGTCGCGCTCTACTAATCACCCTAGGGGGTTTATTCTTAGGGGTAGGATTAGGATGGGGCATTGCACAATTACTACAAGGGGCTAATTTGCCAGCGCAAATCGGCCAATCTGCTATTGGTATTACTATCTTTTTTATTTTTTGGCTGAGTAGCAGCTTTTTACGTTAAATTAGTGAACCATTTTTTAGATAATCTTGATCGCCTGTTTTCTAGTGTCGTTAGCTTCATTGAACAGGTACTTTTTTTTGAAGTTGCCCATTTTCCCCTCATTATTCTTTGGTTACTCTTAGGGGGAATTTTTTTTACCCTACGCATGGGGTTTATTAGCGTAGTTGGCCCGAAACACGCCGTTAAAATTGCATTGGGTTTCTATGATAACCCCCAGGATGATAGTCAGGGGGAAGTGTCTTCTTTTCAAGCTTTGGCCACCGCTTTATCCGCAAGTATTGGCTTAGGGAATATTGCAGGGGTGGCCATCGCTATACAAATGGGGGGTCCGGGTGCAGTATTTTGGATGACGGTGGCCGGCTTTCTGGGAATGTCTAACAAGTTTGTTGAATGTACTCTAGGGCTACAGTATCGCACCATTAACCCAGATGGAACCATTGTGGGGGGTCCCATGTATTATCTGTCTGGGGGATTAAAAGCGTTAGGAAAAGCCAAGTTAGGCAAGGGATTAGCTATTTTTTACGGGATCGCTGGGTTGGGTGCTGCCATCGGTGGGGGGAATATGTTTCAGGCCAATCAATCTTTTGCTGCTTTAGTGGCAGTGGTTCCTGGGGTCACAGACTATGATTGGCTATTTGGTTTAACTTTAGCTTTGTTGGTGGGATTGGTAATTATTGGGGGTATTAGTCGCATTGGCATCATTACCAGCAAGTTAGTCCCTGTGATGGTCTGTTTATACCTTTTGGGGTGTTTCTGGGTGTTAGCAATCAATTTTCAAGCCATTCCTGCTGCATTCAGTTTGATGTTTAAGGAGGCTTTTTCCCCTTCGTCCTTAGAAGGGGGGATGGTAGGGATGATTGTTCAAGGAGTTCGTCGCAGTGCTTTTTCTAATGGGGCCGGTTTGGGATCAGCAGCGATCGCCCATGCGGTTGCGAAAACAAAAGAACCAGTCCAAGAAGGGATTGTTGCTATTTTAGAACCGTTTATCGACACCATTATTCTCTGTAATGTCACGGGTTTAGTGATTCTGACAACGGGAATGTATGGGGAGTCGGTGGGGGAAAATGTTAATGGGTCTATTTTAGCGGCGATGGCCTTTGCTCAAGTCATTGATTGGTTTCCGTTGGTGTTAGTCGGAATCATCTGCTTGTTTGCGTTTTCTACTATGATTACTTGGTGTTACTATGGGGAACAATGTTGGGCTTATGTTTTTGGTCAACGCAGTTCCATTGTTTTTAAATTGCTCTTTTTGGGTTGTATTTTTATTGGTTCAGTGGTTAGTTTAGGTCCTGTGATCGATTTTAGCGATATGATGCTCTTAACGTTAGCAATTCCTAATCTTTTGGGTTGTATGCTGTTATCAGGTAAAGTTGCTGCATCTCTCCAAGAATATTGGCAAAAACTACCCGTTTTTTAACTATTCCATTGAGCATAGCCATAATTATCTACAATTTTCTTGTCCTTACAAGGCTCACGAGTCCCAGCGCCCAGAGGGTATGGGGGACTCCATCCCATTAGGGGTCGAAAAGGTAGTTACCTACCTCTCCTCCCAGTCCAAACCGTACATGAGACTTTCATCTCATACGGCTTTCGGCAATTAGCCCGTTGTCATCGGTACTATTAATACATCGTCAAACCATTCATAATCAATCGCACCCATATAAATAACATGAACCATCAGCGATTTCGATTTTTTCTGTTCCTTTTCATAATCTTTTTACTAATTCCTGTAATTCCTAAAATTAATATTCCTGAAATAGGTGTTGATTCAGGTATCGATTGATTTTCTTGATCTAAAAAACTATTGATGAAAGATAACGTATCAGGGTTATCAATACGATAACTGTAAGCAGTTCCTAAACAATTAGGATCTTCGATAAACGATGTAATTGCAACAACCGTGTTAGTTCCCTCAAAAAATGCTGGGCCTCCTGAATCACCATAACAAACTGATCCTACTTCTTCACCATTAACAAGATTACCGCCTTGCAACTCCAAATAATTTTCAAGATTATTAGTATTAAAATTTGTTTGTCGACGAGTAACATTATCAACATCCAAAGAAAAGGGATTGATAGGAGGATCAAAAACGCTTATTCCATAACCAACAACATCAAATGTAGCTGAAGTGTTATTATCAACAGCACCGACTTCTGGAAGAACTCCATAGTTAAAACTCTCTAGAAAAACAGGTTGGCTAAGTTGAACTATTCCAACATCAAAATTGCTGATTTGGGGATCTAATAAATCATAAACAGATCGATCAAAGTTAGGATGAATAAATGGTAATCCTAGAATACTACTTTGGAAAAATGGATCAAGGTTGTTGATATCGACATTAATCTGATCATCAAAATTAGCAAAAGCAAAAGTAGCTCCAGTTATTGGATCAAGAAGATTGGATCTCATACAGTGCGCTGCCGTTAAAACCACAGTTGGAGAAAGCAAGATCCCACTACATCGGGTTAGATTTCCCAAATTATCTCCTAGAGCTAAGAAAGCTACATTTGGATGTGAACCATTATCTGGTGTAGCATTTATGATGGCTTGAGCAGGTTCATGTATTATGATTCCGCTTATACCAGCCAATGCAATTTCTATGATTTTTTTTAGTGACATAATTTTTTTAGTGAATAATTCAAACTTAAATTTAGCATAATTATAAATTTAGGATAATTATTTTTCTAAAATCTTTTGAAGATTAAGTGCGTCAGTCTCCATTTTTTTTTATCTAGAACACGAAGTAGATAGGGTTTGCTGAAGAAGGGTGCAAAACTACTACGTTAGAGTATCAAGGTAAATCAATATTAACCTCCTGTTCCCAATTAATATTAACTAAATATCAGGATTTCCTTGAATTATATTAGTTTTTAAAACTAAATTATCAAGTTTTTCTTTTTTCTCCATAGGAACAATTCTTAAGAACTTTCCATGCTTATTAACTTCTAGGGGAATTCCATTTTTTAGTATCTCATCTAGCAACTTATCAGGATTTTTCTGGAGTTCTGCTAGAGTAACAGTTTTGATAACTTGATACTCAAACATGACCTAAGATTCTAAATACATACTAACAAAAGATTTCCAACAATATATTTAATATTGAGCATGAGAAAACTTAAAATTAATTTAAATTAGTCAAAAGATTAAGATTTTCTCTCTATATTAATTTGTTTAATTGCTTCACTTAATTGAGGTGAAGCTTCACCCCACTTTGAAATAAATTTAACCATATCTAATAAAGGAACATCCACAGGAAATATTCTTTCATCAGGAATAACATATAAGTTACCAACCGTTGGGGTGGGAACAGTTGGAACAAAAACGGTGTGCATTCCATTGTCATGTTTTTCAATTAAAAATCCAGGAGATAAAGATTCATAAGTTTGTCCTAAAGCGACAAATCCTGCTGCTAAGGTATCACTTCTTTCTAATTTTGCTACACGATTGGTTAAACTACGAATTAATAGATAACCTGGAATCTTCTTTAAAATAGGCCCAAGGGTTTGTCTAAAAATGACAGAATAACGAGTTTTTAATATCACTCCTGCAATAAAACAAATTAAAAGAAAAATTAACAAAGCAACAGGAACAGCAATAGCATTTTTATCAATTCCTAATAAATTAGTAATGGGTTTTAATAAAACAACTACTAATCCAATAAGTGCTTTTATCGTTTTATTGAAAGCTAAAATAGCTAAATAAGCAGGAAGAACCACTAAAAAACCACCGATAAATGTAGTCCGAATTAATTTAACTAAATTAGAGGGACTTCTTTCTTCAATTTCCATAATGAATCCTAATATTTTGTATCGTTGTTTGAGTGAGCATTAGGATTGATTGTATTAATCTTTAAAACCAATCCTATTGAAAGACTAATTAACGAGTCTGTTCAAAAACTGACATTAACTTACTATTGGGTCTAGCGATGCACATTTCTAACACTTTATCTGTTTGATTAGATATTTTTTCACTATCCAACATTGTTGTCTGACTTCTTCCTAACATCACTCCATGAAAGAAGACTAAAGTAGAATCTCTTTGATCTCCTTCCATGAGGAGTAAATCTTTACAGGTAATTGTTGTAATATCCAGCATTGTTTCAGCTTTAACTTGCGTCGTAGAAACCCCCAAACCTAATAATGTTAATAGGGCCATTATTGAGATTGTTCTCTTGTTCATGAATCTAATTTCCTAAGATTAACTAATAAAATACTTGTGATGAAATCCTTTTTTGATAGGTGATTAATCTGTAAAAAAAGATGTTAATTTAATAGGGAGTGACAGACCCTCTCATACATTCATCAAAGGCAATATTGTACAATTCATCTCGATTTCTAGCACGTCTAGCTGTATTAGAAATTCCTCCAATAATTGCCCCAACTTGGGCAGCATCTCTAGCAAAATTGCGATCGCCAAAGATACCACCGACAATTCCTGCGCGAACCCCACCCCTTGCTGCACCTCGTATGAGTCCACCACCCCGACGAGATTCTCGTCTCGCATAGTCTCTAGCAAACCTTTCGCATTCTCCGCGATCTTGTGCTTGCACAGCCTCACCAAGGGGTAAAACGACAGTGAAGAGGCTCAAGGTAACACCAGCTACCTTCAAAGCAACTTTTTCCTGCATTACTGTGTTCTCCTAATAATCAACTTAATTATACTGAAGAGAAATTAATTAGGAGAATTCATAATCTTTTTCTAATATTTTAGAAGATTTATGGATTTTTATGGACAAATAAAGCATTCATTACTTAAATTAAAGGTATTGGCCTAATAGATAGTATTTTTACGTCTTTGTGAAAATGATTATTTTTTATTATTTTTGCCTAACCATACATGAACGTCAATTAACTGATTAAATCAATGGTCTTCTCTCAAATCAAATCTTTTCTTCAACGAGAATGGAAGTTATTAAATAGACTGCGAACTGGATCTCAAGAAGAGAAAGTATCAGAATATAAGTTATCGAAGAATCTTATTAAAGAGGTTTTAGCCCATAATTTTTCTATTTTACTGATTCTTGCTACAGCTATTGCGACTTTTGGTTTAATTTCTAATAGTACGGCTACCATTATTGGCGCGATGATTATTGCTCCTTTGATGATTCCTATTATTAGTTTTGCCTATGCTTTAGTTATTCTTAATTTTCGACTGCTTACTTATTCTTTTGCAAGGCTAATTTTTGGGATAATTCTGACGATTGTGATTGCTTTTGTAACAACTAAAATCATTGGTTTTAGGATTCCTGGGTCAGAGATTCTTGGTCGTGCTGAACCCACTTTACTTGATTTAGGAGTAGCAGTGGCCGCTGGAATTGCAGGAGGATTTGCGAAGGTTCGTCCGAGTGTTTCTGATGCGATTCCTGGGGTAGCGATCGCCGTTGCTTTAGTCCCACCTTTGTGTGTTGTAGGAATCGGTTTAGCTGTCAGTGATTTTCGTCTTTCAGCCGGTGCTTTTATACTATTTTTAACTAATTTAGTTGGTATTATTTTAACTGCTGCTTTGGTTTTTATTTTAGAATCTTATGGAAGTTGGAAAAAGGCAATTTGGGGTTTATTATTATTGATAGCAAGTCTTGCCGTTATCACTTTACCCTTAAATTTTCATTTTAGGGAAATGATAGCAGAAAATAGGATTCGTCATGCTCTTTCTATCTATATTCATGAATCTAAGCAACATTTAATTGAATCTATTGACGTTCAACTTCAAGAAACAAAACTTTTTGTAACGGTCGAAGTCTTTGCTTCTACGGTAGAATTGGATCGATCTGAAGCCAGAAAAAATCTCAAAAAAATTCAAAATTTTCTCGCAAAACAAGTAGGATATCCCGTTCATTTAAAAGTTATTGTTTTTCCTGTTGAAATTGAAGAATATGAAATTTTTGCGCCTAATGTTAGTAAAAATGAGAATTAGTTATTATGAACATAATAAAATTATTAAATTGTTTTTTATTGGTTATTATGTCCATACTTTTACTTTCTTCAATCGAGAAAAAAGGCTTAAGTAACAACTTAAAAAATGATACCATACTAGATAAAATAAACTTTGATATTTCTCTAATTTCTCGTGATGGTTTAATAGGTCCACCAGATGGTTTAAGATCAGTTAGTTATGAGTTTTGTATTCCTGCTATTAATGAAGCAGTCAAAACAATACAAACCATAGATACACAAATAGATATTTATCGTCAAAGTCCAGGAAGAATTGGTTGTCGAAAAAATCAATATCTTTGCATTGCTCATACTCACAACAAACAATGGAAAGATATTTTATTTTCAATAGCTGGTTTAGATTATGTAGAAGAAATTGGGAGATTTTTCGGAGAATAAAAGCTCATTTATTGATAACTAATGTATCTGAATTATGAGACTATTTCTGATTTAATCCTCTTGACAATACTGCTTCATTTCTGTTCCTAAGTCTTGCTCTTTTTGCCCTAGTTGTTGGACTTGTTGCTGCATTAATTTAATACTATTAATATCTTTATCGTTCAAAGCTGCCACAAATTGACGGGTAGTATCTGCATAACCTTGATAAATGTCAGCTAATCCCATTTGATATTCTATTAATTGTTCATCTTCAATTTTTAATTGTTTCATTTGTTGTAAAGTTTCTTCAAAAATATCAGCCACTTGTAAGGCTTTTTTGATATCTGTCGTCTGACTATAACTCTCACTTTCTTCTGCCATTTTTGTCATTAAAAGGCTGATTTTTTGACATTGAGATAGCTTGGTTTCAGCACAACTTATTAACAGGAAGTTAGCTAAAATCGTTAAGATAGATAAGCTACAAGAAAGATATTTTCGACTGTAATTTTTCATGGTTTAATAGACCTCAAAATAAAAATTAGTTTATGATGTTAATCCTTACTCATGTTGGTTATTCAAACTATTAACCAAAGTATGAATTAAATAGGTTAATTGAGTTAGCTGTTCCCTGGACTCTGTTTGAGCATCAACTAGGGTTTGTATGGATTCACTGAGGGCAAAAATTTGATATCCTTGTTGTTGTATTTGCTGTTCTTGTTGTTGTATTTGTTCCACAAGATTCTCCATTTTATCAGCTAAACTTTCCACTGTTTCAGTGGTAGCAATAACTGTTTCTCCCATGCGCTTTAAAATGGTTTCTATGGTTTGTTGGTTTTGAATCATCACTTGTTTAGTTATTGTCTTTTTTATCTATATTGGTTCGCTTTTTTAGCTATTGCCATGACGTTTTTGATGCCATTGCCAAGCATGATTAACAATGGTTTCTAAGTCAGCATATTGAGGTTGCCAACCTAAAACAGATTGAGCTTTTTGACTACTCCCTACTAACATTGGGGGATCACCGGGACGGCGATCGCTTTCTTTAACAAGGAAATCAATCCCAGTAATTTTCTTAGCCATATTAATAACTTGTTTAACTGAAAATCCGTTACCATTCCCTAAATTAAACATCTCACTTTCTCCCCCTTTTAAAAGATATTCTAAACCTAAAACATGGGCTGATGCTAAATCATTGACATGAATATAATCCCTAACGGCTGTCCCATCTGGGGTATCATAATCTGTGCCAAAAATAAAGAGATGATCCCGTTTTTTCAAAGCAGTTAATAAGGCTAAAGGAATTAAGTGAGTTTCTGGGGTATGATCTTCCCCTAAATTACCAGATGGATCAGCCCCTGATGCGTTAAAATAGCGGAAAACAACAGATTTTAATCCATAGGCTTGCGCAAAATCTTTGAGTATTTGTTCTACCATATACTTACTACGAGCATAGGGACTTAATGGATTATTAGGATGATTTTCTGTCATGGGAATCTCTTGTGGCATCCCATAAATAGCACAAGTAGAAGAGAAAACCAACTTATTAATATTAGCTGCTAACATAGCTTCTAATAAAGTCAAGGTTCCTTGCACATTATTTTGATAATAAATAGCCGGATCTTTAACCGACTCCCCCACTGCAATAAAAGCTGCAAAGTGCATCACCGCCGCAATCTTTCTAGTCGAAAATATCTCATCTAACAGAGAACGATCCCTCGTATCTCCAGTAATTAATTCTACCTTCAAAACATCTTTAACAATCTCAGGATGGCCATAGGAAAGATTATCAAAAACAAGGACATCATATCCTGCTTTTTGTAAGGCTAAAACAGCATGGGACCCAATATATCCGGCCCCTCCTGTGACTAAAATAGTGGGTTTTGTCTCAGACACAAGCACTCCTGATGGTAAATTAAAAGCAATCATAACAGCGATCGCTCTGTTTCGGTTTTACTTATCTAGAATAAAGCATTTTTTCCATTAAGAAAAGCTAAAAAAAAGCATATTTTCTGTTGAGACCTTCTATACTGGGACATCCCTCTATGTATTAAACAATACCTATTATTACTCAACGATGTTAGATACCCTAGATTTAAAATTAACCCTAGATAAAGAAACCTACGAGACTCAACTCGAAGCCTTAATGCGACAGTTGCGATCGCTACAAAAAGACTGTTGGGACAATAAACTGCCGGTGATCATTGTTCTTGAAGGTTGGGCGGCTGCGGGAAAGGGTAAGTTATTACAGAAAACCATTAGTTATATGGACCCTCGTGGCTTTAATGTGCATCCCATTTTAGCAGCCACAGAAGATGAGGCAAAATATCCCTTTCTTTGGCGATTTTGGCATAAATTGCCCCCATTAGGCAGTCTGGGTATTTTTTATCATAGTTGGTACACCCATGTTTTAGAAGATCGGTTGTTTGAACGGGAGACAGATGGCAGTATTCCCTTGTTAATGCGAGATATTAATGCCTTTGAACGGCAATTAGTGGATAGTGGTGTAGCTATAGCAAAATTTTGGATTCATTTGAGTCAAAAAGAACTGAAAAAGCGACTCAAAAAATATGAGTCGGATGAGTTAGAATCATGGCGTGTGCGTCCTGAAGACTGGGAACAGCAAAAACACTACAAGGAATATAGGGGCTTTGCAGAAGAAATGTTAGCGTATACCAGTACAGGTCATGCCCCTTGGACATTGGTAGAAGGAGACTGTCAACGGTGGGCAAGGGTCAAGGTTCTCTCTCAGGTAGTTGCTACCATTACCCAAGCGTTAGACCGTCTAAAACTGCCGAAAACCGATATTCCCCCTTTGCCTCCCCAAACGGAACTACAACCCACAGAACCGGATTTTTTGGGCAAAATAGACCTGGGTTTACATCTAGCTAAAGATGAGTATAAGCAACGACTAGGAGAAGCTCAACTGAAGTTGAGAAAGCTGCAATTAGAAATTTTTCAGCAAAAGATTCCTGTGCTAGTCTTATTTGAAGGATGGGACGCTGCGGGTAAAGGAGGGGCAATTAAACGCCTGACTGATACCTTAGATCCTAGAAGTTATAAAGTTAATGCCTTTGCTGCCCCCACTTCCGAAGAATTAAAGTATCATTATTTATGGCGATTTTGGCGAGATATTCCTGGGGCAGGAACCATTGGCATTTTCGATCGCACTTGGTATGGACGGGTTTTAGTAGAAAGAATAGAAGGGTTTGCTTCTGAGTTAGATTGGAGACAGTCTTATAAGGAAATTAATGAGTTTGAAGCTCAATTAACCACAGCCGGATATGTGTTAGTTAAGTTTTGGTTACATATCAGTTTTGAGGAACAATTAAAACGATTTGAAGACCGAAAAAATAACCTTTATAAAAGTTATAAATTAACGGAGGAAGATTGGCGAAATCGAGAAAAATGGCCCTTATATGATGTCGCGGTTAATCAAATGATCGCCCGAACCAGTACCCCGGCTGCTCCTTGGTCTATTGTCCCTGGAAATGATAAATATTATGCCCGTGTTCATGTATTAGAAACGGTGATTAATGCTATTGAAACTCAGTTAAAAAAGGGGAATTAGAGGCTAAAGTAAGGGGTTTATCCATTAAAGGATAATTGACGGTAGGAGAAACGTAGGATAGCTCGATGACTAGAAATTATAGTCAAAATTGACCCAAGGGAATCCATATCGGTTAACATACATTCATAGCAAAATAGCTGATATTATTTCATTAAAGTAAAACCTCATGAACAACCAAAAATTACCTGCATTTCAGTTCTTAAGCTCGAAAAAATTATTATTTTTAGCTGAATATCCTGAAAATAAGACAATACAACCTATGCCACTCCGTTTAACTCTAACAATACTGGGAATTTTCGGAACAATTACCCCGACTATGGCCGCTAGTTTTAGTGGACAATTATCGAATATTACTCTTCAAGCTGATCTTGATCAATTAGTTCTCTTTGAACTAGAAAATGTTGAAGGGGAAAACTCACCAGTTCCTGAGATTCTGACAACCGGGACCGGAACTGCTCAGGGAACTTCAACCAACTCTACTTTATGGACAGTTGATGATACTTTTACTGTTCTTGAGTTAGATTATGATGGTGGTACTATTTCAGGTGAATCTGGCTCAGAAGGTTCTGCTTCTGCTTTTGTTTCGGGAAACAGCAATAAATTAGCCATTACTGACCTATCCGGGGGCGGACAGCTTTTTACAATCGAGGGAACTTATTCTCTCAGTCTCACAACAGTCATTGAAAATCCAGAGGTTGAGTCGGCTGAAGCAGAATTTACTTTAAGGTTGGTTACAGAGTCAGGGAATGTTTTGGAAAGTTTTAGTCAACTCATTAGTGGAAATGACTCATTTAGTGAAACTCAGAATTTCACCACATCCTTTATGGTAGGAGCTAATGAGACAGTCTTCTTAGAATCGGAGCTATCAGGGAGTGCTCAACAAGAGATGGCTGAAGAGATTCCTGAAAGCTCATCTATTTTGGGTTGTTCTATTTTGTTGGGAATGGGGGCTTTGATGATAGGAAAAAAGGAACTGCGTTTGCTAACTAAGTAACCACAAAAATACTATTAGCATCGAGATTAGCGGTGTCAGCGAGTTTGGCAAACAACTGTTGGGGATTATCACCAATTCCATCTGGATCGAAGAATAAATGTTCGCTAGAAGTATTGTAAATAAATCGGTGATTGCTATCTGATGCGGTACTGCCTAATATAAATTGAGCATCTTCAAGAAAAGCATTGGCTATCAAATCATCACCAAAACCTGATGCTGATATCTCAAGTTGATCCGTACCTAATTCAAAATCAGTAATGGTATCAACTCCTTCAGTAGGACTATTGAAAATAAAGCGATCGCTGTCTGACCCTCCTGTTAGGGTATCATTGCCAGTGTCACCAAAAATAGAATCATTACCCCCTCCACCTTCAATAAGATCATCACCACCAGTTCCAGTAAGGATATCGTCAGCATCTGTGCCCAAAATCTCATTGTTGAGAATTGTTCCTATAGCTTGGTCATCAGCAATACTAGCGTTGATAGCACTACTCAGGTTAATGAAAAAGGTCTCATCTTCCTCTACCACCGTATCGCCGATCACTTCTATCAAGATAGTCTTTTCAGTTTCCCCCGGCACAAATTCCAAAATGTCAAGACTGGGTATATAGTCCTCTAGTGCTGTAGCTGTTCCATCAGAAATAGCATAATTAACAGTTACGGTTTCAGTGTTAGGTGCATTAAGACTAACCGTAAATACTGCATTAGTCGTGCCACTGTCTCCCTCGGTAAGAGTGACATCATCAATAGTAATAATAGGTTCAACGGTTGACACAAGAATGTCAGTATCGTTAGACCCATCGGGATCAAAGGTGTTGCTAGTAACTAAAGCAGTGGCAGTAATATTAGTTGACGTTGTAGGAGCAGAAACTGTAATGTCAATGGTTGTAGTTTCTCCATTGGCTAAATTACCTAACTCAAAAGTCAGGGTATTTTCTATTTGTTCTGAGGGGATGACAGTGGCTGAAACAAAGGTTACTTCTTCGGGTAAGGTTTCACTCAGAATTATTCCCTCAGAATCGTCGGTTCCGTTATTCGTTACGGTAACTGTATAAACGAAATTTTCACCAAAGCCAATTGAGTCAGCATTTGCAGTCTGGGTAACTTCTAAGTCCGCTTCTTCTGTTACTTGTACTCGGCCTTGAGAATAACTGAAAACTGGTGCATTATTGCCATCCATAATCATGGCGTAGATATAGTAGTCTCCTGTGGCTACCCCTTGAGTGTTCCAGAGGAAACTATCAGCACCGTCCATTTCTATCAGATTATCAGCAATGAGAATCCCATCAAAATCTAGATTGTCGTCGTCATAAAATAAACTAACTTTTGCTTCAGAATCAGAGTCAAAGGCATTCCATTGAATATTTACGTCAGGTCCAGGAACATCAATAATGGGGGCAGTCAGTTCAATGGTAGGAGCAACAGAATCTCGAAAACCAGTAATCCGAACTTCTCCTAATCCTGTTTCATCAATGACTTCTAAATCCCAGTTTCCAACTGCAGGATTATCCACAATTACAGTTTTAGCAATAGAACTGGTAAGCTCATCCACAATCGCAATTCCATTAGCAGCAAAATCCGCTTCTTCAATAAAATTACCATTGGGATCTTTAACTCTTACGGCAATATTATCATTGGTTACATTATCCCAATCGGCACTGAGCAAGAGAAATGCTGTGCCTATTTCTACATCAAAACTATTGGTTGCTGGGATTTCACTAGCACTGTTAATTATTTCATAGTCACCATCAAAAAAGACCTGAAGACCTAACGTAATTGGACCGAGTTGACCCCAAGAGGCTACATAATCATTAGAGGAATTTCCATCATTTGTGCCGAGCATTTGGAAAGACGCATTACCAATTTGCTCGCCCCGAAACCCTAAGAAGAATTTGGAGTCAGGTACAGTTAGAGAAACGGAACCAAACCCAGAAAACGACCCATTGGCAAAATCTGCTTTAAATTTGTTTTCTCCAGTTATTAAACCATCAAGTACAGTAACACTGGTATTAGCTTTTACAAGTTCTTTGCTCCAATCATATTCTCCTCCACCTTGAGCTTGATATATCTTTTCATTAATTACTTTAATTGTGTATTCCCCAGCGAGTTTTTCTGAACTAACCGTTCCATCAACATCCAGTCTAATGAGAGATCCTTCAAAATCACCACCGAGAAAATCAGGCAATGGAATATCAACTTCCGGTCCAAAACTTAAACCAATACCACCACTAAATTCAGTGGGATCTGGATCACTAATAGCTAGATGATTGGCTGATCCTGCCACCCGTTGCCAAAATATTCCATAAGGCAACTTTATATTCATATCATCAAGTTCAAAAGAGACAAAATTCAATTCCCATTCAGGAGGAGGTAACAGAAAACCCACTCCAGTTCCTAAAATGGGTGTTTTAGTTTTAAAAGGAAATTTTACTTTAGCAGTTCCCCTGACTTCATCATCATTACTATTTCCATTATCAGTAGCAATAAGACTCACAGAAAGTTCAGGTATCTCGAATTTTCCTGGCAAATCAATGTTTTTAGCAGTAATAGAACCTCTAATACTTGCCTGTCCATTTTTGATCTCAATGAAATTCTCTTCCCCATCTATAGGATTATCACCGGCAATATCAAGAACTAGCTCAAAATCATCCTCAAGAGACTTAAAAATTGGCGCACTCAGTTCAAGTTTCCCTTGTATTTTCAAACTTTTTTCTACGGGAATATATTCTATGAGTGCATCAGAAGTCTTAATATCAGCATACCCAAATAGATCGAATTCCTTATCGGGAAAACTAAATTTTCCCCCCACACCTAACTCATTTGTATTAATGTATAAAGTGTTGGGAAAATCAAGTGGGATCTCAAATCCACCAAGTCCTTGAGGTAATGCGAATCTAGATCCTAATTCAATACGATTGGGTTTTAGGGTAAGACTATTAAAGTTGGTATCAAGACCTGCTAAACCAAATTCATTCACTAAATTTCCTGTTTCATTAAATGATGTGGTTGTTGCAGTATTAAAAGGCATTTCAAAGTTACCTTGAAAAAGAGGTTCAGCTACATTGCCAATAGCGGAGTAGACATCTCCACTAAGAAGCCGAAAACTGGTATCATCATATTCTGCCACTGCATTCTCGATTCGCAACATGGTAGGTATTCCATCTGTGCGTCCCAGCAGAATAGTGCCAACCCCATCGCAATCTCCATCTCCGTCTGTATCTTCAAATACCCCACCCATTAACTCAATTCTCAGAGGACTGGGATCGGGACAGCAAAAGAGTTGGCGTACATCATCTCCAGAATAGCCAGTAATATCTTCAATCAATCCTGTTCCCGCATCACAGTTATCCTCATTGGCAACCGCAAAGAAGTTTAAAACAGCTAAATCATTAGCTAAATTAACAACTCCATCTTCATCAATATCGACGACCAATGTAGTACCATCCCGTCCAAAACCAATGGTACCTTGGGCAAGACGAGACAAGGAAACTGAATCTGAGACATCAAGACTGTCATCATCTCCACTTTCATCTAAGATTTCAGTTCCCCCCGAATCATTAACCCCAATATAGTAATCGTCATTTCCTGTCCCTCCTTTAACCATTTCTGCACCGGCAAAAACCTCAATAAAGTCATTTCCCTCTCCACCTTCAAGAATTTTTGTTTTTCCTCTTTGATGGTGGCCAACTATATGGTCGTCATGATTAGAACCAATAACACTTTCAATATCAAAAAGTTTGTCGCTACCTCCTTCTCCATCGTTATTAGCAGTTCCTGACCCAAGATCCACACTAACAGCACTACCAGCATCTTCATAGGAAACGGTATCGTCTCCCTCCTTACCAAGAAGATAATCATTTCCACCTCGACCTTTTAAAAGATCGTTACCCAAAAGTCCGATAATAATATCAATCCCGACTCCTCCTTCAAGAAAATCATCCCCAAGACTACCAACAATAATTTTGTCAAATTGAATTGCCATTGCTTTTTCCCTCCTACGAGAAAAGAAAGTTTCAACTCTTTCTCTTTCAACTAAAAGTTATCGATTTTACTGTCCAAGTCAAAAATCAGCCAGTTGATTAACATCTATAAGTGAATGGCACTAAGTTAATGTAAGAGCCTTTGTCGGCAGAGAATGCATGGGGAGAAAGATTGTTTCTCGCAAAGCAAGGATGGTTGTGAAGATTCTTCCTCCTCTACTCACTTTGCTTTTGGTAAGGTTTTCCGCTTATATTATCGGCATTCATCTATAAGTAAAACCTCCAAATTTCTATTGTTATTAGGCAGATACAATCTGGCTTTTTCGGAGCGGATAGAATTTCAATCTCTTTTTTTGAGTGTAGTTTTTAAATCTAAGTATATTTAAACAAAAAAACAATTCTGCAATATATCAATGAATTATTTATTAATAAAATGCTAATTATCTTCAGAGAATTGTAAGTAGCTAATCGAAATTTGTAAATGGATCTTTATAGCATTTTTCGGAGTGATGAGGTAATCTCTACTCCTTTCTCATAGCAGTTTTCAATTGGGTGTCTCAAGATTTTAGTTAAGTTGAGTGGGGGCATTCTTATTTCGATCCTTAGTC
The DNA here is from genome assembly GCA_051439445.1 of Crocosphaera sp. Classification (GTDB taxonomy): domain Bacteria; phylum Cyanobacteriota; class Cyanobacteriia; order Cyanobacteriales; family Microcystaceae; genus Crocosphaera. The sequence goes on from JBFRWG010000048.1 coordinate 16,696, forward strand.
TATTGATATGAACACTGCTGTCATAGTGGTTTTCAATTCTAAGTTATGTTTATTATACGAAATCCGGTTCTCAAACCTATCTTATTTTCTACAGAAGTAAGGAGACAGAGGTGATTTTGTCAAGAGTATTTTATAAAACTTAAAATTATCTTCTTAAAAAGTTAGAAACGATTGAGGAAATTTAGAAAACAATTAGGACAATGAAAAAATCTTGTTAACGAAGTTTAGATGCTTTCCAGGAAAAAAAGAGCTTATAAAAACACTGAACTCCCGACTCTAACTGATAAAAAAATAACACGAAAATAACAAAAACGCAAATATCAAACAAAATTAGTCAAAATCAAGGAAAAATTTGATATTGTTAACTTATGTAAATGCGAACAAAGGTTTTAATCATTAAATTATTTATATACTTTTAATAAAGAAAACTTATATTGATAGGAACTCTTCTGAGGTTAACCGAGAAGAGTCCTTTCCCATCTTATTCGTTATTCATTAACTTCCACATCCACCGTTGCTTCTGCTGCATCAGGTTCACTTTCCTCTTCTTTTTTCTCTTCTTCTAAACTGCCTTTAGGCACTAATTCCACAGTAGCTTTTTCTTGTAGCCAATTAAGGATTTTTTCTGTGGTCAATTGTTCTTCAACCACAGTTCTTAACTTATCAGGATCAACCTCTTGTCCTTCTAATTGTTCTTTAATTTCGTTACTTCTTTCTTCGATTTCTGCTTCTTCAAGCGTTAAGGATTCTACTTTAAAAATTTCTTGCAGAATCAAAGTTTGTTTCAACCGTTCCACAGCTTCAGGACGAGCATTGTCTCTTAATCGTGGTAAATTTTCTTGGGTAAAGAGTTGCCCTAAATCAACCCCCATTTGTTCCATTTGCATCGCAGTTTGGGTCAGAACTCGATTAATTTCTTCCTGGACTAATGTATCAGGAAGATCCACTGTGCAAACCTTTGTTAATTCCGAAGTAATGGCAGTATGAACACTCTGTTTAGTCTCATTTTCTGCTGACTCTTTATACTGCTTTTCTAAAGACTCTCTCAGTTCAGCAATGGTTTCATATTCACTCTCTTCTTGGGCAAAATCATCATCCAGTTCTGGTAATTCTTTGGCCTTAAGTTCTTTTAAAGTCACGGTAAAAGTAACTGGTTGACCAGCTAAATCTTCTCTAGGATAATCATCAGGAAAGGTTAAAGGTAATTCTTTGGTTTCTTCAGGTTTCATCCCGACGATTCCTTCTACCATTCCTTCAATAAATTTTCCCACTTCTAGATCCACTCGGAAGTCTGTTCCTTCTACTCCTTCGATGGGTTCCCCTTCTTCTTCTCCTTCGGGAGTTGAAACCCCCTTATAATCAACAATAGCCACATCTCCCATTTCGGCTCCCCGATCTTCTACGGGTACTAACGTCGCTAATTTTTCTTGACGTTCTTTGAGAGAGTCTTCTACCTGTTGGGGATCATAGGTGGTTTCTTCTGCTTTAATGGAGAGGGTTTGATAGTCACCTAATTCTACCGTAGGAGGCACATCCACAGCCGCCAAAAAGGTGAAGGGTTCCCCTGGGTTAAATTTGTCCACTAACTCATCTAAACTGGTGCGTAAACTATAATTGCCAATGGATTCAATGGATTCTTGTTCAATGGCTGTTTCTAAGCTCTTTTGTACTAACTCTTCTAAAGTAACTGCTTTAATGTAACGAGTTCCTAAGCGTTGTAAGAGAATGGGACGGGGAACTTTACCTTTACGAAACCCAGGAATATTGGCGGTACGGGCTAAATTCTTAACCTTGGTTTCATAGGCTTTTTTGCCAGCTTCGGCGGGAATTTCGATTTCTAAGCCAATTTGACTATCGGGGAGTTTTTCCTGGGTGACTTTCATAGAGTTTACAATTTCAGACAATTGACCATCATACTATTTTTTGCTATCGATAAGCAAGTTCAAAAATAGCTTTTTCATTCTAACCTGAGTATCTCTGAATCAATCATCTGTTAGCTTAATATTAGGAAAATTTTAAGATTTATTGATGCCGGTTTCTAAGGTTAAACTCAATTTATCAGCAATCCCTTCAATCCAGTTTTCATCTTGTTTGGTGTAACTGCGAGGCACATTGGCCCCTAAAATCATTGCCCCATTTTTTCCCAAGGGTTGACAAATTACTCCTTGTGTGTTCATTGGTAAATAATCAAACTCGATTTTTCCAGGATAAAGAGTTAAATTGACTAAATAGACAGGTTTTTGGGTATTGAGAACCCTTTGCAGAATTTTACCTGGGTTAACTTGAGAATTTTCCCCTAAAATACCTCGACGCAGCAACACTTGATCCTGATAATAAACCACTAAAGATTTAGTTACCGTATTGGTTAAAATAAGATGAGAAGCCCAAGCTAATTCGGTTTTAAGAGAATCAGATAAATCAGGGGCAAATTCTAAACCTTCCTCCCCTTCTAGGATAACAGCATCAGGCGATCGGGGTTGGATTTGTTGCCAAATTAATCCCACTAAGATTAAGACACCACTTAAAATCACCCCTAAGACATCGGATCTTGCTTGAGACTCAGTTAATTGTGGTGTTATTAAACGATTAACAAGTAATAAAACGCCCCCTAAACTCCCTGCAAATAGGGGAATTAACCGTAAAATTCGATTAGGATCTGATTTCATATTTTATGTTCTATTTTTGCCGTTTATAACTCTCTAATAGTAAACCATTACCGTAATTAAGTTATCGACTTTCGGGGATATCTAATATATATAATCCTGGTTGAGAATCAGGTGGTAATAATTGTTTACTATTTTTAATTCCCTGAGTTTCCCAGATAGCAGTAACATCTTGTAAACTGTCTAATCTTGCTGATAACTCACTCAATGTATCTAAATATTCTGCGAAGGCAATTTGTCGATTAATCCAATGTTGATCATTTTTTTCTTGACAAGAAGATAGTTGTAAATAAACTTCACTATCTCCTTTCTTCTCTCGTATCGTTTCCTGGGTTAAACTTTTATCTTGTGTAGAAATCTGGACAATTCTTTGTACTCTTTCTGGGGTGATATAGTCTTTGAAAAGAGGAACATCAAAGCGATAAGCAGTTTTTAATTTTTCCTCTGGTTCTTTATTAATCAAATAATTAGCCCATCTTTGTACGACTCGTTTAAATTTTGGTACTTCTTCTGAAAGAAGTTGTTTAGCTTCTTGATATTTTCCCCTTTGTAATAAAAAATCAACGGCTGTAGCAACAGAAACTGACCAACCTTTGATGGCAATATCATTATCTAACATTAATTTTTCGTTTACCTCTGGAGTTCTTTTCATTGCTTCACTACCAAGATAAAAAATTAAACTATAAGCAGTTGTTAAAGTTTGTCTTGTAGACTCATCAGGAAAGATAGAACTGGTTACTAATTCTGCTTTTAAATCAGCAATTTTCGCAATTAATAGGGACTGATAAAGGTTGGAAATTGCTTCTGCTAACTCTCCTTGTTTTTCACTATTATATTCAACCAAAAGATATAGATAACTCAGTTGTCCAGAAATAGTTTTCTGTTTTCTTCAGATTCATTGTCTAGTTCTCTTTCTCGTTGGTTTAAAGCTTCTTCTGCTATATCCGTTATGTCATTTAGTGATTGCTCAAAACTCTTATTAACAAAATCTATTTGGGTCTTCAGGTAATCCAGATAACTCCCTATCACAAGCAGGTAATAAGGGAACTGTACAGGTGATTCGAGGTGCAATATAGTCTTTTTGTTTTCTTTTTTTATGATAAGTTTCCATGACCTGTTTAATACGGTCATAAAGTTTAATATCATTAAGCTCCTCTTGTTGATCCCATTCTCCAGTTTCCCAAGGAGCATCAGGTGTATTTTTAATAACTAATCTAGGTTCTCCTCCATGTTGTAATGTTAAAATTCCCCCACTCATTTCCTTGGTATTCATGGGGGCAATTTTTCTGCCTATCAAAGCATTAACAATGGTAGACTTGCCTGATGAAGTAGTGCCAAAAGTGGCAACTCTTAAGCTTGGTTTAGTTAAACGTTTCTTGGCCTCCTCATAAGCTGTGTTTAAATTTGTTAACTTGTTGTTGAGACTTTGGTTGTCTGAAACTTCAGAAAATTCCTTAAATAGGTTGGATTGATGATCATGAAACTCTCTAAGCAAAATTCTGATATTTCGCAACTTATCATCAATAGACATCTTTATCAGTTGAGTCAAGTTAAATATTTCCCTTGATTGTACAATGGATAATAGAAGATTGGAAGAAGCCTATGAACGATAATGCGACCTCTACTCAGCGCTCGGCTGACAAAGTAGAAATTTCTATTCACCTCGATGCAGAAATTTTAGAACAACTCAAACATCTCACTAATGATCCTAGTCGCATTATTCAAACAGCGATTAAGCAATGGTTGAATGGGGAGCGAGACAGAGATGATGATTTAACCCGAACATTTCGCCGCAACCCCCCTTTACCACCACGAGGAGAATGGAACGATTAGGAATGGTGCTTAAGATCCCACAATAGGTAAAGACGTTGCATACAACGTCTCTACAACCACTCCTAAAATGTAGATTCTTCTTGAGAAGGTGTAAGATACAAGTTTTGAAATTCTCCCGATTACAAATTGGGAGATTCTTGGTTCAACGAGTCCACTTAACCGAGACTCCTTCTCCGATGCAACTTTATAAAGACTTGACAACTGCGTCTTTAAAGGCCTTGCCGGCTGAGAAGGCCGGCACTGTGGTTGCTGGAATCGTAATCGGTTGTTTGGTTTGAGGGTTCATTCCTTTCCGTTCTTTTCTATCTCTAGGTTCAAACGTACCAAACCCCACCAAAACCACTTTATCCCCAGAGGCGACCGTTTCCATAATGGTATCTGTGAGCGCATTAAGGATGTGACTCGCTTCTTTTTTGGTGATACGAGTCTTCGCTGCAATCATATCGACGAGTTCTTCTTTATTCATTGTTAATTGATCGACAATTCTGACTGAGGCTGATTATAGCCGAAGAGCAACCATTAAGTCACTATAAAAGAGACAAAAATTAGCTTTTTTTTTAGGTGTCTTATGTCTTGGCCTCCTATCTATTTCTAGTCCTTAACTCATTAAGGTTATTTTTTGGTTGGGTTATATGAGATGTTAATGATTCGTTTTAATAAAACTTAGTTTTTGTTATAAAAGACCCCCTAAATAGAGGAGGTAAGCCAATACTGCTCGGATAAGTCCGAAAAGTTGATGACATAGAGAGTTTGGGGTGTGTGGGAGATGTGGGGAGAGAGAATTAAGCAATACAGATGCTTTTGTCTTCTCATCCTTATTTGAACAGACAACTTTTATTAACCGAGTAGGATTGGAGGGTAAGCACAAATACTTATTTTTTCCAGTTAGGTAAATTTCTAAGACTTCAAGGATAAGGTTGAAAAATTCAGTTATTGGGGTTCGTTAAACACCTCAAAATCTTTAAGTTCAAATCCATTACCATTGCTTAATTGATTGACTGATACTTGATTCAGAACAACCGCTTTGAGAGCCGGCCAAATATATTCTAAATTATAGGCATTAGGTCCATCTTTTGCTCCACCAAAGTTGGACATAAAAAGATCACCGTAATAAGTTGTATTAGTCACAGATTGATTATGATTAGCAATTAAATTTTCAGGTCGATTAGACTGAGAAAAGTAGATGTTTTTTTCTGTGGACGCAATATGGAAAAAACCTCCTTTTTCTTGGGATAAAGGAGGTTTAACCCATTCAGTTGGCTTAACAATTTTGTCATCGTTACCATGTAAAATTCCCACAGGAAGGTTTAATGCTTTTCCTGTTTCTTCAATTTTTAAAGGTTGGGTAGCAGCAGGAAAACGCAAAATCCCTAAAATCCAAAGAGCCAGTTTAGGAATACCTAAAGCTGTATTGGTTGCAGGATCGCCAGTTATAATCTGTTTCACCTGGAATTTTTCGGGTATCTTATCTTGATTTTCTTGCAAATAATAAGGCCAACTGAGTGCCAAAAGACCTCCTAAAGAATGACCAAATACATAAAAGTCTATCTCTTGTTTAGATAAGTCTAATTCCTGACCAGATTCTTGACTATATTTGCATAAAGTATTCCATCCAGTTATGGTTGTCTCCACTGAAAAAGCCAACCATTCTCTAGGGAAGCTTCTTAAACTTTCGATAACAGTTGTAATCATACTCACTAAGTTTTTAGCAAACTCACGCTTGAATAAATAAACAACGTTAACACTCACAATAATTAAGATAGTTCCTAGCACTAATCTTAACCCTTTTAAGATCCCATCTTCGGTTAATTTTTTAAATTCCTGTTTGCGAACATCACGCCTAAAAATTAATTGAATGAGAAAAATGGCAATTCCAAATAACCAATATTTTAACGTAGAACGAGGTTTTTGGCTTTCTTCTAAGTAAGTGATATCCTCAGCATAGAAGTCAGGATAATCACTCGTTTGATAATCAGGAAAAAATACATAAAAACCTTCATTTACCAGTTGTTCTAAGTGTTTTTCATAGAATTTGGGTAAGCATAAAGAGAACCCATGTAAGTAGGTAATAACTTTGATTTTTCCTTCGTATTTCTTAGGAGTTTTTGGTGCATAAATTCTGACAAAATCTCCTTGTCTATGACTTCCTGTTTGATAAATTCGATAGTTATCTTTGTCTTGCCAGTAAATTTGATAATTATCATATTCTGCATATTCCCACCCATCAGGATAGCTAGGTTGAGTGGGTTCTTCTTCCTCAATCTCATCTTCAAAATTATATTGAGTTAATAATAAACTCAAGGCTAAAATAGCTTCAGAAGCACTACCAGGAAGGGTTCCAAATTGAGAAGATGGCAGTGCATTGCCAATTAAACTAACAACAGAGCCAATAAATAACCAACCCCAATTTTTAGTTCTAACCCAAATTCCTATGCCAATTAGTAAAACAAAAAGATTAATAAGAATTGTTATAATTGGGATTTGAGGTTCCACTGGAATATAACGTAAAAGATGACCAAATGTTTCTGGTTTCAATTCTAATCCGATAAAGTTTTTGATAATATCAAATCCGGCTAAACTCAAGGCCAATAACCAGGAGAATATTCTAATAAATTGATTAGCCCATTTTGCTTGAGAACGAGAGGCTAATTCAATAGCTACAACAATAAATAAAGGTACGACTAAATAATGTAAAAAGAACCGAACTTGAGAGAGGTTTTCTAATAATTTGCCTTCCCCAATAAAGCGACCACTCCACAAAATTAGATTATCATAAATGGTGCTAACTAAAACAATGGGTAAGACAATCATGGCCCAATTTCTCGATATCCGAAAAAACGGGTAAGCAAAGAGAAAAAGAATTAACTCAAAAATAGCGATCGCTAAGTGTCCGTAAGGATAAATATTTTCTAAAAAAGCGTTCATTGTTTACCTCATAATTTAGAATGTTAATCTAGCAAATTTTAGGATTAATTCTCTATTTGTTTTCTGTACTTAAGAATGCCTTGCTCGTAAACTATCCAAGTAAAAATAGCCACTCCGGCTTGAGTTCCTCCAAAGTCGTGTAAAATATGAAATATGGTTTTTAGGGGCAGTTTTAGGTTATTTAATGCCTGATAAAAAATTCTCATAGCTAAGGGAATCAGGATAAAGGTGAGAATATGAGTAACGATTAAACCGTATCGCCAACCCCCTGTAATACAAGTTCCTTCTTGATAAATGTAAATTTGTTCTGCTGTTATCTCTGGGAGTTTGACTAACACATATCCAAACCCTAATAAAGCGATCGCAAAACACATGGCAATGACAATAAAGTTAACACTAAAAATCTTTTCATTAGTGTTTTCTCTTATCTGAGACATCTTGCTATTTTTTCCTCAATATAAAATGTATCTCTTCTAATAATTGTCCCCATTAAGGAAATTATATTTCCTTAATAGAGACGTTCAAACAATAACTACATACAGACAGAAAAAAAGATTGTCTATTCAATAATGTTTCGATAATAAATATATAATCTAGAAGGACTTTGTCTAGATAGTTAGCGGAACAAATAGTTAGAGGAACAATAGGCTTATTTAACAATCTTTATAATACTATCTTTCACGATAATTATTTTCAGCAATTGCCTTGATTAGTCTTACTCAAAAGTATCACACAATTTAATTGTAAATTGCCCTGGTGTACTTCCAGTCTTTACAACCTCTCCTTTGGCTCGATAGACGGTTTTTCCAGCTTTCAAAAAGGCAGGACCACCACAATCCTTAATTAAATTATCATCATTTTTGACACCTTTGATATTGACACAGCCAAATTCTCGCTGACCATCAGGTCCAGTAATGACAATTTCGTCAATATTAACTACTTCACCTTCTGGTAAAGACACAATAGCACTACGAACTTTAAAGTCGGGTGTGTTTTCATTGGTTGTCGAAAAATCAAAAGTTCCGTCCATTTTAATAGGTGCAGGTTTTGGGTTTACACAATCTGCTTGAGCCGTCATTACATTCGAGACAAACAAGCAGAGTAATACAGAAAAAGTTACTACTACAATTTTGAGAGAACGGGTAAACTTATTAGGCAGGTTCATGGATAATTACCTCCAGTAATTTTCTAAAAATCAACCATTAAGGTTGTGATGAGAATCCATGTATTGCTGCTTACTTTATCATACTTGGAATATGAAATATAGAATAGTCAATACAAAACTTAATATTAAGAATAGTTAAAGGATTAATAGGAAATGTTCAGAAATTGAGGAAGTTTTATTTTTTTGCAGGAGACATCTCACAATTTTTCCTAGAGATTAACGGTGCATAAATACTCCCAGACCAATCAAAATTATTCCCCATAATTTTCGTTCTTTGATATCTTCTTTAAGAATTAATTTTGCTCCCAACATACTAATAACATAGGTTAAGGCAGTAGCAGGGCGGACAAAGCTAATATCTGCCCAACTTAGGACAGAAATAAAGCTAAAAAAGGCAATGCCTTGACAAGTAATACCTGTAATAATCATCGGGTTAGTGATGACTTTAATCACCATTTTGCTAACTTCTAATAGGGTAAATTCTTTAACTTCTCCTATTTTTTTCATACCCAGAGCTAACAATAAATCTCCACTGGCATCAGAGATCGAGCTAATAAAAATAGCTAACCAAGTTTTAGAAACGGCTAAACTAAAAGGAAGAAAAAATAATGGCAAATTTCTAGACTTTATGTTACTATGATAGTCTTGAGAAAATTTAGAGGTTTTACTGTCGCTCAACCCCACAAATAACACCCCACAGGAAATAATAAAAGTGCTTAACCACCTCATTCCTGTCACATCCTCTCCTAAAACGGCCCAAGCAAATAAGCCATTTAAAACATAACTAGAGGCATGAATGGGTAAGACGTAACTGAGGTCTAACTTAGAAATGGCAGTCAAATAAAGACTTAAAGAAACCACTAAGATGCCTAAACCCATTAATATCCAATAATTGGTTAAAATATAGGCAATTAAGTAAAAAATAATAGTTGGACTCGAAAAATCAAATCCAACAAAATCTTTCATTCCCCGACTCAGGAGGATGTCTCCTAGTACCTGGGTGATAGATAAAGATGCTAATAATAGAAAAATTTTCACAGTCTCTAAGGATTACTCACTAATTGTTACTGCATTGCTCAATTGTCCCTTGCTTGTTGGTTAGGTTTCTATTAATTATTTATTAAACCTCAATATGCTTTTTAGGGATTTACATAATCAAGCTTAACATTTTTGTGTGAGGAGCCTTTCCTAGAATATGGGGAAAGACAAGAGTAACAAGCCTTTTTTTGGCATTTTATCAATCATAACCATCAATTAAGTTATAATTGACAATACCATCACCTAGGACAGCTTATAGCAGCAAAAATGTTCCCTAAAAAGCTGTGAGCGAGATAAGCTACGTCCTAATTACTGCTTAATTTGACAATTTCATCTTGTACCACCTGATGATCATTACGCAAAGGGATTTGCACCCCTTTGGGTAATTGATCCACTTTAGTCATCGCTTGCTCAAAGTAAGTATACGCTTCTTGAAGCAATGCTAAATCTTTCGGTTGACCATCTTTGGTTCTCCCTTTTTTCCGGAGTAGTTGCCCTTTAAAATATTGTAATTCCGGGTTATCAGGACTACTGGCCAATGCTTGGTCAATATATTGCATCGCAATATCATATTTATCCAAGTCCCGATACGCAGCAAATAAAGCGCGGTTGACCATATAGTTAGGGGCTGCATATTTTTCAAACCGAGCGATCGCATCTTCTGGGGAAGAAAAAGGGAGATTAACCGATAAAATTAAATCGAGATAGCCTTTTAGTAAGTTTAATTCTGGATCATCAGGGGCGATCGCCTCAGCTTTATCGAGATATTCAAGCACCAGTTGTAATTTATTAACTGCCCCTAAAGGTCCTTTGGTTTTAAAGGTATAAGCCCCTTGTAAGAAATGCCCAACGGCTTGATATAAATTACCTCGTAAGGGATCGGTGGCGGTTAATTTTTCAGCCGCTGCTAAGGTTTGATCGGCTGAGGTTTTCATTATTTCCCATTCTTCGTTAGAATAAGCCAAAGATGCTTGAATTGCATAAGCTAAGGGTTCATCGGTTTCTGTTTGGATGGCTTGTTCTAAATAATTTTTGGCTTGTAAATAATTGCCGTTTTTAAAGATTTCTATAAAGGCCGCTTCTGTGTTATCTCCAATGGGACGGGGGTTGTTACTACGGAACGGATCACCTGCTATTGAGGGAGTTCCCCATAGGCTGAGGGTTATTGTACACACCACAGACCAAGAGAGAGAAGCCTGTCGATATCTAATTAATTGCTTAAGCATCACTTTCTCTAACTTGCATTATTGATGATCTGATTCTATCCCAATTTTTTGATTTCAAAATGTAATATGAAAGGATTACGCTCGATTCACTTTATTTCTCGACTTTTGGCTAAATCACACCGTGCCTTAGGGTGATCACCAGATAGGGTAAATTGGGCAATGTAGCTAATGTCTCCTCCTGGATCATGGGTTTGGCAGATGACAGAAGCAAAGAATCCTGCCGAATAATGTAAACCGGCGGTATAGTTTTTGTCGGTTTTCTTATAATCTCCAATGGCTGTTGCTTTGACTCTCACTGCATTGTACTGAGTTGCTAAGGTGGTGCGAATATTATACTTATCATTTTTAATGACTACGTCTAAATCATGCTCATGGTTTTTCATTTGTGTATTATTAATTTTTGCAAACTTTCCGTGTTCCATATAATAGGCATTTTCAGCACGAACCAGACTAGCGATTTGATTTGTAATTTCGGTTTCTCTTGCTTTAGAAACCATCCCTAATAACTGCGGAACACTAATAGCTGCTAAGATTCCCAAAATAACAATGACAATCATTAATTCGAGCAGAGTAAATCCTTTATCTGAGTTTTTTAGTAATAATTTTTTTAAAATTTGCATCGTCATTCTCTTAATTAGTCTAGAAAACAGCCAGCAATATTCGTAAGCATACCCATTCTTCAATAATTACTTATCTGCTGTTAACAATACTTATCAATTTTTCATTTTCTCTGATTAAGATAAATCTTTTCGTATGATTTGACCAATGGACTTGGGTAAGGTTTGGATGTCAATAACCTCTAAGGTTTTCATACTGTATGTTGTGTAAATGGTTTTTTCTGAAGTCAAGGAAATATCAATAACGGTTAGGGTTTTTTGAGGAGGTAAGTTACTATTTAAAAGTTGACGGGGTCCCCCTCCTAATGCCCCAATATGAAGCAATTCTAATTGTCCTTTTTTTCCTGGATAATAGGCATGATGATGACCACTAATATAGGTATGCACATTATATTTTTCTAGGAGACTTTGTAGTTGTTCTCCCCTGGCCAGATAGTTACCTCCGCTATTTCTTCCCACTGCTACAGGATAAAGGGGAAGGTGTCCAATCGCAATCCGTAATTTGGCTTGTTTTGCGTCTGAACTATTTAAACTATTATTGACCCAAGTTAATTGTTTTTGGTTAATAATATGGGTGGAAGCATCCCAAACTAGGTAAAAAATATCCTGTTGTTTAAAACTATAATAAAAGGGAAAATTTCCTTTATCAGTAAAGTTTAATCCTGGGTTATGATTAGGATTATTCCAATAGGCAGCAGCGAGGTTTCTTTCTTGTTGAAAACTATATTGTCCTCTACTTATTGACCCGGAACCGTCATGGTTCCCAATGGTCAAGCCAAAGGGTATTTTAGCTTGTCTTAAAGGGGCTGCAATATGGACATCAAAAGCTGACCACATGGCTTCTATTTGTTGTTTGGTTAATGACCTTTTTTGTCCCGCTACCATATCCCCTCCACATAATACTAATTCGGGTTTCCATTGAGGAATTAAGGAGATAGCTTTATCGATTTCTGGATCATAATCTGTTGACCCATATTGACTGTTTAAATCACTAATCACAACAATTCTCACATCTCCTTTTATGGGAGCAAATAAACCATTGGCGGCAACAGCAATGGGTTTATTAATAGGAGGCAATTCTGGAGTTAAAGTGTCTATATCTTGATTGTTATTAGGTTTAAATTTACTAAAAAACTTATGGTTAAAAGTAGCTAGACTGACTCCAAGTAATCCACCTGTAAATATTAAAAATTGACGACGTTTATAGACCATAATTGTAATAAAATAGCTTATTTTTTAAGTTATAAAAGTATTTAATAATCCCTGAATTAAATGTTAAACTGTAGTAGCAATTAGCGGTTGAGTTAACAGTTCATTATCAGCTTGATAAACAATAATAAGAGATTCTCTAGCCTATTTTCCATGGGCAACTGCTTCCTCATAAGTCTCTCCATGAGTCCGCCAATATTGACCAGGAAAATCAGGCAATCCTACTAAAAAAATCGTCTTCATCAGACAATTGAATGACCATACGATCCTTGATGTTTTCCATTTTTTTGTCTCCTTTTAACTTCTTTGATAGCTGCTAAAACTGTTTTTTCTTGATAAGCTTTAACATCTGTTTCATGCTTTTTATTCTGGGAAAGTAACGGTTGCACAGAATCAAAGGGATGTACCCAGTTTTGCGTAGCATTTCTTTCAATTCTCTAACTTTTTTGAGGATATTTTTCTTAAGTTATCTTATTTAGTCATTGACAATACCTCCTATTCATTATTAACGCTGTCTTTCGTAAAACTATAAATAATTTGTCTTTCCCAAGAAAGGGTACATTGAGAGGGTTTTTCCCTCAAAGAAAACGGAAGACGATCTAATTTTACTTGTAAGCCTAACATGGGATCATCTCCTGATGAAACTAAAAATTCTAATCGTTTAATATTCGGCCAAGTCACTAAATTATCTACAATATTAATAATCGCTTGTACATAGGGATGTTTGATATTTTTATACCAATAATCATCCACCATTTGTCGTTGTTCAAACCCTAAATGGAAGATTAAAGAAGGTTGTTCAAATAAGGCGATCGCTACCGGTCTTGTTTCTTCTTGCAATAATAATTGAAGGGAACGACTAAGGTGACGCACTTGTTCTAAATTTTTATATCTTTCTGTGACTGATTCTGTGTTTTTTTTCCAGTCAATAGCAATGGTCATTAAATAGGTTCGTAGGAATAAATGCCCTAATTTTTCGGCTTTTGTTGACAAATAACTGGAGTTATAATCATTGGGTTCAATTAATAAAGGAACCCGTTGGACAACCTCTAACCCATACCCTTTTAATCCAGCGATTTTTCGGGGGTTATTGGTAATTAATTTGATTTTTTTCACCCCTAAATCATTCAACATTTGGGCCCCCATTCCATAGTCCCTTAAGTCAGCAGGAAACCCTAATTTTTCGTTCGCTTCGACGGTATCGAGTCCCATATCTTGCAAGGAATAAGCTTTTAATTTATTAACTAAGCCGATCCCTCGTCCTTCTTGTCTCAGATAAACCACAACCCCTAATCCTGCTTTTTCTATCATCTGTAAAGCGGTTTGTAGCTGCATTCGACAGTCACATCTGAGGGAACCTAAAGCATCTCCTGTTAAACATTCTGAGTGCATCCGTACCATGACAGAATGGTCTTTAAACTCACTGGGATCTCCTTTAACAATGGCAACGTGTTCGGTGTCATCTAACTCGTTACGATAAGCGTAGATTTGAAATGTGCCAAACTGACTGGGCAATTGACACACGGTTTCTCGATAGACAAAGCGATCGTGTTGCAGACGATAACTAATGAGATCAGCAATACTAATCAGTTTTAATTTATGTTTTTTGGCGTAATCAAAGAGTTGCGGAAGTCGGGCCATGGAACCATCAGAGTTTTGGATCTCACAGATGACTCCTGCGGGATAAAGTCCAGCGAGTCTGGCTAAGTCGACTGCTGCTTCGGTATGGCCTGCGCGTTTGAGGACTCCTCCTACTTTAGCCCGAATGGGGAAAATATGGCCAGGACGGGTTAAATCGTCGGGTTGGCTGTTAGGATTGATCGCAACTTGGATGGTGCGGGCCCGATCTTCGGCGGAGATACCGGTAGAAACTCCGAGATGGGGTGACGCATCAATACTGACAGTGAAAGCCGTTTGATTACTGTCGGTGTTTTTGGTGACCATGAGGGGAAGCTCTAACTCGTCTAACCGTTGTCCGTTCATGGCTAAACAGATTAGTCCTCGTGCTTCTACTGCCATAAAATTGATTATGTTAGGGGTGGCAAATTGAGCAGCGCAAATGATGTCCCCTTCGTTTTCACGGTTTTCGTCATCGACAACGATAATAGAACGGCCTGCTTTAATATCGGCTAAAGCAGCGTCAATGGGGTCAAATTCAGGAATTAGGGTTTGTGAGTCGTTCACAAGTTATCCATTAAATTAGTAGAATTTATCTTATTTTAAATTGTAGCGGATTCTACGGATAGGTCAGATAGGACTAAATTCTTAATAGAGTTCAAAGCTAAAATTTACTCAAAAAAATGTCTCTATCAGTCTTTAAATTTTCATGACATTGATTAACTTTATCTGCTAGGTTAATGACTCTTTTGGTTTCTAAGTTATCAGCATATAAACTTCTCGCAACATGACGAAACCCTCTAAATTTATTGAGGTTTTCATAAGTTTTTTGAGAAATAACAGCAGAACGAATGGAAGGGATTTCTATTAACATTTGATTTGACAATTGTATGTGCCATTTTTTACCTGATGGTTAGTTTTATCTATTGGTTTAGCATCTATTGGTTTAGCCATTAACATCAAACATATTTCAACTACCATATACAAGTTTTCAAGACACAAAGTAAGCGCACTAATTCAACTTTCAAAATAGATGTCATAGTCTCTATTATGAATTAATACAAGGAGGTTTTTAGTTTTAGTGACTACTTTTTTTAGATTATTATCTTTTTAGAAATTTTATCTTTTAAATTGGTCATAATTCAATTCCTTGCTCAATAGCGTCTAATATATGAGGTTTTGCATTTTTTACTTCTACTAAATCGATAGAAAAGTTATCAGCTATTTCTAATAAAAAACCAACTGTTTAAAAATAGTCTTTTTCGGGCAAATTCCAAGCGTTTAACTCAATATCCGAATTATGTTTCATCTTCTCATGATTTAATAAGTAACTAAATCAAAAACCCTTTTAAGCTCTATATTTATGTTTCAAAAAGTCATAACTTTTTTTACAATAATTAATTTTTCTTTGATTTTTATCTCTAATTAAAATTATTCATGATTAACTTTTGCTGCTAAAACTTGACTGATGATTTCTTTTTTTTGGATTCTGTTAAATGTTTCATGTTCTTTCTATTGTCTAAGATCCCTGAATTTTTTACAGTCCTAATAATTCACTAATTTCTGCTAATAATTTATTGCATTCTGTGACTAATTTTGTTGCAGTGGGTAAACTAGAAACAATTCATAAAATGGCATTTTTAGATAGTTTTGCCAACTTCTTTAAGTTACTATCTTCTGGATTTTTGGCAGCTTCGGTTATATTATTGATACTATCTAATACTTCTGCTTTTGTCTCATCATTGATGCTTTCTTCATTTTCTACTACAATTTGCAATTAACTTAATAACTCTTTAACTCTAGTTTTTTAATCTCCTCTATTATCGGATAAATGTTGAACATTATTCCTAAATTTTCCACTAATATCTCGTAAGTTAACAATGGATTTGGTGGCGTTAATATCTCTAATATTGATGTTTTTGCTGTTGTCTGAACGGTTAGTTATGGCATTGTTTTCGTTAATAATATGTGTTTGGGAGGTTTTTAAGAGTTGGACTACTTTGAGTATATCTTTTTTGTGTTCTTTTTCTGCTTCTAATAGTTTGGTAGAAGTTGCTGCTTCTAACTTGGCTTGATACACTTCATAAAAGGTACTTTCGATGTTGCTTTTGTCTGCATCTTTGGGAACTTCAAGGGTAACTAAAACATCGTCATCTTTTTTCTCGATGCCTTGAATATTGTCATAACTAATATTGGGATTATTTTTAACAATTTTATCAAAAGCAGTTTTAAATACTTCTGAATTACTTCCATTTTTAAGCAATAACTGTACTGTATTAATAATTTATTTGTACATTTTTTCAAAGTATCCTGATTAAAATATTTTATTAGGATTATGGAGACTGCGTTCCCTAGTTCCATTTTTTCCTGGTTTTTCTAATAAAAATAAATATTGACAATCAACCTTATCTAAAATGGGGGTTTTATCGATATTCCAAGCTTCGATACAAGCTTCCGTCAAATTACAGTGCGTAAAGTTAGTATTGATGGCAGAAACTTGGGTTACGTTTGCCCATTCTAAGTTAGTCGCTTGCAAACTAACATTATTAAGATTACATTGTTTCAGGTTGGCTTCGTTTAAGTTGACTCCGTCTAAGTTGGCTCCGTCTAAGTTGGCATTGACATAAGATTTTTTGTAACCATACCCTGTTATTAATAACTCTCTGACGTTAGGTTGAGATAGTATAGTATTTCCTGGAAGAATACGATGTAATGTTTGCGCTTCTTTGAAGCAAGTACGGATTAAAAGAGCTTCTCTAAAATCTGTACTTTTTAACCTTGCTTGGCTGCAGTTACTATCAGTAAGATTAGCTTGTTTAAAAGTAGTGCCACCAGTTGCAGCAAAGGCTATGGCACAAGTTCTTATCCAAGCATCTCTAGGATCTCCTTTCATGGCACGATAGGCTATATAACAGGCAAGTAGGGCTAACGCGAAGGCTCCTAGCACCCCCCCAGTCCTTTCCAGTAACTAATCAGACAAAAAATCAACAGTACCCCTAAACTAACCCATCCTGCCACTTGATTTTCCACAGTTGAGGGATCCAATATCAAAGCAACTAAAGCACCAACAAAAACAGAGCAAATGCTAGATAGAGCAATAAGTAGCAATGCAACTCATAATAAGCCAATCATCCAGCGTTTTTGCAGTCCTGCCGTTGCCTTGCTAAAATTAGCTTCTCTAAGAGTTGCCTCTGTAAAGTTAGTCCCTCGAATATCACAACCGCTAAAATTTGCCCCTGATAAGTCCTTTCCAGCAAAGTTTTGACCCCTGAGACATTCTCCTGAGAAGTCCCGTCTTCCTACGTTATATAGGTTGAGCAGTTCTGATGCTTTCATGGATAGTTGAGGTAACAGTGAACAGTCTGTAGGCTGGGCAATGCCTAAAACTACCTTGATATTAAGATTTTAACGGTAATTAGTATTGCCCACATTACTCGTTTATTGTTGTTCTCATGGTACAAAGTCATGTTATTATAGAAATTAGTCAGATATGATGCCCTCAGTTTAAATAATTTTTGCTAGTTTTGGGAATGAACGGATTAGGCTTAATACCACTAAACCCCTACATTGTTGTTGGATATCAATAAAATGTTAATTTATATAAAAAATACTTGACTTCTGTCTAAAAATATCACTCAAAAATGTGATTTTCTAGAATTTATCAGGCGATCGCCTTACCCAGAAACTCGTAGGGGTTTAATAGTATTAAACCCTGATGGTTTAGGGAGTACAAGCATCGAAGCTTTACATTTTTGCAGCAAGTGAGCAAGATGCTTGTACTCCTATTGCCTCATTTTAGCTGAAACAGTCCAGTACGATGATAGGAAGCCTATATCAACCCTTCTAGTTCAAGATCCTCAATCATTTGCATTCCTCGAGGATCCCCCAAGCGCAATAAAGCACTTTTGGCATCTTCCTTAACGCTATAATCGTCATCCTCCACTAAAGACTCAATTAAAGCATCAATAGCCGTCGCATAAACCACATTAGAGGGCAGTTCTCGACACAGTTGACCAATAGCCCAAGCACAGTTTCCCCGAACCGCAGCCACAGAATCCCGTCGTAACCCTTCAATCAAAGGAGGCATAGCAACGATCGCATCATCATATTCTAGTTTAGCGATTTGCGCTAAACTACTGGCTGCCCATAAACGGACAGCAGAAATATCCGTTCTCAAAGCATGAATTAAGGGTTGTACACTAGAGCGATCGCTGCCATTGCCCAATGCCCAAACAATGCCTTTTCTCACATATCCGTTCCAATCTCTTGCCAAGAGGTCAATTAAAGCTGCTACTGCTTCTGGGTTGGTGTTTCGTCCCAAAGCATAAGACGCACTCACCCGTACCAAGGGGCAAATATCGTCTAAAAGCTTGATCAGTGGGGCGATCGCCCTATTATCTTGTAGTTCACAAAATGCTCTAGCTGCCAACATTCTTTGTGATGGGTCTTCATCACTGAGTTTGGCTAACATCTCCTCTGGATCAGGGAGCGACACCTTGGCATCCAAGGATTCTAGGCGATCCAAAGGGTCATCAAATTGCTCTACACTCTCAATTACGCTGAGGTCTTCGTCACTTTGCATAGTTGTTATAATTGCCTATCCGTGACATACCCACAAACTCCGCTATGCTTCGTTTTGGGCTTCCTCTTTCAATGGCCGAAGCCTCTACAAGACAAGTCTTGCTTTGGTCTTACTCAGCCTCCGCAGGTTGTGCTACGCAAAAGTGGCACTAACTGGCGTACAGCTTTGACTGTACCGAGGCAGACTCCCTGTGTCCCAAGGAGTGTAATTTTTGGTTTGACCAATCACTGTTTGGACTTACGTTTTAGCTGCCGACTTTTTAATTTTTCAGTGATTTCTTTCCCTGATCTACCGCCGAGTACATACTTTATCCGACAAGCGGAGCCTCTTAGTGGGTCAGGTGGGTCGCAACCAGAAATTAGTATATCACAAAAGTGCTGCCCTGGCTTTCATCCCTCGATTTTCGTTCCTCAAGCAAGAGCAGGTCTTGCTCTATCGGGGATTTCTGGCCAGGATAGGTTAAGCAGGTTTCTTGTCTTATCCTGTTGTGCTAGAAAAAATTAACTTACCTGAGAAATCGATTTTCACATAACTAAAGCTGATTTATTATGGTATTTTTTATTTAATTTACTAAATTAGGGTTGCTTATTTTCACACTTCAAGAAACAATCTATTTCTTCTGATTTTGCCCCAATTTGCCATTATTTGCACTTTGGCTATTTTCGTGATATCTTATTTATCAGGTAGGTTGTGGGCTTAGTGTGATCCTAAATCCGTCTTGATCCTCTGTATCGAGCATTCTTTCGTTAATCTTGTCTTACCTTGTGAATAAAAGTTAATAAAAGTTGCATTTTTATCCATAATATGTATTTACTTGTTTAGTGATCTTTCATCAAGAGGTGCGATCGCTGAAATTAATTAATCGTGCCAACTAGAACGCCATGCTGCTTCTGCTTGTGCCTGAGCATTCTCTCTTTGTATTTTTTGATAGGCCTTGTGAATTTTTTTTACTATTTCCAATTGTTGACGGATTTGTTGACGTTGAATGCTTAATTGAGGATCGGAAAATTCAATATCAGATAATCGCAAACTAACAGCAGAAATTTTAGTAATTTGTGATTCTTGATTTTCATCATCATCCTCATCATCCTCATCTTCTTTTGTTTCTTGTTTTTTGCTAGTTTCTATGACTAGATTAAGGATGTTAGGGTACTTCCCTGCTGACATTCCTCCTTCTTCAGTTTGTAAAGCCATTTCCCATAGTTGAGGAGGAAACTGACTAGCAAGAATCTTATTTTTTTGTAGCTCACTGTTAACCTCTTGTGATAAATTATGAAGTATCATTCTTACTCCTTCTTCTACTCGTTTACACCATAAAACCAAATCTTCAGGATTTTTAATTTCAGCAATGGAATCATCATCTTCTTGATTGTGTAGTTTAAACTCCGTATTTTCAAGAACAGCTAACTGAGTTAATATTTGTTCAGTAATGGTAGCAGTTGGAGAAGGTTGGGGGAAAGTAATATAAGCCAACAATTGAGATTCAAGCGGCTGACATAACGCTCTAATTTCACCTTGGAGTTTTTCTCGTTTACTATAAGACAATTCTAAAAATGCTTCAGGATAAATCTGAGTACAAACTTGATAAACTGCGATAACTAATTGCTTTTTTATTGATAAGTGTAAAGTTTCCAAATAATTTTTATAAATCTTATTTAACTCTGTAAAAAAAAACCTAGACTGTTGTTCTAACTTTTCTATTTCTTGTCTTATTTTTTGAAGGGATTTAGCCATAATTCAACTCTATCAATATCAATATCAGTTAAGAAAGAAACTGGAAACAAAAAAGGCAAGAGTGGGAGGATTTTTCCTAACTTTTGCCTTTTTATCAGTAACCATTGCAGAGAAAACTGAAGATTTTTGGGTTCTTGTTGCCTAAATTTTGAGGACTTCTTGAGCAAATAATCTCTGATGATTTCTAGCTTTTTTGACCGGTTTGAGCAGCTACCTCATCAGCAAAACTCACTTCTATTTTCTCCATACCTTCTCCCAACACAAAGCGAGTGAAACGACGGATCTGAATATTTTCTCCTAGTTGAGAAATGGTTTGTTTGAGTAATTCCTCAACATCAATATTAGGATCTTTAATGAAAGGTTGATCCAATAAAGACATTTCCTTTTGCCGTTTTTCAATGCGCCCTTGAACAATTTTTTCTTTGATGTTATCGGGTTTATTCCCTAAATCATCTCGTCCCATTTCAATTTCTTTTTCCTTAGCAATAATCGCCTCAGGAATATCAGTTTGGGCAACATATTCCACATTAGGACAGGCAGCGATCTGCATAGCAACGTTTTGGACAAGTTCCTTAAACTCATCTCGACGGGCAACAAAATCAGTTTCACAGTTAACTTCTACCAATACACCAATGCGGCCACCAGTATGAATATAACTATGAACTAAGCCTTCTGCCGTTTGTCGGCCTGACTTTTTCTCGGCAGAGGTAATCCCCTTTTGCCGTAGCCATTCCATGGACTTTTCCATATCCCCTCCATTTTCTTTGAGGGCTTTTTTACAGTCCATCATCCCCGCGCCAGTTTTTTCACGGAGTTCTTTAACCAGTTTTGCTGAGATTTCGGCCATTTTGATTTTCTTGTGTACGCTAAGAACTATTTGAAGTCTCCATGCTTTGAAAAACATGGATTCTAGTCGTTAAGCTACGACGGGACTGGGCTTTTTAAGTGCGCAAGCGTCTTCCGCACTTAAAAAGCCCCTCATAAATCCACGTCTTCCCTCATTAACTTATTAGATTTTCATCTAACTTAATGCCCTTCAACAGACATCTACATCCCTCAAATTAACTGATTATACCCCGCCGTTAACGACGAGGTTTGATTAACCTGTGGGCTTACTTAAAGGATCGAACCTTGAAGATTTTAGGCAGTGAGAGGCTAATTAGTTAAGAATCAAAGCCACCCCATATCTCCAGTTGTCTTGGTACAGTTGCCAGATTAGTTATTTTGTTGAATCACTCCCTAACAATACTTTGCTTTTGACAGTTCCACGAGTCGAACTGCCTGGTAGACTTGCTTCATCAGGTTTGTCTAGCTGCTCCCCCCTTCAGTTCCCGCCTTATTAAGGGGGGTTGGGGGGATCACCCCGTCCAAATTACCCGACCCAAGCATCTGTTTTAGATCCACTGGCTGCCTGACAGCAGATTAAAGTGTTTTTTATGATTGTTTAATAGCTTGAATTAACTCACCACTAAACCTGCTATATTTGTTTGTTCTGTTTGGCTGGGTAGGGAACCTGTCGTCGCAGAAAAAGCCTCAGAGGGAATTAACCAGTCATGCTGAGTACAGAAACTTAAAAAATAGGCAAAAAACACCGAAAAAATACTATTAGCGCATTACCGCTCATTTCATTGTAGCACAGGTTTCACCACCACTAAAGTCAAGGGTCTGGGGACGGAAATAGTTCCGCCCTTGAAAAGCCCCGTGGGACAAACGACATCTCATGAGTGAACGGCACTCTATGCTCACTTGGCAGTAAACTGTAAATCGGCCGTCATCCTGTTAATCTTCATTCTTCTTCCTCCTGTTGCACTGATGGTTCCTCCAACTCTTCTTCCTCCTCCTCATACTCATCGTAATCTCCTTCTGTGAGGCTTTCGTCAAACGCTTCGTAATCATCATCCGAGTCTAATTGACCATGACGACCTTCATAAATTGCATCCGCTAACCTGCCTAAAATTAACTTGATGGAACGAATGGCATCATCATTAGCAGGAATGGGAATATCAGCGTAGTCAGGATCACAGTTGGTATCCAAAAGAGAAATCATAGGAATCCGCAGTTTTTGGCATTCTTGGATGGCGTTATATTCCCGACGCTGATCGACAATAACCACTACATCGGGTGGACGACGCATGGTTTTAATGCCACCGAGATATTTCTGTAGCTTGCCTAATTCTCGACGCAACATAGAGGCTTCTTTTTTAGGACGACGAGCAATTTGTCCACTGTCTTCCATGGCCTCTAATTCTTTGAGACGTTCAACTCTGGTTTTAATGGTTTCCCAGTTAGTTAACATTCCCCCTAACCAGCGTTGATTGACATAATTAGCACCGCAACGAGAAGCTTCTTGAGCAATAATGCCAGCAGCTTGGCGTTTTGTTCCCACAAAGAGGAAACGCTTACCTTTATCAGCGTTATTGCGCACATATTGATACGCATCTTCCATCAATTGGGCAGTTTGCACCAAATCAATGATATGAACCCCATTACGGGCTGTGTAAATATACTGAGACATTTTCGGGTTCCAACGACGGGTTTGATGCCCGAAGTGAACCCCAGCATTGAGCAGGTCTTCTAGAGATACTACTGCCATGATTAATTTTTCTCCTGTTTCGGGTTAATCCTCCATTCAGGTGTATTTCTTGCCATTTGAGAAACACCCGAAGTCCTGAATGTGCGAGATTGTAACAACTTTACTAGGGTAACATAAAATACGTTCTTTGAGTGGTAGAAGTTGTTATGAAAACCTCTATTAATCCTTTTCCTGGTGGAAGTTCAAGTTATCCTGATGATGATTTTAGGATTAGTTTTGCCCCCCTGTCTCTTGAAGAGGTCTATGGGTTAGCAGATGATGCAGACAATGGGGCAATCGTTGTTATGAGTGGTACCGTCAGACAACAAACACAAGGTAGAGCCGTTCGTTGTTTGGAGTACCAAGCCTATGAACCTATGGCTTTACAAATTTTTCAACAAATTGCCGGTAATATTCGTCAACAGTGGCCTCAAACGAATCGAGTGGTTATTCATCATCGTATTGGCAAGTTAATCATTGGTGAAATTAGTGTTTTAATTGCGGTGGGCTGTCCACACAGGGCTGAAGCTTTTGCTGCTTGTCGCTATGGTATCGATACCTTAAAGCATAATGCGCCTATTTGGAAAAAGGAATTTTGGGCTGATGGTTCGAGTACCTGGGTGAGTATTGGCTCTTGTGAAGAAGAAAATAAACTTGACATTTCTTAAAACTATTAATAGTTGATTAAAATATTCATATTGCTCATTAATTTCACCTAATTGTCTAGGTGAAATTAATATTTTTTCTGTATTTTTTCTGAAGTTTATGGTTTCTTTTTAGATTGCTAATGGTTGAGTTTATAGAAAACTTAAAATAGTGTATTTTTTTTGTTAATTTTTTTGAAAAGCTGGCACTTTAATAAGTTGATAGGTAATAATTGAGGTGGTTAATTCAAGTGAAAATGATTAACAATAGTTTTAAGAATTGATAATGCGTAATGATTTAAGTAAAAACACGAATTTATTATGAAACAATCTAGTTTAGCTTATAAAGGTTTTCTCGTATCTGCTTCTTTTTTATCCATTTTCGGAGTATCTCTCCCGGTGAAAGCTGGTACTTTGACTCCAGTTACTATTGAATTAGCACTTCTACATGATGCATCTGATAGTATTCCGCAACCAATTTTTGATGAACTTATGAATGCGACAAATGATATATTCAATAACAGTAATTTTTATGAGGATTTTGTTAGTCCGTTGCGCTATATAGACCCCAGTCTAGAAAATCCTAGTATAGCGGTTGGCTTTTATCAATTTGGAACCGTTCAAAATGATGAGGGAACTCATGATGTGGTGATAGAACAATTTGCTCCTTGGACTGTATATAATGAAAAAAATCAATCAGGTGTTGATCTCCGTAATGTTAGAAAAATAGGTGGTTTTACTCCCGTAGGTGATGCCATTGATAAAGTAAGAAAGGATTTATTGGAGAACGATTACGAAGGGCATAAGGTAATTAATTTCTCTAGTGATGGATTTGATAATTCATCCAGACTTAACCCATTTCTAAGAGCTCAACAGACTTATAAAGATAGCATAACCCTTAATGCCATTGCCCTTCCTGGTGAGGCGAATCTGAATGAGGGAATTGGAAGCCAAAAACCCTATGATGAAGATTTCTTAAGACAGTTAGTTTCTCCTTATGCTGTTTGGGGAGTTGAAGGGAAAAACTTTAATGAGGAAGTTCCTGCATTTCTCATGCTTGATTATGTCACAGGGGAAAAAACTTTAGCAGACGCATTTCGTTTAAAAATAGCTCAAGAGACTTTTGGTTTTCTTCCTGCTCCCCCTCCTCCCCCAAACGACGCACCCCCAAATCCCCCGGACGACGCACCCCCAGATCCTCTAGATCGTTCTAATACGGAAAGTATCCCTGAACCTAGTTCGTTATTGGGTTTATTAACAATAGGTGTGTGGCATTTATGCAAACAATATAAAAAAAGATAACTACTTTTCACGAAATTGATCAAAATAGTCATACAATTCTTGTAATGCTTGATGGGAGACATCAAAGACTAATGTCTCCCCATTTAAATCAATTAACTTAAAAGGGACTACTTCTACAACACTATTGCTATAAGCAATAATTTCTAGAGATTCAACCCATGATGTAGTCCATATATTTTCTGCCACTTCCAGGCTTTTTTGAGATAACCAAGTTATTAACTGAGATCGTCCAATTCCTGGTAGAATACCAAGCTCTAAGGTGGGAGTATACCACTTTCCTTCTTTCCATCCCCATAAGTTTCCTGTTGTTGTCTCTAACCAGTTCCCTTTTTTATTAACTAAAATAGCTTCTTGAAAACCTAAATTGATTCCTTGTTTTCGTGCTAACCATGGGCCTAAATAATTTCCTGTTTTATAAGGGGTTAAGCTTCTTTGAAATAAGGGATGATCCCCTAAGCACCCTCGACTTCCTTTCTGTCGATATAAAGCTAAATTTTCTGGTAAAAAACGCCCTGTAATCCATTCTTTTCCATTAGGAAATATCGTCACTCTTAAAACAGGATAGACAGACATAAGATGTTGTGCGCCTTGATATAATTTTTCCCAATGGGGTAAAGACCAGTCAAACTTTTTTAAAGTTGTTTCAAGACGATGACAATGACTGTTCCATTGTGTTAAAGGGTGTTCAAGCGATCGCTGATAAACTCTTAAAGTAGTAAAGACTGTTGCACCATAAAGTAAACCCGGCTCGTCGATAGGTAAATTAATGGTGTCCGTTTTCCATAGTTGACCATCGTACCAATATTGCTTGACACTCATCCCGTTAAGCTTCTATCGTCGCTGTAACGGGAGATTCTTAAACTCACATTTAAGAGTTCCTGCTTCACAGATTCTTGACTAGGCAAAGCCTCCGTCAGACAATCTCCACAGGCATTTTCAGCAAGGAAGCTCGGCGAACTTGGTTCGCCATGAGCAGGTCTTGCTGTAGATACGCTATGCCCTAGCGCATAATCTTCTACACCTTTGAGGTCTGCTTTCCACCTGGACTGAGATTCCAGGTGGGTCAGACCTCGATTTCTGATAACTTGTGCTGCTGCTACGTCTCGATGGGTTTTATACCCGCATTCAGGACAATGATGTTCTCTAATATTAAGGGTTTTCTTGCCAGTATGAAAACCACAATTAGGACAGATTTGAGATGTAAAATTCTTGTCAACTTCACCAACAAAAACATCTCTTTTCCATGCCACCCACTTAAGGATGGTGACAAATTGTCCAAAAGCAGCATCAAGACAATGCTTAGACAACATCCCTCTACCCCATGAACGAAAATCAATATCTTCTATAAATATTGATTGTCCTTGGTCACAAAGATGATGTGCTAACTTAAAATGCCAATCTTTTCTAGTATCAGAAATTCGTTGATGTAATCTAGCTATTTTCTGGTTCAACTTATGTCTATTCTTAGACCCTTTCTTCTTATTCCTTAATCTACGTTGCAGCAACTTCCACTTGCGTTGTAATTGGTTCAAGAAGCGAGGTCTATCTACAAGTTCACCATCTGAAGTAGCTAAGAATTTGTCTAAGCCCAAGTCAATACCTAACGGGTGTCCATGAAAAGGAACATCAGGGATATTGACATCTAATTGCATTGAGAGCATTATGAAATAACCACTAGCTCTTCTAACAATACGAGCTTGTTTTAACTCAAACCCCAATGGTATTTCTCTAGACTTCCTAAATTTTATCCATCCTATTTGTGGTAACTTTATTTTATTATCTTTAAGACAATCTTTTAGCATCTGGGGATACACATAAGAACGCATCCTGTACTTATTTTTAAAGCGAGGAAAACCAAACTTTTTAGATTTCATATCAGTAAAGGCTTTATCCAAAGTCCTTAAAACTTGCTGTAGAACTTGAGCGTTAACTGATGCGAGAATCTCGTTAGTTTTCTTGGCTTTTGTTAATGCTTTCGCTTGATTATGGTAGCCAGGATAAGAAATATCTAGAGGGATAATATATTCCTGAATTAATGAACAGGCATTAACAGGAGATTTACGAGAGTTCAACCAATCCTTACGTTCGCGCAAAGCATAATTCCAGACAGACCGACAAACATCTAAGGTGTGTTCAATTACCTCAATCTGCCGTTTATCTGGAATGAGCTTGTACTCGTAAGTTAAGGTTAGCATTTTCTCGACATTTGTATCCTTTTTTAATCAACTTAACATAATCTACAAAAACCTACCAGCTTTTGTAAATCGTCTCCCTTTGGTCGGTTTTATTGATTGGTCGCAATTCATCTCACCGTTAACCTCCTACTCCATTTAAGATAGAATTTTTACCTTGATCACCTAAAAATTTAACCTAAAATTAATCTAAGATTCATAGGATTATATTTAGAGAAACCTAGAGAGAGGTTGAGTGATGCGGACTTTAGCAGTGGGAGATATTCACGGATGTGCAACAGCGTTTGAGAAACTATTAGATGTGATTAAGTTACGTCCAGAAGATAAATTAATTACTCTAGGGGACCATGTTGATAAGGGTCCCAACTCTAAAGAAGTCTTAGACAGATTACTTTATCTCTATAAGAATCATCAGTTAATTCCTCTCAAAGGAAATCATGAACTAATGATGTTGGGTGCGTCTCAGGGAAAACAAGATGAAGAATTTTGGGTAACAGTGGGAGGAGAAGCAACCTTAAACTCTTATCCTCAAGTCAGTGACCAGAACTTATTAAATATTCCAGAGCATCATTGGGACTTTGTTCAACATCATTGTTTACACTGGTATGAAACCGATCATCATATTTTTGTTCATGCTAATGTAGATCCGGACTTACCCCTTGCTCAACAATCAAACCATGACTTATTTTGGCAGAAAATTTATCCTCGTCAACCTCATTATTCAGGAAAAATAGTGATTTGCGGTCATACCTCTCAAAAAGATGGTTGTCCTGTTAATATGGGTCATCAAATTTGTATTGATACTTGGGCCTGTGGTGAAGGATGGTTAACTTGTTTAGATGTGGAGACTGGCAAAATTTGGCAAACGAATCAAAAATCAGAAGTCAAGATAAATGATATTAGAAATTTCGCTTAGATTGAACACACCCCAACGCTCATCACAGATTATAGTTGGGGATTCACTTGCACCCAGAAGTTTCTAGACTTCTAAGTGTCCCCAGAGTTATTGGTGTCCGCAATGTATTTGTAGAACTTTTGCTAACA
>JBFRWG010000049.1:0-2787 GCA_051439445.1 Crocosphaera sp.
CGCAAATCTCAGTGTGGTTAAAAGTCCTTATGATGGGACGGTTAGGAGGATAAAATGGTTGGGGCAGAGTCCTGATGGCAGTTTGACGGCTGAAATTACTTTGATGGTTAGGAAGTAGGTAACAGACTATTTTATTTACGCTGCGGTACAACGCTTTTAGCTTAGTCGTTAGTCCCACCAATTAAATATTCCATCGCCTAAAGTCATAGGCTTCCAATATTTAATATCTGAGTTAGACATATAAAACCGTTTCTCGAACGGCCCATTAAGCTCTGTTTTGGTTAAAAACTTTATACCAAAAATATTATTCAATTTTCTGGTAAAATTAAAGTCGTCTCAATACTGCTCGGTTAAGCCCAAAACCAGTATGGAGAAGGGAAGCGAGCGGGGAAGTAGAGGACTGGTGTTCGCGTAATTTCAACGCGAATTTATCGGAAGCTCTTTTTTATTGGAGCCATAGACATCAGACCAACTATCCATAAGTGAGTCGAAGCTTCTACCCAAGGCATCAAGCTGCGTTCGACGACTCATCTGCATCACAGCTTCAACATGAGCAGGACTACCAGCGACCCCTAAATGTTTATACTTGCTTAATCCACCAGTTTTTGTGGGAAAAATCTTCTCAGTAGCCTGTAACTTATAGTACCAATAAGTTTGAGCTTTGCCTTTGGCTTGATACCGTAAAATACAACAACCAGCAGGGGCAATTTCTCCTTCTTGCTTGATAAGTTCCATTTTATCTTGTAAAGTTTTAAGAGCATCAGAAAGACGGTCAGCCCGAGATTCTTGCTGTTGAGTAACTTTTTTATTCATAGAGTTTGCTGTAAAAACTTATGTTATGAATGACGCGAACACTTACTAAGATATATGATAAGAGATATTTTAAACATACCCTGATTAAATGTCTCTGATTAATTTTCAACTTATTAGCCTAAGAATTCAACCGAACCAATTATTCAAAGCAATTGAGAGCGTAATTTCGTCAAAAAAAATCAGTGAAGCGATTACCAGTAGTAAAAGTTTAGAAAGAAGAAACAGAAATCTTCCCACTCATGTAATTATTGTCTTAGTCATTGCGATGAGTTTTTGGTCAAATCAAGGAATTGTAGCTGTTTTGAAGAATTTAATAGGGGGACTGAGTGAAACATATATTCGTTTAAGAATTCGTTTAAAAGTACCAACGAGTTCGTCTCTTACAGAAGCCAGACAAAGAGTTGGGCCAAGAGTAATGACTCGTTTATTTGAGTTAATAGTAAGACCATTAGCAACACCTTTTACTCAAGGTGCTTTTCTCAATGGATTAAGACTAATGGCAGTAGATGGAACAGTATTTGATGTACCTGATACTGAAAAAAATGCCAAAGTTTTTGGATATCCAGGAACAAGACCTGGCACAAAAGCGGCCTTTCCAAAGGTCAGATTAGTCTTATTAGTAGAAGCAGGAACACATTTAATTTGTGATGCTTTGATTAGTCCGTATAAAATGGGAGAAAGAGTTAGAGTTAAAAAACTTCTACGGTCAGTAAATTCTCAAATGTTATTAATGTGGGATAGAGGATTACATTCATTTAAAATGGTCAAATCTGTCTTAGATAAAAAGTGCCATTTCTTAGGTCGTATGCCTAAAAATGTAAAATTTGAAGTGGTAAAAACCTTATCAGATGGCTCTTATATAAGTTGGATAGCACCTGATAGAAAATCCAAGAAGAAAGGGGCTAAAAGAATTCCAGTTCGCATCATTGAGTATGTAATTGAAGAGAAAGGTCAAGATGTAGTTTATCGTTTGATTACTGATTTAATGGATGTAGAGAAATTTCCAGCTTTACTATTAGCTAAAGAATATCATAGCCGTTGGGAAGTGGAGAATACGCTCTCAGAATTTAAAACTTATCTTAATGGTAGAAGAACAAAAGTTCGTTCTAAGAAACCTCGTGAAGTCATTCAAGAAATTTATGGCTGGTTGTTAGCCCATTATAGCATTCGTTGTTTAATGTTTAGAGCAGCAACTGAAGCCAATTTACCTCCTTTACGATTAAGTTTTACTGGTTGTTTAAGGGTTGTTCAGCAAGCTATTCCCAAATTTCAAAAAATAACAGAGAATGAAAATTATCTATTTTTCAGTTGGTTGATAGCTGAAATGATGTCAGAAATTATTCCACCAAGGCAAAATAGAAGTAATCCCAGAGTGGTCAAGAAAACTCGTTGTAAATTTAAAAAAGCAAAACCAATTCATAGAGGAAATGGTAGTAATTATCAGAAGTTAACGTTTAACACAATCAGGGCAGTTGCGTAACGCCACTAACTTTCTATTTGCATTTCCACGTACTAACCCAAAAAATTTAACCCTCACATCCCAACAACAAGAAATCCTTTTGGCACTGTGTTCGCGTTAAAGACACGCGAACACAGACTCTCTCCCCCTTAACCGAGCAGTATTGACTTATCCCTAGCGGGGTTCCAAGCCATAATTTTTTATGGGACAAGAGATGTGCGGAATGTGGGGTTAAAGAATTAAATACTCGACTATCACAGCTAGAAGCGACTAGAAACGAACCATCGAGTAAAGATAATCATGAAGTTACTAAAATTTCTAAGTAGTCGGACATAATTAAACAGCACTATATTAATTTATGTTACGTTTTTTCAGGCGATCGCCAAAAAAAGTCCGCCAAATGTGTTAATAGGGTTAGATGTAAAAACTCTGATTAACTAATGTCATCTCCTCCTTTAAGGGTGTTTCTAACGTCGGAGCAAGAAAAGACTTTATTTGAGTTAAGTAAAGCTCCA
>JBFRWG010000050.1:0-13269 GCA_051439445.1 Crocosphaera sp.
TTAAGTGAGAGCGATCGCCAATAAAATGAACAAGTGGCCCACTGTCCGTTAATTCTACCAAACTAAGGGCAGCAACGGGCATTAAAAAGCGATCGCGGTAATATTTAATATCAATACCCAGTAGTCCACATAACATAATGCGAATGGTGGCTTTATGGGAGACAATTAAAATATTACCCTGATGGTGGGTTTGTTCAATCTCTTCAAGAACATGGGAACTACGACGGGCAATATCGATCCCTCGTTCCCCTTCTGGGGGAGCATTCCAAGCGGGATCGGTTAACCATTTTACATAGAGATCGTGGTATTGGCGATCGATGTCTTTGGGGTGCATTCCTTCCCATTTGCCATAACCGATCTCTTGTAGTCCTTCCCGTAGCTGCATGGGAAGACTCACCGCTTCACACAGAGGTCTAATGGTTTCTCTGGTGCGATATAAAGGACTGACATAAATCCCCTTCCAGGATAAATGACTATAAGCTTGGGCAAAGGAGTGAGCCATCTCATAGCCTTCAGGAGTTAATCCTGGGTCGTTTTCTATTTTACCGCAGTATCCCCCAGTTTTGCTGTAGGCGGTTTGTCCATGACGGAGGAAATAGAGCATTAAACCCATGTTTGTTTAGGTCCCCTGTCTTTGACGTAACTCTGTTCTAATATGAGAGCGATCGCCCATCACATGAATTAAGGGGCCATGTTCAGCCATTTCTACAATACTCAAGGCGGCCACAGACATTCCGATGCGATCTCGATATCGCCCCACATCCACCCCCAACAGGGAGCATAACATGATGCGAATGGTTGCTTTATGTGATACCACCAAGACATTACCGGTGGTATGGGTGGACTCAATCTCTTCGAGAACTTCGGAACTACGACGGGCGATATCGATACCTTTTTCTCCCCCATTGGGACTATTCCACCCTGGATCAGCTAACCAGCGTACATAATCATCATGAAATTCTTGGTTCACTTCTTTAGGGGTTTTTCCTTCCCATTCTCCATAATAAATTTCTTTGAGGCCGTTCCGTCGTTGCATTTGGATTCCTAGGCGATCGCAGAGGGGTTGAGCGGTAGCGATCGCCCGTTTTAAGGGACTTGAATAAATGGCTTTCCAAGGAATATCTTTATAGATTTGAGCAAAGTCTTTTGCCATTTCGACTCCCGAAGGGGTTAACTCAATATCTAATCTGCCGCAATAGGTTCCAGTTTGACTAGCAGTGGTTTCTCCATGTCTGAGAAAGTAAAGTTTAAGACTCATTAGGTTAACTTTTTGTTAATAAAATGATAAAAAAGAGGACTTCATTCTTCCTCGAATGGGAGTCCTCTTTATTTTAATCTTTTTTTATTTCATGGCAAGTTAAAGCACAATTTTTGAGACAAGGGGCTTAATTGATTCATTCATAATTTAATTATTATTTATTAGTTAATCCTTAACCCTTCTTTGTTCTCTTTTTTCTATTTGGACCAGTTGTTTTTTTAATTGAGTTACTTCTGATTGTAATTTTCGGATACGACTGTTTAATACTAATAGATTCCGTTGATTTCGTTGGTCATTTTGTCTTTGAATGGCTTGTATTTCCGCCATTAATGAGTCTTGTCTGCGTCGTAAACTGTTCAATTCTTGATTGACACTATATTCTAACTGTTCAAATTTAGATTCTCGTTGAAACCAGAGGGGAAAGCCATCTCCTAAGAGTACCACCCCAGCTATGCCAACACATACCCCTCCCAAACCAACACTAATAGCCGTTAGAATACGGTTACGCCATTTGATGTGATTGGAGAGTTTAGCTAACAAATTTAGTGCTTCTTCGCAGTCTGGTTTAATGACTAAACATTGACGAATTCTCAGACGAATATTCTCTTCATCTCCTCGACGATGATAAGCTTGCCATCTTCCCATGTGTGCGGAGGCTAAACTCACTAACATATCTAAGTTAGAGGGGTTAAACGCAACCGCTTCTTGTAGTTCAGCGATCGCATCATTCCAATGTTGTAAACGCATATAACCTTGGGCCCTTATGTAGTGATCGTGGGACTGTTTTTGGGCCGCTTGTATTTCTTTGGGTTCGATCCCTAGTTCTGAGGCAATATTTTCTAATTCCTCGGTGGTTGGAATGCGTTGGCTAGATTGACTCCACTCTGTCACTCGTTGAATGTAATTGTCAATGACATTGTTGGAGACATTTTTAGTCATTTGTGTCATTTTCCCCATCCCCTTAAGTTTTTGTTATCTATCTAATCCATGAGACCAAGATCAGCTAATCATTGATCAAAATTGTAACAATTATTCTTGGGCCATGGTGCGAATAATATCCCCTTGTGTGAGAATACCAATTACTTTTGTATTATCATCATCGATGACGGGTAAACGCCGAATTTTCTTCTCATGCATGAGATGGGCAGCTTCTTTTATTGATTGTGTCCCCTTAATACTTATGGGTTTAGCGGTCATAACTTCCCCGACGGTTTGCCCTAGGGCTTTATGTATTTCTTTTTCGTAACGGGCAGGATTTTGTAGATAAATGACGCTATCGAGAATCATAATATAGGGGGGCGGTTCTACTCCTGTTTCTTGCCACATTAAATCGGTTTCTGAAATAACTCCCAATAGTTTTCCCTTATCATCCACAACGGGTAAACCACTAATGCGCTTTTCTGCTATGATTTTTACCGCTTCTGATAAGGGTGTTTGGGGCGTAACAGTGATGGGGTTTTGGGTCATGACTTGAGCAACCGTTTTGGTCATGTTTCACCTGGTGAACTGTTTGATGGCTGATGTATTCCTATTCTAAGGCCAAAGGGACATCCTATTGTCCGAAAATCACTTGTTCACATACTCTCCCCTAGCGCGTGCAATGATTCCTAAACCTCACGACTTAGTTTCCTGCTTCAATGTAGTTACAGATAAAGAATGATTAAAATCATTTACAAATAAACTTTTAAGCTTAATGATAAAAGTAAAAGCCAGTATTTATTCAGCGCAAATGTATCATCTTGAGGAATTAGTCAATTGGTTAGTTTTTTTGATTGTTTTTCAGCCACATTTCAACTTTTTTTTTATTAGGTTGTGCTGCGATCGCTCCTGGTTTTGTCGTGGTTAATGCCCCAACAGCATTACTATAAATGATCGCTTGTCTGGCGATTTCTGGATCGTTTAATATAGCTTCTTGATGGAGACAACATTGAGATAAAAATCCTGCCACAAAACTATCCCCTGCTCCTGTAGTATCTATAACATTAACTGAAAATGTTTCTACCATTCCTTGATTTTTACCTAAATAATAATGACATCCTTTTTCTCCTAATGTTACTAAAATACCTTTGATTTTGGTAAAATTTTGAGCAATTTCTTGAGGCTCTTCTGTATTAAATAACCAGTTTGCTTCTTCTTGAGAAAGTTTAATAAAATCAGCTTGTTTTAAGACTTTCCTAATTAAAGGTTGAGCTTGTTCTACATTTTGCCAAAATACAGGTCGCCAATTAACATCAACTAAAATCGTTAAGTTGTATTTTTCAGCTAATTCTATCGCTTTGAAAATAGCTTGTTTACTTTTATGATAAGCAAGTTCTAAGGTTCCTATTACTAAATACTTTGCTTGAGCAAATAAAGATTCTTCTAACTGTTCAGCTTCTAATTTAGTATCAGCAAATTCATCAGTTTTCAAATGACCAAACCCTGCAAAATATCGTTCTCCTGTTAAAGAACGAGTAACATAAACTTTTCGAGTTGGGGCTGTAGGATGACGTTGTATTCCTGTTGTATTAACACCAATTGTTTCTAAAATATTTACTAATTCATCTCCTGTGTTATCTTTTCCAATACAACCAATAAAAGCAGCCGAAATTCCCAATTTAATTAAAGCAGAAGCGACATTAGCTGGCGCACCACCAGGGTAGGCCGTCCAGGAGGTAACTTCATTTAAGTCTTGACCTAATTGATCGGCAAGACAGTCAAAAAGTATTTCACCAACACATAATATTTGAGGATAAAACGTCATAAACTTATCAAGTAACTGTTTTAGTTCTGGCAAGGATTCAACTTTATGGGAAAATTGGGTTTAAAGCCTCGCCTTTTTAGTGGGACTTTTCCAAATCTATCTTCTTAGGATTTTATCCTAAGGGAGTAGAATTGAGCTTAAAAAAGCGTTTCAAATAATATTCAGGCCAAGTTAACCGATGATGGAAAAATCAACCCCAAATTATCCAGGGAATAATTCTCTCAAACAATGGGGTAAGGCCAGAGTAGGGGATAAGCTGGTTAAGCTGCTTTTCAAGGAACTGATTGGGGCTTATCGGAGACATAAGGAACAGCATCCATAAAAAATAGGAGGAATTTTTCTCCCTATTGTGGTGGTCGTTAGAGCGAAAGAATCTTACACTAACATCAAAAACACTCCTCAAAACAATATGATTAAACTTCGCGACTTGTTAAATAAAGTTCCTGGTATTTCTTCTGTTCCCAACCATCAGGCCCTAGAACGAGACGTTAAGGGGATTTCCACTAACTCCCATTCCTGTCAACCAGGAGATATTTTTATCGGAATGCCAGGTACTCGCGTAGACGGGGGAGAGTTTTGGCAAAGTGCGATGGAAGTAAGCGCAACTGCTGCTATTATTAGTCCCCAAGCAGCCCAAAAATTTCCCCCAAGTGATGATGATTGCGTGATTATTGTTGAAGATTTAATCACGGTTGCGGCTGAGATAGCTGCTGCTTTTTATAATTATCCAGCACAACAATTAAATATGATTGGAGTAACAGGAACCAATGGTAAAACAACAACGTCTCATTTAATTGAATATTTCCTAACTGAATGTAACCAGTCCACAGCATTAATTGGGACATTATATGCTCGTTGGTCAGGGTTTCAACAAACAGCGATACATACCACACCTTTCGCCTCTGAATTACAAGAACAACTTGCCCAAGCAGTAGCTGCTAATAATCAATATTGTGTCATGGAAGTGAGTTCCCATGCTTTGGTTCAAGGACGAGTTAAACAGTGTCCTTTTCAAGTGAGTGTCTTTACGAATTTAACTCAGGATCACCTTGATTTCCATAAAGATATGGAGGATTATTTTGGTGCGAAACAGTTATTATTCACCCCAGA
Organism: Crocosphaera sp.; assembly: GCA_051439445.1. Taxonomy (GTDB): domain Bacteria; phylum Cyanobacteriota; class Cyanobacteriia; order Cyanobacteriales; family Microcystaceae; genus Crocosphaera. The sequence goes on from JBFRWG010000050.1 coordinate 5,112, forward strand.
CTATTTACAAGGAAAAGCGATTATTAATTTAGATGATCCCTACGGAAAGCGATTGATTGAAAGTTTAAACCCTGAGCAAGTTTGGACTTATAGTATCGATGATGTTAATGCTGATTTTTATACCAGTGATTTAACCTATCAAGCTAATGGAGTTACAGGGACTTTAAATACCCCCGCCGGAAGGGTTAAATTTACCTCTCCCCTAGTGGGTCAATTTAATTTATCCAATGTATTAGCAGCGATCGCATCAGTTTTACATTTAGGATTAGAATTAACAGAAATTCTCGAAAAATTACCCCAGTTTATGGGAGTTCCTGGAAGAATGGAACGGGTACAAATTAACGATAAACAAGATATTACGGTGATTGTTGATTATGCTCACACCCCTGATAGTTTAGAAAACTTACTTAAGGCTGCTCGGCCTTTTATTGAGGGTAAAATGATTTGTGTGTTTGGCTGTGGCGGTGATCGTGACCGTACTAAACGGCCTTTAATGGGTAAAGCATCGGCTGAGTTGGCTGATGTTTCAGTGGTAACTTCAGATAATCCTCGAACTGAAGATCCTCAGAGAATTTTAGATGATATTTTAACAGGAATTCCTGAGACAGTCGAACCTTTAGTGATTAGCGATCGCGCGGAAGCCATTAAAAGGGCAATCTTACAAGCTAACCCAAAGGATGGGGTATTAATCGCTGGAAAAGGTCATGAAGATTATCAAATTTTAGGAACAGAAAAAATCCACTTTGATGATCGAGAAGAGGCCAAAAAAGCCCTACAAATTCGTTTTAATTAATCAAAACTTAAAAAGAAAGAGAAGTAAAATTACTAATTCTCTTTCTTCTTATAATTCCTATTCTGTATCAGAATTAAGCATTTCCATAGCAATATCTAAACTAACTTTCATTCGGTTTAAAGATGCAGCTAAGACCCCCACTTCATCATTGAAAGGATGTTCAAATTCTCTGGTTAAATCGCCGGTACTAATCCGTTGTGCCAATTGTGACATTTTTTTCAGGGGATTGGTAATACTTACTTTTAAAAAGAAGTTAATTAAAACAATGGCTAAAATTAGACAAGTCATTAAAATACCCATCACAGAAGTTTGCAATTGTTTGGCACTTTCAAAGATAGCATTAGCAGGAACTAAAATCATTTGCGCCCCAACAATTTCATGTAATTTCCAGTTAAAACCATTTTCTCTCCCATAAGTGGTTAGTAAACTTTTAGGGGCATTTTCAGGGGTACTATGACAACGTAAACAACTCTGTTTAGATACTTCTAAAGGACGAGCAATATAGAAAATATCCCCGCTACTAAATGAACGAAAGCCAGAGGTTTGTTTAAGACCTTTATTAAGACGAAACTCCTCAACAATATTAGCTTCAAATTTATCGGCCTTGTCTCGTAAATTAGTTGGATTTAATGTGGCTTCTTTATAGAAAAAGTCTTTATATCCTCCTTGTTCCCGAAAATATTCAAACACTTCTCTTGCTGAATAAGCGGGTACAGTTTGAGGTAAAAATTGAATATCTGTCTCCAAGCGTGGGGCTAATTCAGGATCAATTTTTGTGGTGGTATAATTACGAACTGCGCTCATAGTTTCCATCAAAACTAAGGCTTTGTCTGTTACCACTTTTTCAGCATTATGAGAAAGAATTAAGGAGAGAATACCGCCACTCAAGAAAATAGTTATTACAGCAATGGTAACTAATAAAATGTTGAGTTTGGTGGCAATATTAAGATTCTTAAGCAGTTGGTTGTCTTTTAGCATTGTTTTTTAATCTAGAAAAGGAGTAAAAAAATACGGGTACCTGGAGATGAATCAAATCTATAATTAGTCATAAAAAATGGATAAGTGAGAAGTAACAACAGTTAAGAAAATTATTTCTAACCCAGTCAAATTCTCATATAAGGTTAGGAAAAGCCTTATGATGATAATAGTATGCCCATAAAATCCCCAAAAGTTTCATGGGGCCCCTGAGACTATCCAACCTATTCAATTAAGTTTCACAAAGTTAAGTTTTGTTAATGAAGTCAATGTTATCCCGTTGTTTATACCTAGTTATAATTATCTTTCTCTTATTAGGTTGTCAGTCAAGACAACCCTTTGCTGATCGCATTACTCTAGGGGTGATCAGTTTTGGAGACAATCAACAATTAGAAGAAAAATATGGAGAACTAAAAGTCTATCTCGAAAAAGAACTCAACAGTATTGTAGAGTTAGAGCCAACCTATAATGAAAGGCAAGCTATCACTCAAATTAAAGCACAAGCTTGGGATGTGGTATTTGCTCCCTCTGGGTTAGCGGCGATCGCCAGCAAACAATCAACCTACAAACCCATTTTGCCCTTAGAAGGGGGATTGAATAATCGTTCTATTTTTGTGGTTGCTCAAACCAGTCCCCTGAAAACGGTTCCTGAGTTAAAGGGGAAAGTGATCGCTTTAGGACAACCCGGATCAGCAACAGGTTATTATTTTCCTCTATTTAACCTTTACGGGATGACCTTAGCTAAAATTTATCTAGCTACGACCCCTAAACAGGCTTTAGAATGGATTGGTCAGGGAAAGGTTGTAGCAGCAGCCATGTCTTTAGAAGACTACAATCGTTATCGTACCACTGTCCCTGGAACTCAATTTCGTGTCCTATTTCAAGATGATCATGAGGTGCCGAGTGGTTCAATTTTATTGTCTAATACTCTTCCTCAAATACAACAACAAGCCTTACTTAATGTTTTAAGCTCGGCTCCACCGATGATCCCTGCTTCGGTGGGTTACATTGCTAATGCTGATGTGCCGAACTATGAAGAACTGGGGACGATTATCGATAAAATTAACCCAATCAGCGAAAATATTCAACAAGAACCAGCTATGTTGTATGAAAAAACTGACACTGACAATTGAGAAAATTTTCCTTCTCTCTCTCCCTCTGATTAAACCCCGTCGTTAACGACGAGGTCTTATGGTCAAAAAATGGGATATAAAGGTAAGTATAGAATTTAGAATGAAGAAGGAAAAAACCTAAATTCTACATTCTACATTCTTAATTCTAAATTCCCTCAACTTGGGTAAACCATTCAGTAATTCCCTCGGCTAAAATTTTGGCTAACCTTCTTTGTTGTTGTCCATCGCTGATCCATTCAAACTCCGTCGGATTAATCATAAATCCTAATTCAAGTAATACGGAGGGACTGGTATGGGGACGAGTTAAAGCTAAGTTATTCCAAAAGACTCCATAGGAAGGTCGGTTAGCTTTTTCTACTAAATAGTCATGCAAGAATTTCGATAAATGTTCTGCTTGGGGATGATACCAAAACATACCAATACCTGCGGTATTAATAGCATCTCCATTATCAGGTAAAGCATTATAATGGATAGACAAAGCAATAGCGGGTTTAATAGTATCAATCATCTTCATTCTATCTTGCAAAGAGACATCTTTATCAGTTTCTCTGGTCATATAAACCGTTGCCCCTCGCTGCAATAATTCTTGTTTTAATAATTTAGAAACGACTAAATTAACGGATTTTTCAGGATAACCATTAGGACCTTTTGCTCCCCATTCATCTCCTCCATGACCGGGATCTAAAAGGATTTTAATTCCTTGTAAGGGTTGATTGGTTTGGGTTGAGATTTTTGGGGGATGACGCAGGGTAAAAATTAGGTTTGTTCCTTCGTATTTGAGATCATATCCCCATTGTTGTTCTGAAGTTAGTTCAAAATAGTATTCAATTTTATCAGGACTAATTTGTTGCCAACTAAAACTTTTAATTAAGGGTTCGTATTCTAAACGAATTGTATCGGTTTGAGCGGTAGTATTGTGTAAGGTTAAGGTGATTTTATTATTATCTTGATGAACCGTTACAGGAACAGGTAAAGTAAGGGGGAAAATGGCTTTTGTTTCTTCTCGATTTTTCTCTAATTTTACGCTTCTAATTAATGCTTTTGCTGACGATAAATTAGGTAATTTTTTTGTTTCTTTTTTCTTGATCCAGGCACCATAATCAAGGTGTAACCACTCTCCTTCTTGACCAATAACTGATGCAATGGTTCCTTTAGGTAAAGGGGTTAAACGGGAATAGTTTGTACTTGGACCCGTTCTAGCCACTCCAGAATTAGCGGTTACTTCAACAATTTTTAATTGATTGGGATTGAGAACAGTGATAGTTCCTTGGCCAGTTTGAGAGATGGTTTGATTATTTAATTTTAGGTTGAATCTGGGAGTACCTAAATTTCCAATTCTAGTAAATTTTTGACAATTTTGATACTGAGTAATGGAGTCAGTCATTGGGTTATTACTATCCGTTAAAATTGCAGAATTAGCAGGTAGTTTTATCCATTTGTCTTGAGGTAATAAGTTAATGGTTTGGTTGGCAATATTAACAGAAACTTGCGCATTGGGAGCAGCGATCGCAGCGAAACATACGGGGGTATTGGGTAAGACTGAAGTTGTTTGATTTGGGGATAAAGAATTTTCAGCAAAAGCAACTCCTTTAGGTATTTTAGGGGTTAAGGAGTTGCGAGTAACATTAATATTAATAGTTTTATTATTATGGCGTAAAGTAAACTGATTTTTCCCTAATTTTAAGGGTAAAGAGGGAGCAAAATGACCTTGGTTACTGCGTTGTATTTTCTGTCCATTAATGGTTACGTCTCCTTGGGGTGAAGCTGTTCCGATCAAGAAGATTTTATCAGCAGTGGTTTTATGATTCTTGGGAGGATAAGCAATATATAAAGGTTGTTGTGCATTAACCACTGATGTTCCCATAATGCTACTCTGAACCACAAGAAAACTCGATAGGGTTAGACCTAGTAATTTTGACATAATTCACTTGATAAACTGTTTGAGTTAATATAACACTAATCTTTTAACAGATGCTAAGTATAACTATAAATATTTATTAACAACATCAACAATTACTTGAAAATTTTACGATTACCAGATATAAAATAATGGGTTGTCTTCTGTTTTTTCTGCACTGTTTGTTATACGCAAACAGTCAATCTTATAGGGGTTATTACACTCAGTTTAATGCACTTTATGTATATAATTTTGTGACACCGAAAACCTTTTATTTAGAAACAGAATATATTCAACAAGCTTTAATTAGTAAATGGGAGAAACGAAGCGACAAAAACTCAATAAAATGATAGAAGTGTGGAAAATTTAGAAAACTCTAATTATCTATGATTAAGAATAATAATTATTCTAGCTTGTAGGGTGGGCAAGAAGGAAGGGTTTGAAGGTTAATTAAAGCATTTTCAAGACTTGCCCACCAGCAACCTAAATCTATATAATTATTGCTGATTAAGCATTGGCTCATCCTACATTTAACGGCCTCTGTTGCAGATAGGTTAAAATGTATATTACTGTTCACGAAATCATAGTATGTCTGCTGAACTGACTGAAACCCTTAGCGCACAATCTTCTACCGAAACCGAAGACTGGTGGGAACAAAATCAACCCCCCAGCGATTTAATTTTTGATGATGGAGAACCCTTGGAAAGTAATCGTCACCGTATCAATATTAATCTACTTTGCGATTCCTTGTTAGAAGTTTATAGCGATCGCACTGACTTTTTCACTGGGGGAAATATGTTTATTTATTTCAGCCGAGAACAGGTCAAAAATAAAGATTTCAAAGGCCCCGATTTTTTTGCTGTCCTTGATGTAGATGGTAGCTATACCCGGCAAGGTTGGGTAGTTTGGGATGAAGGGGGACGCTATCCTGATGTCATTATCGAATTAATGTCACCCAGTACCGCAAAGACAGATTTGACGACGAAAAAAGACCTCTATGAAAGAACCTTTAAAACGGCTGACTATTTTGTTTATAATCCCTTTGATGCTAATTCTTTACAAGGTTGGCATTTAGGAACATCTGGAAGTTATGAAGACTTAGTAGCCAATGATCAAGGATGGTTATGGTGTCAGAAATTGAACTTATGGGTGGGGGTTTGGCAAGGAGAAATTAATCGAGATTTTGCCCCTTGGTTACGGTTTTATGATACTGAAGAAAATTTAGTTCTATTACCCAAGGAAGCTGAGAAACAAAGGGCTGATAGTGAACAACAAAGGGCTGAACGTTTAGCGGCTAGACTGAGAGAATTGGGAGAAGATCCTGATAGCTTGTAGAGTGCATTAACCTCAGTTTAATGGGCCTTATGTAAAGTCTTTTCGACTTGTTTCTGTAAACCTTATTTTAACTTTGATGAATCTTGTTAAATTTCTCCAATCTCTCTTTATTACAGTAATTATTATTAGTTCACAGTTTATAAGCCAAAGTAAAGCACAAAATAGGGGAGATGTCTATTGCGAAAAAAAGGTTAAATATCCCAAAAGTAACGATGAGTATCCTTCTACGATGATGAAAAATACAACAGGAAATTTTATTCCACTGATTTATTGGGTAGGAGAAGTTGCAGGGGAGACACCTGAAGAAAGATGTGAAAAAGTTTCTGAGATTATTCAAGCTAGAATACATGATAAAACATGGAATAAACTTTATTTTCGAGCAGGCAAATCTCAACAGGGTTATCCAGTCATTTGTTTTGTCGAAGAAGACAATCAACCCTGTAATGACAGAAATATAATAGTTAAGTTAAATAAAAAAGAAGATGCAGCAAGGGTTTTGGATAAAATGTTTGCTCTTAGATATAGAACGGATTTAAAATTAACGGGAGAAGCTCGTTTTTATTGCGATGAAGTAAGTGAGGATATTTGTTATGATATTGATGAATTTTTAGAAGCCATTGCAGATTTGAATTTAGGACAATGATTAAATGCCAATTTTTATTGTTGAGTATCATTTCAATATTCTTTCCTTTAAAAGTTGCGAGTGCTGAATTTAATTCAACACAACTAGAAGCGGTTACCATTAGGATCGATGTATTAGGTGATACCAAACATGGTGGTTCTGGGGTCGTTTTTGATCGTCAGGGACAATTCTATAATATTTTAACGGCTTATCATGTTGTTGAGAAAAAAAGAAGTTATGAAGTTCTAATTATTAATCCTGCGAATCGGCAAATTATCAGTAAACACATTATAGATTCTAACAGAGACATTAGGCAAATTAACAATTATGATTTAGCTGAGATTAAAATCCAAAGCAGTGCTAATTATCCCATAGCTAAAATAGGAGATAGTAATCAGTTACAAAAAAGAGAGGATATTACCATTTTAGGGTATCCTCTGCCTTCCTCAGCCGTTGGCAGAAGGACCTATAGTCCGACAGTTTATGAAGGAAAAGTTGCAAATATTTTAACTCTTGATAGTATTAGAAAGAAGGATGGCGCAACGCTTAAATTAGGCGTTTTTTCTGATACCGGAATGAGTGGGGGACCAGTAGTTAATGGGGAGGGAGAATTAGTTGGTATTTTAACTAAAGGGGATAAAGATCCACAAACAGAGGAAAAAAATAGTTCATTAGCCATTCCTATTCATTTATATCCTCAATGGCAAGCTATTAGAATATATTCACCTTCTCTAGAAGAATTATTATCAAAAAAAAGATGGATTCAAGCCAATGATAAAACTTGGGAAATGTTAGTTAAAGAGGGAGATAGCAATAAAGATGGTGTTTTAGATAAAAATGAAGTAACTCATTTAAGCTGCGAAACGTTACGAAGTCTTGATGATAACTGGAGTAGATATTCTGATCAAAAATATGGATTTAAGGAACAGTGGACAAGTTACACAGAATTTCGTGGTAGTATTCCCTCTAATGAATCAAATCTAGATGCTTATCTTCAATTTGCTAATAAAGTTGGTTGGTATCAATATAGACATAATCAATGGCTAACTATTAATAAATTGTCTAATTCAGTATCTGCTAAAAATGGCTTTTTTCCTGTCTGGTTTATTTATAATGAACGGTGGGGAAAATATCCTTTTGGCCTACCTACACAACCTCTTTCATTACCACGAGATCCGTATAAGCGTTTAGATAGTCCAGGGACAAGACTAGCAGAAATGTTTCGAGTTTGATTGTTCTAATATTTTCAATTTTTAGGAGGTGAAATGATCAGTCTAATGATTTCTGATGAAATACTTAAGTTACTACCTAACGCTACTAAACGAGTCAACTTATACTTATAGCTCATAGAAACCAACTTCTCAATATTGAATAAACCAAGATTTGAATAAATCGTCTATAGT
>JBFRWG010000051.1:0-3323 GCA_051439445.1 Crocosphaera sp.
AATTAAATAATCAATAGTTAGTAATAGATAAAAATCACAGACTGTTATTGGGGTTAAATCTCCATATTCCTGATTGCATAAGGCTTTCAGGCTTGTTCTTAATTCTCTCACGAATAATGCAGGCTAAGTTCAAAAATGCCTTAGTAGCCATAACGGTTAGTTTTGCCGTGTTCAAAGGTATCACCACAGCCGTCAACTATCTAAACCAGTTAGGAAATGCTGCTAACGCAGCAAACATCCTTGCGAAGAATATTTACTGTCCATTGTGCCGTCCTTCCAGAATAGGCGGCCATTTAGCCGAACTTCTTTAAGAGCGTCGCTTGACACTTCCTGAGATAAAATCCATGCCCCATCTCCGTAATAAGAGTACGTTCGTTCTTCTGTGACAGTTGTTGTTGTGTTTCTTCCCCCACCTTTGCCCCCTGATGGTTGACTTTGAGTTTCTTCGGTTACGGTGACAGAAACTTCCTCAACTGGAGGCAACAGATTGTAAATTAATATTCCTGACACTCTCCCCCATCCCCACACACGACTAACGTAGTCTCCATAGCTACTTCTGGGTTGGTTAAAATTGTCTTGCTTGTTCCGTTCTACCTTTTGGGTTTGTCTTGTGTTTTGCGATCGCCCTTGTCCTAACAACAAGGCAGACCCGGCGGTTAAAACGGTTCCCAATAAAAAATTTCCCATGATCAGTGATCATAGATCATTAACTTATGTGCTGAGTTAATGATAAATCTTTGTCAGCGATCGCATAATAGTCACTTTGGTGAATAAACGTGCTAAACCCCTAATGGGGTATTTATTTACATTTTTTTGGGGATTCTAACGCTAGGATAGGAAACTACCATTAAATTACTGAGAATGAAAATGTCCAGTACATAACATAAAATGGAATCTATGGCAACTTTTAGTATTAATGTACCTAGAGGTTGTTTTCTTTCCCACAAGTTCAGTAGAGGAATATCGACTATTGATCGTTTCTATAGCCTTTATTTTTTCTCATTCCTTTCGTTAGATAAGCTAAACTAAAAACAGTTAAGCTCATCATTCCCATTGAAAAATATTGAGTGGTTAAAGTTGTTGTCAAAATTAACAATAAAGCTAATAACCAATTAGGAAATTTCTTAGACATAATTCGATTTCATTTCTTTTGTGTAAATACCCCGTTGGCCATATCTTTCTTAAGAGATTGAAGTTTGTCCTCAAGTTTGTCATAACATTCATTGCTCTTGGTTTGCGTACTTAAAACTGGTTTATAGAGTTGCGTAATTTCAGTTAATTGTCTAGCTGCTTGAGATTGTCTCAAGAAATCTCGAACCTTGCGTACGGGAGTATACATATCTAATTTTTCTCTAGGGTGATGAAGTCGTTCCATAGAGGCTGGTTGATAATCAACATCCAAAGAAGCACACCAATCTAGCCATTTAAATTTAAGAATAGAGGTATTCGTAATAATTGGAATCCAAGGGACACGAAACGTATCGGCAATGATAGCACCGTGCATGGCCTCTGCTAATAAAATTTCTGTTTCACTGATGCTGCTTAAAACTTTGTCCACTGACCAACGCGGATCAATATAACCAAATCCGATTTTCTCACAAGCTAAAGCCCATCCATCTCCTGCTAACTGATAATGAGGCATATAAGCATACTTATATTTTTTCTCATAGCTTTTATAGTTAAAAACACTTCTAACTAACAAGGCGCCATCTGTGATGGCTAAGTTTTCTGGCAGACCTAACTTTTCTGCTGTTAAAGGTCCCCTAACACAGTAAATTTTATGAGTTGCATCTAAATCAATATTATCTTCCTTTCCATAACCAAACCCGGTGCTAAAAATAATTTTATGTTGAGCTTTTTTTATTTTGCCAAGATAATTATTATTGAGCAATGTACCAATTCCCAAAAAAGCTATTTTTGGATCATGATCAATAAGGCCAGAGAGGAGTTGATTCCATAACCAGGGATTTAGCTGATCTCCAAAGTTTTGTTCTTTATAGTAATAAATTTTCATCTCACTACCAGACTATAACTCTACTATGTTATACTGACTTTTCAATTTTTTCAATCGTCTTTCTCTTGTCAAGTTTTTAAGGGGTTTTTTGATTTTTTTGAGCCAAGAATATTTTTGTTCAATCTCCTTCCTTTCCCTTCTAAAATCTTGCAACTTTTGACTAATTTCTGGAGCAACATCGTTTCTACTATAAAACAATCTATCTTTGTAAACGTAATCAATATTTTTATTGCATTCTGTATCTAAATAACCACTATCATAGTGATATATATTCAAATTGGCTATATGAGCCGCTAAACCAATGGTCATTCCTTCTCCATTAAAAACTCCATTCCCTTCAAATAACAGTCTTACCTCATCCCAAACCCTTAAAAACGTCTCATAATTCTTTAAATTGTCTTTTCTTAAGGCAAATAAAATCTCTCCGACAAATTTACAATCTTCTAGATTAACATTATACTTAGTACCAACATATGAAACAATTCGATACTTCTTATTTTGATTAAAATCAACTTTCTGTTTTCTTTGATATCTTGTTACAAACTTCAACAAGTTATGACAACTTCTAACCGTTAGTCCTTGTTTCCAAGGTCTTGAGACAACTATATTATCAAATAATCTACAATCTGAATCTAAAAAAATGCCACAATCAAAATGCTTTAAACTTTCTTTCAAAGCACAAAGTTTATCATGATAAATACCCACCGATTGTATTTGATGTTTAATTGGTATAACATTTTTGAATCTTACAAAAGCTTTGGGTTGATCCGTTAGAATAACGAAAGGGGTTCCATCGCAGACTTCCAAGGCATCTTGAGCAAGTATTTGGGCCAGTTCTCGATATTCACTTCCTATGGCTAGGGTCGTTAAACAAATATTGCTATGCTCAGTCATTCTAGCCATTAAACACCACCTCGGTTTTTCTTCAGGGGAATCGATTTGTATAGTGAAAGCTTATTCATTAACAAGGTCTACTTTTTTGCTAATATTTCGCTGACGAAACATTATAACATGGTCAAGCTATTAAAACAATTTGATTCATACAATTCGTTTAATGTATGATTAGCGATTAGACTTGACTTAAATAATTCTTAATCAAAGGTCATCTAAGTAGTGGGATTTAAAAAATGCAAACTAAGCTGTGATCCCCTCTCTACTGCCTTCTCCTTTCTCTCCTCCTTCACTAAACAAGTCGCTTTTATATTTTAAATGTACATTAGTAAGAACATTCTCTTATAAAAAAAAACCATCCCACAATACACCCGCCCTAATCTCGTAATACCTCGTATGCATGAAAAAAGAGGGGGGG